>NZ_BCQQ01000086.1 GCF_001552155.1 Actinomadura formosensis NBRC 14204 | reverse complement strand
GGGCCCAGCGTCTGAGACCGTCCGGGCGGGCCAGATCACCCCACTGGGCGGCGCAGCGCTACTGGACGACCCCAGCCAGGCGTTCGTCCGGAACATCAACGAACGCGCCGCCCGGATCGCTGCTGACCTCGAAGCCGCACAGGCCAAGCTACGGGAACCCCGGAGCACGGCACCCCCACGTCCGCGCCCTGAACCGCTGGATCAGCTTCCGTCGGGAAGGGCCGATCTGGGGCGCACCCCTGAACCGGTCTCGCGGCGGCGCGACGGGAGCGCGCGGATCTGCGTGGTACCCCCTACGGGATCCACCCCAGACCGGCTCCACCCCCCACCCCACCCAACGCCCGCCTAACCATCCCATCCCACTTCCCGATCCCGTAACCGCGTGTTGCCGAATGCTCAGATCCGACCGCACGAGACCCTACCGACGCCCCTTGCCGACCACGCTGGCTCTTTGTCGAACGATCGGAGGGCCAGGCTGGCGGAGACATTGCGAGCCAACATGGTGGCGTGAGCGACGTGATCCTCCACGAGCCATGGCGTAGGCATGGACTATTGGGCACTGGAGCGCTGATGCACAACCTGCGGATAAAAGTCTGGAGCTCTAATATCAGCGCAGTGCCTTCAGTATCAGACTGTACTGCTTCGTTCGCACTTGGCACCATCCCGGTGCCGCTACATTCCACTCCGTGCCAACTCGTTTCGGAACCGCAGAGCAGACGACGAGCCGACATGGGAATTGTTCGGCCCATTCACGGGTGCCCGAAGCCGGTGTTCGCACTGGACCAGTCGTCCCGGTCTTGTCCCCGGCGAGTTGATTCTTTCGGTTCGACGAAGCAACAAGTCCAACGTTATGGTAGGTGCCAAGTCCGACAGTTCTGGCCATCGGACGCGCGGAGCAGACCACGCAGGCGACGTCCACGGGCCATCCGGCTACCGGGGGTACCGGGGCGCGTCGTCCGTGTGCAATGTCGTGGGATCTCCCTTGATGTCGCCAAGCTTGCATTCTCAACAATCAAGTCCGGAAACCGGGGAATCAAGCAGTCTCTGCTGTGGGGCTTAGTGTGGGCAACGGGGGCCAGCAGTTTATTTGACCCCCGGAGTCGGCTCCGGACGGAGGGTCGACCATACCGTCTCGATGAGCTTTAGCAGCGGCTCACCTTTCGCGCCCGAGACCTCCGCGATCGCGTGTGCGAGCCGGAGCGCCACCGCAGCGTCCGGGTTTCCGAACAGATCAAGCTGGTCGAGGACCGCAGAGTATCCACCGGGCAAGGGGGCGAGGTGCTGCACGATCACGCACTCGGCGATCTCCTGCACGTGCTCTGGACTGGGAGCGGGTTTCAAGATTGACCGGCGGTGCTCGATCTCGCGCGCGAAACGATCAAGTCTGAAGGTGTTGAAGCTCAGTCCGAGGTCACTCACCACCGTGCGCACTACCGCATCAATGTCGAGGCTGACCTCGGTCTTCCAGCGGGCGGCGTATTTCGAGTCCATGCGCGCCCTGGCCGCCTGCCGAAGTAGTTGGTCGAGCGCCGCTTCAGCCTGCTCGATCAGCGCAAGGAAGCACTTCAGCCACTCCTCCGGACCGGCCGGCTCCCCCGTGCCGCATGCGTCCTCATACCACTGCCCATTCCGCTCTGGGGTCTTGACGTTGGCATGCTCCAGAGCGGTCCTCAATCCCTGCAGCGACTGCCCGAAGACCTGTCCCGCAGACTTCCGGTCCGTCCCGCTGAGAAGGAATCCGACATCTGTCTTCCACTGCTCGCGCCAGAGCTTGTAGAGCACTGTGACGAGTTCTCGGAATTCGGCTCTGCCCGCCATGCCGGTGGGCCATTCACTGGGCACGACGACGGCCAGCGGGACGCCTGTGGCGTTATTCCGGTGAATTGACAGGGTCTCACAGCGTTTCTGTAGGCCCGTCAGCGCGCTGAGCATGAGGTACCTATCTTTCGCTGCGGCGGATCTTCCGTATCGGGTCTGCGAGCGCACCGCGCATGTTGAAGGCGATATGGAAGCTGGGAAGCACGTCGTTCTTCCTCCGGAAGTCCGTGACCGAGAACCGCTGGGGGATGAAGGCCACCTCGGTGCTCAGTTGGTCGACCCAGGCTTTGCCGCGCCGCCCATCGGGCGTCGCCCAGGTGACCCTTCCCGTATAGACGGCTGCTTTCCCCTCGGGTGTCGAAGCCAGATAGGTCGCGACGACCCGGGACGAGAGATCCTGAGACTCCCGGTCGAGCTGTTGGAAGACGGCGTCGGAGGCCTTGAACGAGCCGAGATGGAAGAGGCTGAGGCCACGGAGGAAGTCGAGCCGGTACCGGTCGAAGTCGGCCGAAGTCGGTACTACGTCGGCGATCGCCAGGCACTCATTCCAGTCCTCGAGCCCAAACGCCAGGACCTCACGCTCTCCACGGAGGAAGTCCTTACCGGTCTTCAGCTGCCAGAAGAGATTGAGGAGGAGACGGGAGCATCGCCAGTCGGCCCTGACCTCCTTGGGGGCCTGCTTCAAACTGTCGATCGCCACTCGTTTGCCCTCGTCGCCCTCTTCCGCCGCCTTTCGGGCGAGGAAGTAGTAGGCGGCCGGGTCCTCGTTGTCCATCAGCGCCTGAAGATGTCGGGCTTCCAGGGCAGGGTTGCCGAGCAGTCGCGCCATCTCCGTCTGGCGCAGGCTGTACTTCGCCCGCTGGTTGGGGCTCAACGAGTCGGCGTCGATGGAATCCAGGGATGCCTGCATGTTCGCCAGTAGATCGACCTTGACCGTGTCCGGCAGCAGTTGCGTACTCAAAGCTTTCGGGGTTGCCCAGGCAACCACGTCCACCGGGTAGACACTCTCAGGATCCAGCGCGCGGGCTGCGAGTACCGCGCGGGTGACCTCCTCCATCAGGCTGACGATCGTGTCCGCATCGAGGTCTTCCTTCATGCCCGCTAGCTCAAAAACCTGAGCGCCCATCGTGCTCGCCAGCTCGACCAAGAGGTTGAGCCGAGAACGGGGGGCAATGTCGGCTTCTTCGAGGGTGTCCTCCAGCAAGTGCTGCATCTCCTGTAGAAGAGCGATCCGCTCCGGTCCGCCGCTCCTACCGTTCTTCTGCACCTTCAGCACGTGCTCGCGGGTGAGGTTGACCTCCAAAAGCACGAGCCGGTGGTGAGTCCAGGACATGCTCTCCCGTAGGTCGCGGAACGAAGTGGCCAGGTTTAGATAGTGCTGGGAGTACCGCGACGTGCCACGGGACTGCGGCCCCATCGTCTCCATGAGATCGACGGCGAACTGGACCTCAGGCCCGCCAGACCGTGTGGGGGACGGACGAAGATTGAGGATCATTTGTGAGGCGGTCTCGACCTCCGCACCGACGCTTAGGTCCTCGCGCGCCATCAGCTCGGCCTCCAGCTGAGTCCGCGCACCGATCACCTCGTTGCCCGCCTCGTCCGCCTCCCAGCGGAAGATGTCGAAGTCCTTGACCAGCTCGACCACACGTCCCATGCCCGCCGCGCCGAGCACTCTGAGCACGAGTTCCAACGGGATCAGCAGACCGCGCCGGCCCGCGACCAGAGTTATTGACGTGAAGCGTTCCGTCGAACTCCGCTCCTCGAACGACAATGTCTTCAGCTCGGCATGCGGCCGATCGGAGGGCGCAACGGTGTCGAACTCGAAACCCGCGTCCTTCAGCGCCTGCGCGACGCTCGTCAACCGGGTCCCGGGGTCCTCCGACGGACGCATCCGGGCGAGCTTCTCCAGCCTGTTCTCTGCGGTCCTCATCTCCAGCGCCAGACCGCGCCGTAGGCTCCGTTCGGTCTCCGGGAGGACGCGGTAGAGCAGCGCGAGGAAGGAGGAGTCGAGCGAGGTCCCGAGGTCCGAGGGGACGTGCACGCCGTACTCCAGCAACCATCTCCTGATCTCGCGGAGCTCCCGCGGGCTCAGCGCCGCCTCAACCCTGATAATCCCGGACGTGCGTTCCCGGATGTAGTAGGTACTTCCGACAATGAGGACCCGCTGACCGCGCGAGCGCAACTGCCGCTGCAGCGTGTAGTACTCATCGGTTTCCACCATGCCGTCCCAAACGAAAAGCGTGGGGAGACCGTGATTCTCATCCGCCCAGGTGGCGAAGGCCTCGATCTCGGCGAGCGAGGGACGGTCGCCGCGCCGGGAGCGATGGAGAACGGCGGCCTTGCCGGAACGCGCGACTCTCAGGGCCAGGTCGCAGAGGGCGATGGACTTCCCAGTGGCCGTCTGCCCGGCGACGACAAGCGGCTCCTGCGCGACCAGCTCGGCGAGCGCCGTCTGGACCTTCTCCAGTAGGTCTGCCTGGAAGTCCCGTGCGAAACTGAACCCGCTGGCGATCGCCCGCCACGGCGGCGCACCCTCGCTCGCGCCGAGGAAGGTCCTGAACCGCTGGTAGGTCACGGCCTGAGAGGCTTTGGCGAAGGGGGTCAGTAGTTCGACGTCGACCGGCCGGGCCGCGCCGATGACCCGGTTCCAGGTGCTGACGTCGATCTCGGCGAATCCGTCCTCGACCGCGATTAGCCTGCGTGCGGCGCCGCCTCTGCCTGCCGACTCCCGCTGAAATCGCCCGGACTCTTCCAGTTCTTTGAGCGCTGCGGCGAACGTCCCGGTGTGCGCGATGAGCGTGCCTCGCCCCAACGCCGCCGTGACGAAGGGGTCCTCGAGCACCTCGGGTGACGCTGAGAACAGATGGGCCTGCCCAGGTTGAAGCCGTCCGAGGAAGGCGAACAACTCTCGGGTGGACAGCCAGTCGCCGGTCCCGTACCCCTCGATAACTAGGACGCCGCGGGGCGTGATCAATGAGTCGGCGACGGTGCGCAGCGTCTCCATCGCCTTCGAACGGGCCTCGGCCTCCTCGATGACGTCGAGTGGTGGCCGCTCGTCATCGGGTAGCCCCAGACCGCCGAACAGAAACCGAAGCTGCAACTCAGTCGCACTCCGGGGATTTCGGCCAAGCTGAGCCACGGTCGTTGGGACGACACGCCGCCAGCTTCGGGTAAAAACCTTCTGAACGGCTCTGTCGATCCGTGAGGTGAAGATCCCGTTCCACGGATAGTCGGCAGACTCGACGAGCCATTCGGGAACGCGCTCGCTCTGCACCCGCTGGTCGACCGCCAAGAATGCCGTCTCGAGATCGCGCCGCGACGACAGCGGGTCGGGAACCGGAATCTCAGGTTGTTCATGCGAGCCCGACCGTTGGCCCAGGAGCAGCATCGCCGGCCCTGTCATCAATCGCGCAAGCAGGCTCTGGATCGACGCATCCATGTTCGAAGAGTCTAGTGTGGCAGCCGCCCCTCGTCCGGCGGGCCGGGCAGGTGTTTCGTGTGGCCGCGCGGGCAGCGCCTCGGCCGCCCGCCGGCGCCCGCCCCCGATCAGGTTCGCCAGGTCCGCGCCCTGCTCGCCTGGCCGGACGAATCGGTGTCCTCGATCGGTCGGCTGCTGGACGTCAGCCGCTCCCACCCTTTGCAGGCACGTCCCTGAGGCCAAGGGACGCCCTCGCGCTGTCCAGGCGCCCACGTCAGAACCCACGTCAGGAGATGAATCCGCGTGATCCCACCCGTACCACGATGCCGTTCTTCATCGAGCGGACCTATGACCAGGAATGAGAACCAACTCGGCGCGCTCGGCCTCGTCCTGAACTGCGCGGCCCTTTGGACGACCGTCTACCTGGACAGCGCCGGACGCCAGCTCAGGGCCCAGGGTTACCCGGTGCGGGATGAGGACATGGCCCGGCTGTCGCCGTTCGTCCACTCCCACCTCGGCGTCCACGGCGCCTACACCTTCGCCCTGCCTGACCTGGCGCCCGGCACCATCCGTGGCCTGCGCGGCCCGGACGCATCCGAGGATGATGATGAGATCTAACCGTCGACGCCCGAAGCGTGACCCAACGAACGAGAGGGATATCGAACGTGCTTACCGCGCCAACTCTGAAGGACGTGCGCCGTAGGGCGGAGGTCTTTGCGGATTCCTATCCGCTGAGGGATCGACTGGTCTCCATCGTGTTCGCTGAGCCCGCCAGCTTGGTGATCAGCGACCTACAAACCAATCGGGCCTTCTGGGACGAGCTCACCGGCGAAAGCTGGGACCTGTTCTTCGCTGGCTACTACCAGTATGGCAGCCACGGGGACTGCCCTCCCATCCAGATCGACCCCAATCCTGAGAGGCAAGGCGCCTGGCACTTCAGCCCACGTATGTTCCGTCGGCTCCTCCAAGATATCGAGCTCTCAGCACCAGGCAATGCGCAGCAGTCCCCATGGCGTTTCAGCGGCAGCGCCGATCTGGTGAGTTTTATGGTCTACGGAGGCACCCCAGACTGAGCCAGCCTGCGCTCTGTCGAACTCTGCGGGACCGCGGTGTCCGACCACGCGGCCGCCACGCTCGGGCGAGCTATCGAAGGACTACGGCGGTGGCAAACCGAAGAGCCAGACCAGCGCTACGCCCCCGGCGAGACTTCACTCGGCCCGTACATCCCACGTTCCGCTCTCCGACAAGTACTGGTTTGGTCCGCGCTTGCCGCCAGTGAGGAAATTCCAACCTGAGTCCGCAGGTCACGGGCCGGTTGTGTCCCGCGCGGCGTGAGCGACAACGAGAGAGCTCCTGGTAGATCGAGATTTGCGAAGATCTTGACCACCAGGAGCTCCGATGCTGTTCTATCGCGCTGCCCTCGATCTGTCTCGCTCGGCCCGCAGGTTCGTGGCCGATCTGATCCGCAGGCATCGGCGCCGGGTCGGGTCGCGGTGGCGGCGGTTGCCGCCAGGCCGCCAGGCGCTGCTGGTTCTGGTGCACCTGCGTCGCAACGAGACCTTCGCCGGTCTGGCGGCGGCGTTCGGCGTCGGGGCCGCGACCGCGCACCGCTACGTCACCGAGGTGATCGAACTGCTCGCCGATCTGGCTCCCGACCTGCGGCAGGCCATGCGGATCGCACAGCGCAAGGCGTACGTCATCCTGGACGGCACGCTGGTGGCCACCGACCGGCTGTCGGGCGCAGGCGACCGGCTCCACTACTCGGGCAAACACCGCCGCCATGGCATGAACGTCCAGTTCCTCACCGACCCGCACGGCGAACTGATCTGGGCGTCGCCGGCCCTACCGGGGTCCACCCACGATCTGACCGCCGCCCGTGAGCACGGCATCATCGACGCTCTGACCGACCGGGCGATCGCCTGCTACGCCGACAAGGGGTACGTTGGCGCCGGCGGCGCGGTCGGCACCCCCTACAAGCGCAAGAAGCTGTTCAACCGGCACCACGCCAAGGTCCGCGCCCTGGGCGAGCGAGGCGCCGCCGCGATCAAGGGATGGCACATCTTGCGAAAGGCCCGCTGCTCACCCGGCCGCCTAACCGCCATCGTGCAGGCCATCCTCACCCTCCATCACCAGGACCGATGAGGATGGAATCAGCTCGCTGATCAGGCTGATCCGCCTACGGTCCAGAACGACCCGCGGGTGCTTGGGGTGGACGACTTCGCGCTACGCCGCGGCAGGGTATACGGCACGGTCCTGATCGACATTTCCACCAGTCGGCCGATCGAGGTCCTGCCCGACCGGACGGCCGACACGCGACGCCGTCCTCCGCGAGCGCGCTGCGAACGCCGGTCGCCGACCCCGGCCGGTACCTGTACCGGGTCGGGACCGGCCTGGGCGGCGGCTTGAAGTCCGACGATGCCCAGACGCTACGGCGAGGGGCCCCCGCTGAAGCCATTGGGAACGTGAGCGCGTGATAACTCTTGACGGCGCTTCCCGTCCTGACTACTCTTCGAGTAGCAATGGGCGCGTGAGCGCGTGACAGAGAGATGGTCTTGGACGCAAACACCTATCTCAGCAGCCTCGGGATCGACGTCACCGGCGCCGCGCAGCCGGCCATTGGACGGCTGGCGCTCGCTGGGGAGTTCGTGCTCGGCGGCGGGCGCGGTGTGCTGCTTCGCCCTAAGCGCGGCTATGTGTCCGACCGCTACCTCGAGCTCCTCGCGGGCGAGGGTTACACATTTGTGATCGTCGACGGCGGCAGCTATCCGTCGTTCTACGCTCGCGAGCAGGAGGGGCTCGTCCCCCTGCGGGCACTGCCCGTCGCCGACCGCAGCCACTTCCCGTCGGCAGGAGTCCTCGGCACCTGGGGGCAGTTGATTCGCGCGGCCGCCCATCACGGTGATGCGGCGAAGCTGGGCGTCGCGCAGATGGTCGCGCGCCTGGATGGCGATGAGGTCTTCGGGCCGGACCTCGTCCGCCCCACGGGCGGCGTGCCCGTCTCGCGTCTCGGTGGTGACGAGTCGGTCGCAGTAGAACCGCTCCGCACGGCGGCTGCGCTCCTGGCCGGCTTTCGACTCCGCCCGAACGCGCCCGATGAGTTGGTCCGTCTCGTCGTCGCGCTGTCCTCACTGCTTCCCGACAAGGGCCAGTTCTCCGGGCTGACCGAGAGCGTGGCGCCCTTGGTGCGCGCACATCAGCTCGGCGCTCGTCGTCTCCTGGTCTCGGGCGGAGCCGGGGCGGAGATCGCCGCGCTCCTCGGCGCGGAGGGCACGATCTTTCTTCCGGCCGAGCTGCGCCTACTCGAGCCGCTGCTGGAGCGCCTGCTTCCAAGCGTCGAGCGCGTGTTCGCTGACTTCCTACAGTCGAACCTCGACGGGGCCTACGACGGCGTGATAGTCGTTCCGCCGTTCGGCCTCCAGCTGAGCGGAGCCCAGCTGGGTCGGTTCGAGCTGTCGAAGCGCGGAGGTAAGGCGCGCAGCCGCGTGCCTGCAGAGCTGCTGTTCATCGAGCACGCGCTTGCGGCGATGGCCGATGGCGCTCTCCTCGTCACCGTCTTGCCCGAAGGCCTGCTCTCGAGCGCTGGGCATGCGGACTTCCGCGAGTGGCTGCTCGAACACGCACGTCTGCTGGCGGTCGTCAGCCTGCCTGCCGGAACCTGCTTCCGCGGCACGGGGGTGAAGTGCTCCGTCGTGTTGCTTCGCAAGCCGGCGCCCGCCGACGACTACCCGATCCTCATGGTCGACGTGGAGGCACACGACCTCAGCGGCGACATCGGCGCGGCGCGGTCGAAGCTCGACGACTTCCTCGAACGGGAGGCGGCCGCATGCGCGTAGCCACGTTCTCCCGCACCGAGCTCGGCAATCGGCACGTTCGCCTCGACCCGGCCTTCTACCTCGGGCGCGAGCTGGTGCGGTCTACGATGAGCTCGGAGGGCAGTCGACACGTTCGCCTCGAGGACATCGTTGAGTCCATCCACGACGGGGCTCGACTGCCTTCGGCTGCATCGGGGATACGGATGCTCCGCTTGAACAACGTGCGGCCCTGCGAGCTGGACTTGAGCGGCATGACCCACGTCGACGGCACCGCCGCCAAGTGGGTCAATGTCCAGGAGAACGACGTCCTGTTCACGCGGGCAGCCCAGCCGTTTCGTGCGGCCGCGGTCCAGTCGGGGATGCCTGCAGAGCTCG
Source organism: Actinomadura formosensis NBRC 14204 (assembly GCF_001552155.1). Lineage (GTDB taxonomy): Bacteria > Actinomycetota > Actinomycetes > Streptosporangiales > Streptosporangiaceae > Spirillospora > Spirillospora formosensis. The sequence goes on along the minus strand of NZ_BCQQ01000086.1, from coordinate 22,518 downwards.
CCGTGTCGGCGGAGCTAACCATCATCCGGCCCCGGCCGGCGGTCTTGCCCGAGTACCTGGCCGCCGTGTTCTGCACGCCCACGCTGAACCTGATCCTGCGTGACCTCGCGTACCGCGGTGACTCGTCGGCGCTGCCGCGCCTTCGCCTCTCGGACATCGCGCGCCTCCCGATCCCGCTGCCCCCGCGCAGCCTGCAGGAGTCGCTCGGGTTGCAGTACCAGCGGGCCGTCGACCTGACCGCGAGCGCCCGCGCCGAGTTCAACGCGGTGGTGAGGGCGATCCACACCGAGATCGACCACCGCGTCTCCGGGGTCAAACCCCCAAGCAGCACCATCGAGGTTCTCCGATCGCAGCTGGCAGACCGGTGGGATGTCCCGTTCAACCGCGGGCGCGTGTTCCGCCATTCTTCGGCAGCAGCGTCGGCTATGCGGTCGCTGCTCCAGCTGGCGAAGCCCGCCAGCACCAGCCTTCGGGGCCTCGCCGATGACGAGGAGGTCTTCGCCGTTCAGGCCGACGACGTGAACGAGAGCACCTTCCTCGTCGAGGGCGGTGAGGTTCGGCCCCTCTCCGACCTGTCCTCTCGCATGCGGCAGCGGCTCGAGGTGGGTGATGTCCTGCTGTGCACGACGGGCTCGGGCGACCAGGTCGCTTACCTCGACGAGGATCTCGGACGCGAGGAGCAGCCGCTCCTCGGGAGCGCCACCTTCACCGCCCTCCGCTTCCACGAGACGCCCCGCGTCTTCGCCGTCGCGCTCGCCCATCCCCTCGTTCGCACGCAGCTCCGGCTGCTTTCGTCCGGGTCCGTGCAGCGCTTCGTCAACAAGCGCGACCTCGACGAGTTGCTCGTCCCAGTGCTGGGTCAAGTCTGGCGAGAGGACTTCGAGACTCGGCTCACCCGAGCGATGCAGCGTCGTCGCGAGGCGTTGCTGGCGCGGATCGCGCTCATCGAAGCTGCCGACGACTACCTCTGCGAGGCGATGTCGTGAACGCCATGGCGACCACCTTGAGCTCTCCCGTGGGCTGGAGTCGCCTCGTGCGGCGCGAGGTGCTCGCGCAGGCACTCGGGTCGGCGTCCCGCTTTGCCGTCGTGCCGGGGGGCAACAGGCCGTCACTCGATCGGGTCCTACCCCAATCCACGCAACTGCCTCTGCTGAACCGCATGGTCGAGATGGTTGTGCTCGGCGAAGACAACCCGACGTGGCTCCAGCACAAGATCGGATTCAAGTACCTCCGCCAGGTCCACTACTACCTCGAGGCCGCGCGCTGGGCGCGGCTGATCGAGGAGGATGCGACCCGCCCGACCAGCCTCGGGCGCCGCTACGTCAGCTCTCGCTTCGAGCCTCACGTGATCCTCGAGGGGGTTCGCGGGCGCGTTCTCGGCGAGGAGGTCATGCGCATGACCGGCGGCGACGTGTCGACCCCAGGCGTCGTCGCGAGTGTCCTGCGGCCTTGGAGCTTCCACTACAGCCAGGGCACGGTCACTTCGCGAGACGAGGCGACCGATGCCCAGCTGCGCCTCCCGCTCAAGGAGGAAGCATGACCGGCCCAATCACCTCGAAGATCCGTGACTTCCTGATCGCCCGCGGTCCCGCGACGCCCGAGCGCGTTGCGGAGGCCGTCCCCGAGCTCACGGAGGTGGGAGGTGCCGAGCGGGCCCTCTTTCTGATGCGACTCGACCCGACGCTCGAGCGGACAGGTAACGAGATGTGGGCGGCGCGGGGAACGGCGATCACCGACGACAGCCGCGTACGAACTGCCGTCGAGAAGTTCTTTGACGGCCGCCCCGGTGCTCCGCTGGCGAGCGCGTTGAGGGCGGTGGCACACGAGACCAACTTGCCAGAGCACAAGGTGCGCGAGCTTCTCACCGAGCAGTTCGTCGTGGCGGGCACCAACATTTTCAACCGGCGACGGTAGCGAGAGGACCCATGGTCAAGAGGAAGAACACCACAAACGCGCTCCGCGATGGCGCGCGGGAGAAGCTTTCGCAGCTCGGCTACCAGCAGATCAAGGACGACTTCGCGCTCTTCGATCCGCTCGGCGACGGATCCATGTCGGCGACCGCCGAGCTCGTCGCGCTCGACGAGGACGAGCCCGTCATCCTCGTCGCCAGCGGCGAGCCCGGCGATGCCTCGCGGCCCGCCGTGCAGGACGACGCGAAGTTCAAGGCCGGCCTCGGCGCCGCCGCAGGTAAGCCGTTTCGCTTCGTCTGGGTGTGGGACGGCGAGAACGACTTCATCTTCGACGTCGAGAAGGACGCGCAGGTCTCGGCGCTGCCGGCCCGAGACGAGTGGAAGACCGTCGCCCGGCCGATCTCCGACTCCCGCACCCGACTCGTGCAGGAGGTCTCGGCCGAGTACCACCGTGGCGACTTCCGGGCAATCCAGCGGAAGTTCGATCAGCTGCACGAGGCCATCTACTCGCGCGGCGGCGTCAAGCCCACCAACGCCGCCATCGACGAGCTCGGCAAGTTGCTCTTCCTCAAGGTCCACCTCGAGAAGGCGCCCGGTTATGTGCTAACGAGCGGAGCCGCGAAGGGCAAGCGGTTCGCCGACGTCTACTCGGCCGGCCACGTGCGGGAGCACAAGAAGGACGCGGTCATCCAGCTCAAGGACGCCTTCCGCGAGATCAACAACCTCCCGCAGTACAAGGCGACCGACATCACTGGCGAGGTGCACACGATCTTCTCGTACGACGAGCCGCTGCGTCTCGAGAATCCGGAGGTCCTCGCCCGCGCCATCGAGGCCCTCGAGCTTCGCGATCGTGAAGGCAAGCCCATCCGGCTCTCCGTGCCCGACCGCGAGCTCCTCGGCAACGGCGAGAAAGCCCGCGAGATGCGGGCGCACCTCATCCACGAAGACTTGCTGGGCTGGGCCTTCGACGTGTTCCTTCGCGGCAGGTACGCGAGCGACGAAGGGCTCGCGACCTACCTGACGCCTAGCCAGGTCGTGGAGTGCATGGCCCGCATGGTCTTCCACGACATCCCCGACGCGGACCTCTGGGCCCGACGGGGCGATGACGGGCAACGCGAGCGCTGGAACCCTCAAACCGACGAGGAAGCCGCGCTCCCCGCCTTCCTCGTGGGCGACATTTGTTGCGGTACTGGGCGCTTCCCCATCGGCGCGCTGCGCGAGGTGAAGCGGCGCGTGCTCGACGACCGCCACGTTGGTCACTCCGACGACGACAAGCTGCGCTGGCTCTCGCAGATGAAGCGGCACAGCTTCTTCGGCGCCGATCAGGCCGCGGGATCGATCCAGAAGGCTCGCATCAACATGCTGCTGTACGGCGAGGACCACAGCCAGCTGCTGAAGGTCGACGACTCGCTGGTCGACCCACATCTCGATCGGCTCATCGGGAAGTTCGACGTCATCTTGACCAACCCGCCGTTCGGCTCCGGCAAGTACGACGACCCCCGCGGACTGGCGCGCATGCGCGACGAAGCGCGCGGACTCGAGCTCGGCTGGTCATGGACCACCGGGAACCGGGAGAAGCGAAAGGAGCTCGCCAAGGCCGACCCGGCCTCGCTGTTCATCGACCGCAACCTTCAGCTCCTGAAGCCGGGCGGCCGTCTCTTGATCGTTGTGCCCGACGGCATCCTCTGCAACTCGGGAGACGCCTACATCCGCGAGTACTTTATGGGGACTCAGGATGAGGAGACGGGCGAGTTCCTCGGCGGCAAGGCGATCGTGCGCGCAGTCGTGAGCCTGCCCACCGAGACCTTCTCCATCGCTGGCACGGGCGCCAAGACCAGCTTCCTCTATCTGCAGAAGAAGCGGCACCCGGCCGAGAAGCAGGGGCCGGTCTTCATGGCCGTGGCCGAGCACGTCGGGTACTTGAAGAAGGGCAAGACGGAGGTCCCGGATCCAAGTGGGAACGACCTCGTCTCGATCTCGTCGACGTACGTGACGACTTCGGGAGGGGGGCGGTGACGACAACCCCCTCTGCGGTGTGGGTCAACCCCGCACAGCTTCGTCCGTCTCGACTGGCCGCCGAGTTCTACCGGCAGGAGTACACCGAGCTCGAGGACCAGCTGGACCATTCCGGCCATAAGCTCGTTGTGCTCGGCAAGCTGGGGCGGCTCTTCACAGGCCCGTTCGGCTCGAAGCTACCCGCATCCCTGTACGACACCCCCAACGGCGTACCGCTCCTCCGGGTGCAGAACATCGGAGAACTTTTTCTAAACGAGACGGATCTCGCGCGGATCCCGCTCGAAGTACATGAGGATATCCACCGTTCGAAGCTTGAGCCGGGAGACCTCGCCCTTGCGAAGGCAGGCCGCTTGGGTGCACTGTCCAAGATTCCTGACCACATTCAAGAGTGCAACATCACGCAACACATCATTGGCGTGAAGGTGCTTGCCGACAAGGTGCGGGGAAGCTACCTAGCTGCCTTCTTCCTTTCTCGCTTCGGGAGCTTTCAGCTCAAGCGTCAAGGTATCGGAACTCTGATCAAGTACCTCGGGATCGAGGAAACGCGCGCTGCGAAGGTGGTCGTTCCCGAACGAGGCGTCCAAGACTACATCGGCGCGAAGGTCGAACTCGCGGAGCGTTGTCGAAGCCATTCGGCCAAGCTGCGAAGTCGGGCCATGGAGCTCCTGGCCCAGAGCTGGGCCTGGGGCAATCGGGGCCCGGCCGAACTACAGGGCAAGGCGACAAGCCAGGTCGCACACACGGTTAAGCCGCGCATCTTCGAGGACCGCCTCGATCCGGAGTTCTACCGCCCAAGCTTTCTGGCCGTGGACCGATGGCTAGATGGTCAGCCGTGTTGGCGTCTCTCAGAGTTGGTGGAGGCGCCGGTGAAGGGCGTGCAGCCAAGCTACGACGCTGACGGCACCGTCCCCGCTTTGACGGTTACCCACGTGGACCCGTTCGTGCTGGACCGAAACGGCGCGAGTGGACTCGTTACTGACGCTTGGCTTTCACGGAACGCCCGCGCTCGGATCGAAGCTGGCGAACTCCTCTACACCGTCACGGGCCCGCCGCTGGGCGAAACGGTCGTGGTTGAGGAGTTCCACCTCCCAGCAGCGGTGAACAGCCACGTCGCGCGAGTCGCCCTGCGACCGCAGTTCAAGTTCCCCCACCTCGTGGCCGGGATGCTGAACTCGCCACTTGGCCAGCTTCAAACAACCCGATATTCGAAAGGGATTCGACAGAAAGAGCTGTATTCTGTCGACTTTGTTCGTTTTCGATTCCCCAAGCTGTCGTCGCAGGCCTGCACTCGGCTCGAGAGGGACCTTGCGGCCTCATGCCGACTTGTCGAGGAGGCGAGGGTCCTCATGGAGCAGGCAAAGGCCGACGTTGAAGCCTTGATCGACGGAACTCTCGACGTAGAGGCGATCCTCGCCGGGACACTCAAGGTGCCGACGGCCGACGACATTCCGGAGCTGGTGGAGGACGGCGCATGAAGGTGCTCGGCATCGCTCCCAGCTCGACCGACTTCAAGTGGGCGCTCCTGGATGGCACCCGGGCTCTACCCCGGATTCTGCCGCTTCCGTCTACGTCACAGAAGCTGCCCGCCGACGCATGCGAGGGGCACGCGCTGCTGAGCCTTCGTCGGCTGCTCTCGACCTTCCTAGCCGAGCAGGGAGTCGGAGCGCATCTGCGTGCTGCAGGCTGGCTCCTCACAGTTTCGAGGGCCGTCGGCTTCGCGCGTCAAGGCGGAGGGGATCGTCCAGCTGGTGGGCGCTGAACTCGAGTTGGCCGTCAACCTTGTCGCGCCGCAATCTCTCCGCGCACAGGAGAAGCGGTTCGCCTCCATCGCGTCTGCTTCTCCCGAGGTCGTATTGAACGGCGGCGCGGACTTTAAGCCGAAGACTTGGCGAGAAGCGGTGCTGGTTGCGTGGTGGGGGCTCGACGAATGAGCACGACACTTCAGGACGTCCAGCAGCTCATCGCTGCGACCGGGAAGTACAGGCTCGAGGCGGAGAACACCGAGGGCGCGAACGCGTACGCCTTCCGTGCGCATCACGTACCCCTCGACCTGCCGGTGTTCCTGAAGGTCCTCTACCCCGATCCGAGCGGCGACCTCTTCGCGGAGCCGCGCCTGCTCGTGGAGGCGACCAGGACAGAGGGCAACGGAAGTAACCTCGTGCGCGTCCACGACGCGCAGCGCCTTGGCGACGACTTCGTCCTCGTTGCCATGGAGTATGTCGACGGCGGCAGCATCCTCTCGCGGCTGAGCGGCGGGCCGCTCCCGATGATGGAGGCCATCTGCGCGGCGATCGGCATACTCCACGGGCTCGCGCAGCTTCACCAGGCGCTCCTCGTTCATCGGGACATCAAGCCAGCGAACGTGCTGATCTCGCAGCGACACGGGCGCATCTGGCCGAAGATCACCGACTTCGGGTCGGTCGCGCGACTGGATCATGCGAGTGCGAGCGTGACCGCCTCGCGCCACAGCGCGCTTTACGTGCCGGCCGAGGGGTGGGCGACGCCGAGTCGCTACGACGTGCGGTCGGACCTCTACCAGGTTGGCCTGTTGCTCTTCGAGATGGTGCACGGCGCTCTGCCGTACAACGACGACGCCTACCTGGACCGCGATGCGAGGAAGGAGCTTCGCGACCTGGCAAAGGCGTCGGGCGGCGGCGTCGACGATTTCGATAGACAGAAGGTGGTCGACCGTGCACTGACCCGGGCCGCGTCCAACCAGGGCGTGATCTCCTTCGGGCGGATGCAGCCGTACGTGCCCAAGAGCCTGGCGCGCATCATCAACAAGGCGGTCTCGCCGGACCCTGTCGCCCGCTACCAGACGCCGTCCGAGATGATCGGCGATCTCGAGGCGCTCCGATTGCCCGACTGGAGGCTGACTCCCTGCGGTGAGCAGTACGCCGCCAACGGATGGTCGGGCTGGGACTGGAGCATCGGGAAGGATCCGAAGAAGCCGGAGCAGTGGGTCGTCCTGCGTTCCCGTCGGGGGGCGACGAACTTCCGCCGGTGGGCCACGGCAGACAGCGTGCGAGCGGCCTGTCAACTCGTCATGGAGGCTGCGGCATGAGTCTCCCCGCCCGCCCGAACGACGCGGTCGCGCTCTTCGAGCATCTTGCCCAGTGGGGCGAGGTGTCGGCCTACGAGGCCGAGGACCTCGGCGCTGGGCCGTGGGTCTCGGTGTTCGAGAACGCAGGCGCCCTCGAGGCGATTCAGGATGAGCACGGTCGTCCGGTGGCCTGGCACCTGACGCCACTCTTCGTGCACCTCCTCGAGTGCGACGTACAACAGGTCGGGCGTCGTCTGTGCTTCGCGGTCCCCGAGTACCGCGCCTACCTGCTCAGCATCCTCGTCGAGGGACTGGTCGATGCCGGCCGCGCGGGCATGACCGTGGAGCTCGAGGAGTGGACGAAAGGCGACCTCGCGCCGCTGCTGGCCGAGCTCAACGCCTTCCTCGCACCTCTGGAGGGCGGCAAGCGCCTAGTGGATCTCGCGCCCACGGAGCTCGAGGCCCGCTTGGTCGATCTTCCAGAGCGTTCGCGGCCGTTCGCCGGCTGGGACAGCTACGCACTCGGACACTCCGCGCGTCCGAAGGGACTCTTCGAGTTCACGCTGCGGCGCTTCGGCCCCGCGTGCGTGGCGCTGCCCATCGCCGTCGAGACCGCTGCGGTGCTGCGTCCGCTGCCGCTCAATCGAGAGGACGGCTTCGGTCTTGGCAGCGCCTCTATGCCCCGGCCGTGGAACACGCAGCGCTTCGGCGTGCTGAGCGGCGCCCCGATCGTCGATGCCCGTGGCCAGCGCATGTTCGACGAGGACGCGCCGCTCAACGAAGTGCTCCCGGAACATCTCCGTGATGCCGTCGTGGAGCACCCGTTCTACGCCGCGGTGATCCACCTGGGCATCTGTGCCTGGCGCTCGCCAGCGTCGACGATGCCCACCGTGGAACTCTACGTGCCCGCGTCTGGCGGCTTGCACGACGTCTCGGTGCTCGTGGGCTCCCGCGGGGTCGGCCGCGTGGCCGAGCTGCTCGGCGACCTCGTTCGCGCGCAGGGCTACGCACCCTTCGGCCTCGTCGACGGCCGAGTCTCCGACGAGCTCATGGGCAACCTGCTCCGGAACCTCCTCGAGCTTCGAATCCTGCGCCACCAGGACGAGCTGCTGGTGCTCGACGACGACTACCAGTCGTCACTGATGGCGGCGCGCCTGCGCACCGTGTTCCGGCCCGGCAAGGAGCTGCAGAAGCGCATGCTCGAGGAGCTCGCGCTGCGGGCGTCGGAGGGAGGTGCCGCATGAGGCCTCGCAAAGTTGACCTGGCATTCGACTGGATGCGCAGCCAGCCGCGGCGGGCCTTTCACTACCGGGACGAGGTGTGGGCGGCGCTGGCGGAGCTCCATTCGGACGAGTTCGCCGTGAGTGACGATCGCAAGACGCGGTGGTTTTCGCTGCATCGAGACATGACGCAGGACGCCCGTTTCCTTCGAGGTGACAAAGGGATGTTCGAGCTCGTCGAAGGCGCCATCACTGAGGTCACCTCGGAGAGGTCGCTGCCGTGCCCGACGTGAAGGAACCAAGGGTCTGGATCTTCCAGGCCAATCCCAAGTTCTACCGGATCCTCGAGGCCCTCCAGCACCTCGACCGGATGCAGTTCCTGACCAACCGATACAAGGACCGCATCCACGTTGGCGACATCGTCCTGCTCTGGATGTCGGGCAATCACGCGGGCATCTACGCCCAGGCTCGTGTCGTGGAGGGCGTCGCGGATCGGAAGTCCGATGGCGACGATGCAGCATTCTGGGCGGATCCGAGCAGCGGAGCCACGACCAAGCCCCGCGTCGTGCTCGCGATCGAGAAGCGGTTCCTCGGCAACCCGCTCCTCAAGACCACTATCGCGGCCAGGAAGGGGCTGGCCAACCTGATGATCCTCCGGCAGCCGAACGGCACCAACTTCCCCGTCCATGCTGACGCGTGGGAGCTGTTGCGACCGCTCCTGCCTAGCGAGGAGACCCACGAGCCGGCGCGTGAGGTCCTCACATGGGCGATGAAGCGGGCCAGGGCCGGCAAGATCTACGACGAGAGCTGCAACGAGCTGCTCAAGCGCTTCGTCGTCGAGACGTTCGCCGATGGCGAGGAGCACTCCCGGGACGAGATCACAAGCTGGTTCGCAGCGAACTACCCGCTCTTCAAACCGATCACCGTTCAGTGCCAAATCGAGAAGTACACGACTGACTTCCGCAGTCGCGTCCACTACAGCGCGATGCCAGAGCACGACCTCCTCTTCCGCGTCGACGACGACTGGGCGCGCCTTCGCCTCTACCGACCGGGCGACGATCCCCCGCCGATTCACGACAAGCCTGACGCGCCGAAGGGCTCGAAGGCCAAGACATCGACGAAGGCGAAGCAGGTCTCACCCCTCGACCGCAATCGCTGGCTGCTCGCGCATCTCGCCACCTTCGGCGAGCTCACGCCGGGCGATCTGGAAGACCTCGGGCTGCATGAGGCGCACCTGAGGGACTGGTTCGACTCGCTGCTGGCGCGTCGTCCCGAGGCACGCGTGGCCACCCCGCTCTTCCTTCACCTCATCGACGGAGACGCGGGCCCCTCCACGTTCACCACCCGGCTTGCGGCGCGCTTCATGGGCGAGCACCTCCGGCGACACGCCCCGGAGCCAATTCCGGAGCTCGAGGAGCACGTCTGGGCACGGTTTGGACGTTGGCACCTGACACAGCCCCACGGCGGCGATCAGAAGACGCACGCCTACCTGAGCGTGCCCATCCGCGAGCCGCGTGACGTGGCGGCCTCGGAGCGACTCGACCTGTTCGCTCAGCTTCCGCCGAAGGTGATCGGGAACCTGATTCGAGAGCCCGAGTTCCTCTCGGAGCAGCAGTCCTGGAGCGCCGACGCGGCGTCGAAGTCGTCGGAGGGGCCGCTCAGCACGCAGCTCCGTCGAAGCTGGAAGCGCCCGTTGTTCCTCAGCACCGTGGAGCTGCTCTTGGCTGACGACGGCCAGGTGCTGATCGGCGAGATGGAGCGCACTGACGTGGTGGCCCGGAGCTACGTCGTCGCTGGCCTACCGCTCTGTCGCCACGGCGAGTGGGAGCCTGCCGCCACGCTCGGTCGCGAGGCTGCCACAGAGCGACTCCTCCAACACCCCGTCGTGGCGGCGCTCCTTCAGTTCGAGGTTCACCGCCTGTTCGCCGGCCTGGCGGGCGATGTGGCGGCGCTGATCCACGTCGGTGGCGGTGTGGCGCATCTCGAGCTCGACGGCGCCGGGCGGGGCCCTCTGTGGCGCCACGTCCGCTCGATGCTCGAGCAGGTCGGCTACTGGCCGGTGGGGGCCAGCACCCAGGATTCGCTCTGGGCGAGCGCCGTCCACGTGATGCTGAAGAACCTCGAGCTGCTCGATGTGTTCGAGCGCGACGGCGACGTGCTGCGTCTGACCGACGACTACCAATCCAAGATCAAGGCTCATCCGGGACACCTGCAGAACCGGGGCGAAAAGCCCTACCGCGTTCGCCTGTCGCAGTTCCTGGCGGCTCTCCACGGAGGACAGGCATGAACACACCGTTGGTGCGTATCGCGCTCCCCAAGCTGTTTCTATGGAGCGAGGCGGCTCGCATCCAGGAGTACCCGGAGGCGGCGGCCCGTGCCGAGCCAGGCCGCGTCTATTCACGGGCCGATCTCGAGCGCGTGGTCTTCGACATCGCTCCCACGATGGAGTTCAAGGGCGGGGCGCCGCGTGGCAAGGGGACCGACGGCGTCATCAACACGTACGGGATGGAGCGCAGCGGCGCCCGCTACCGCATCAACGGGATCAGCCTCTTCGAGCGGGTCGACAAGGGCCTCCGGGTCACCGCGGAAGGCGTCGCGCTGGGGAAGGCGTTTCGCGAGGCGGACGCTGACGTCGACTGGGCTCGCGCCCTCGCGAAGCAGCTGCTTCGACGTGACCCTCGCACGCGCTTGGTGATCGCGCTTTGCCTTTCGGGCTGGCAGCTGGGAGTCGAGGCGCCGGGCGGTATCCCCACGGGTGCGTTGTCGCTCACGTCGCCCGAGGGCGATGTCCTTGGGATCGCACAGCGCAACTGCGCCGGCTTCAACACGCTGCTGCGCGACAACGCCGAGCTCGCCCTCGGGCCGCGTTGGCGCGCTGACCTTTCGGCTTTGGGTGAAACCGCGGCGGTCGTCTGGGAGGGCGTCCAGGGTGGAATGCCCTCGACGAATGACCTCCCGACCGCGCTCAAGAAGGCCCTGGCCGTGTTCTTCCACATCCGAGCCTTCGATGGTGGTCCCTCGACCTGGAGCCTGGACGCCGGCGGACTCGCCGATGCGCTGGCGGTTGAAGACCTCGTCGAGCTCGGATTCGAGGGAGCTGCGCCTGTGCGGCTCACCGATGACGAGGCGTTCACGCGGGCACTTCGCGATTGTTCGGACGCCGAGGGCTTTCTCATCGTGAGTCAGCTCGGCGAGCGCTTCGGCGAGCTCCTTCAGGTGTCGGACGAGGATCGAGCCGCCATCCTCGACAGCTACATCCGGACAGCGATGTACCACGACCAGCTGCGGGTGCTCGATCGCCACCCAGGACAGCCCCGCATGGGACGAGGGCTGTTCGGCGAGCCCGGTGCACGTCGCGTCCGGATCGAGTTCACGCCCATCCACAAGACCACGAACGTTGAGACCGAGGAGCAGACCCCCGCGGGTTCATCCAGCGAGATGCAGGGAGCAGACCGATGACCATTACCAAGCCGTGGGCTGCCAAGGGGGTGGCGCTCTATCCGCCTTCCTTCTCCATGGTGGGCCAGAACCAGGTGTTCAACGCACTCCACCAGTTCCGCCGGTCCTTCTGGGACGGTGCCGCGAACGACATCGCCGGCTTCTTCATCGCGTTCGGCGACTGGGGTCTGGGCAAGACGCGGCTTGGCTACGAGCTCATCGCGGAAGCGACGGGCCGCGTCGACCATTGGCTGCTCAACAAGAACGAGTACGTCATCCCGCCCTTCCATCAGCCGGACAAGAAGCCGCGTGTGCTCGAGCCGGCGCTGCAGGATGGGGTCCTGCCGCTCTACATCCGCTACAGCACCGTGTGCGACGACGCGCTCGACGCTGCGACGTGGGTGGTTCGCCTGGCGGTCGAAGCCCTGCGGCACACGTTGCACGCCGACCCCGCGGCTGGCGGGCCGCGGGACCTCTACGAGGACCTCAAGGCGGCGATGCAGGCCAAGGGCGTGAACCTGAAGGCGCTCTCGCTCGTCGACGACGACACCCGAGCGTTCGAGGACCGGCTCCGCGATGCGAAGAAGGTCTTGCGTGATGCTGGCCTGAACCACCTCTGGATCATCGTCGACGAGGTCGAGACGCCCGGTGACCTGAAGCGGGGTCTGCGTGAGGACACGCAGACCAAGGTCGACGACGAGTACCTCCTGATGGTCTCGGAGGTCATCAAGCACGAGAACTGGCGAAACCAGCATCCGGACGTGAACTTCCTGCTGCTGTGCAGCGTGGGCATGCGCGACCAGATCCACATCGGTCCTAACCTGCGCCGAGCGAGCTCGGTCACGATCGAGCCGAACCAACTGACCGACGTGCAGAGCTACGTCGACCACATCAAGGGCAGCCTGGTCGACCCGCACGTCGTCGAGTACCCGGTGGGCACGCTCGAGGGCGCGTTCCTTTCGGCCAACCGGAACTTCGGCTGGCTGAACGTGATCATGGCGTCCATCCACGAGACGCACGCCCGGCACATGGAGCGCGGCGACGGCTCGAGTGCGTGGGAGCTCCTGAAGGACTTCGCCAAGACCGATGCCCGGGCCAAGCACATATTCAACGACGACGCCGTCCTGCCCCTGCTCGGCAAGGTGAACGGGGTCCCCAAGCAGGAGGTGGAGCGGCTCGTGTACGGCCAGCTGCCGGCTCCGGTCGGCGGAGCGGCGAAGGCGGCGTTGACCGAGGAGATGGCCGATGCGCTGCTCGCCCACGAGGTCGCCGGCCGGGGGCACGCCTTCGCGGAGCTCTTCCAGGTTCACATCGACGAGCGCGCTCTCGCGAACGAGCTGACCCGCCCCGAGTTCGGCTTCAAGGCGAAGGAAGGGAAGACCGACACGTACTTCACCCCGAACTGCGAGGTGTCCGTCGTCGGACTGCTCGAGGCCTTGCGCGCCTTCTCCGTTGCGGTCGGGGGAGCCCCGGGTGCGGCTGGTGACTTCGTCGTCTACACCGACCTCGAGCAGTGGGGCGAGCAGCTCGCGGCGCTCTACCCGCGCGAGGGCATCGAGTTCGCGGCCGAGTCGCTCCACCGCGTCTTCTCGAAGCCCGAGTACCGGGTCGACGGGACCCGGTTCATCGGGATGTCGTTCCGGCTCTGGCGTGAGTTCAACAAGCTCCTGGTCTCGGCGGCTGAGAGCGTTCGCTTCTTCAAGGACGGCAAGCACGAGGCTCCGCTCGACCAGTATGTTCGCGGCGTCAGCCAGACGCAGGCGAAGCGCGGGACGGCCATCTGCCTCGGCCTCGCGAAGCTCCTCGACGACCACCTCAGGGACGACGACACCAAGCAGGTCTCGGGGCTCAAAGACGTTCCGCACAAGGCGCTCACCTCCGCGTTCGGCTCGCCGTCGCTTGACGGGCTACGGGTCACGCCGGATGGTCGGAGCACGATCGTGTACTGCCTGGATGCGCAGGAGACCCTCGACAAGCTACGCGCCTACATCGGCCTCGAGCGGGTCCACCCGATCCTCGTCCTGTTCCCGGCAGGCGCGGACGTGGCCTCGTTCGAGCAGCAGCTCGATGCGTCGCCGGCCCTTCGCCGCTGCGTCCTGACGCGGCGCCTCGTGTCGCAGGAGGAGGAGTTCCTAATCAAGTACTCGGGCCGGGGCTCCGCCTACAACGCTCACGAGGCACGCCTGAGCAAAGTCGCGAAAGGGCTCGAGGGTTCCTACCGCGACGAGTGGCAAGCGAAGAGCCGAGAGTGGGCGAACGGCCTCCGCAAGACCGGCTACCTCCTCGCGCCCATCTGGAGCCGCAAGACCGGCAACACGGCCGATTTTGCGAAGGGCTACCGCTATATGTTGGCGAAGGACTGCTCGCTCGATGCAGCCGTCGACACGGCCGGTGGACCCCTGAACAACGTGGAGTTCGAAAACTGCCGGCAGGCGGCGAAGAAGAACATCGATGCACCGGCCGCGTGGAAGTACGGCGACCTCCTCGGCGTGCTGACGACCGACGGCAGCCTGCTTCCGAAGGTGCCTCGGTGCTTCTTCGCGCTCCTCCAAGAGCTCAAGACACAGTCGGCGGTGAGCAAGCTGGTCAACAGCTTCTTCTTCGCGGTGCCCGACAGCGAGATGAAGGCGCCGCAGCAGCTCGAGCAGATCCTCGAGGTGCTCATCGGCATCGGGCTCGTCCGCAAGAAGAACGACCTCTACAAGGCCGTCGACCGGACGATGCTCGAGAGTCGCCGCCAGTCGGCGTCGACCTGGCTCGAGGGGGAGTGCAAGGACTCGATCAAGAAGCTCACCGACCTGTTCCCCACCCAAGCCGGGATTCTGCTGAGCAACAACTACCCCATGGCCAAGCAACAGCTGGTCACGGCGGAAGAGCAGATCCAACAGGTGAGCCCGGACCACCTGTCCGCCGACATCGACAGCCTGACCGAGGAATCGCTGAAGACGGTCGTCGCTCAGGTCCTCGACATCGAGGAGCGCATCCTCGGGGTGTGCCCGCTTGAGATCGGCGAGAAGACGCTTGACTTCGACTGCTCACCGGCGCGAATCCTGTCCTACGAGACCCGGTATTCGACGCTCTCGCTGTGGGAGCGCGTCGCCTTCCTGGCGTGGCTGAAGAAGACGTTCCTGGAGACTCGGGACGAGATGATCGAGGAGATCGACCATCTGCTGGGCGAGGCGGGCACGCTCGATGAGGCCGAGGGCCACCCGTTCCCCGTCGCCCCGGTCACGCTGCCGCTCAAGGCCATCAAGTCCGAGTTCGAGAACGCGGTGAAAGGGCCCGCCGCGGCAGGCACGCAGACGCGGATGGCGACGATCCCGGTTGCGTCGTACACGCTGATGATCGACCAGTACCTGGTCAACTCGCAGTACGAGCACGCGTGGAAGCGCATGGACGCGCTGAAGGACCTGATCAGCCAGGAGCGGCCCGGTAGCTTCTTCGCGCAGTTCAAGAAGCTCCATGAGCAGTGGGCGAAGGCGGTCAAGGACTACAAGGCCGCCGCCTCCGCGTGGCAGTCGCTGGGCGACTTCACGGCCGACGCTCCGCAATCGGTGCAGGCCTCGCTCGACCCGCTCAAGCTCGAGGTCCAGAAGTTTCGCGGCCTCGTGGAGGGAGGCCTGAAGCAGCAGGTGCAATCGCTGATCGACGAAGTGGCGGAGACCGAGCTCTTGAAGATCCTGGAGACCGAGGTCGTCGCGACCGCGCAAGGAGTCCAGGGGCTCCCGCAGCAGGTCACCGAGAAGCTCGACGAGCTCAAGACGGGACTCCGGCGGGTGATCCGGCAGAAGGAACTGCGCGCGCTCAACCGGGTCCTGAAGTCGAACGGGAAGCCGGCCAAAGCGGAGCCGACGCCAGCTGCAACCTTCGGGACCACGAAGGCGTGCTACGAGGCGTTCAACGGCCAGGTCTCCCAGGAGGGCGCAGGCTTCTTCGAGGGCGCTGGCATGGACGTCCACTTCGGTCTGTGGGTCGACATCTCCGGCGATCTGGAGGCCGGCTCCTACGACGAAGACCAGCACCCGGACCACGCCGACGCGATTCGCGAGCTCAAGGAGATGAAGCTCATCCGCTCGAAGCTGGAGCTCCGATGAAAGCGCGCATCGTCGAAGCACAGGCTGACCTGTTCGAGGTCGGCGTCCTCTCGCAGACGGCAGAGGTCGAGAGCGTTCCCATGGATCGGCTCCTGGCTGATCCGTCGGGGCCTCCGCTCGTCGTCGTCGGTGGGCTGCTGGATGCCGAGCGTCTCGTCGACATGCGCAAGCTATCGTCCGCGCTCGCGCGAGCGCGGGTCGCCGTCATCGTTGTGCCGCCGTTCACGGATCTGGACCTCGGCCGCTACTTCGAGACGCCGGTCCAGCTGGGAGCCCGACGCCGCGCCGCGGATTCGGCTGCTCGCATCACCGACGGTGCGCTCGAGGAGGTCCTCGGCGGAGGGGTGAAGGTCCGGTCGGACCACTTCTTCGACACGGCGCTCGGCGCAGGCGTGCTCGCTGTGGATGCCCAGAGCAAGCCCGTGCTCCTTCGGTACCAGGCGACCAACACCGCGGGTCCGGTGTTCTTCTCCGCGCTTCAGCTGCTTACCTACACGGCGCTGACCGACGAGGCGCATCGCCAGAGCCTGCTTGGGCATCTCTTGTCGTGGCGTCCGTCGGTCACGGCGGAGGCCAGGGAGGTTGCACAGCAGCCGTGGAGCCCGCCGAAGGCCGAGGCAGTCGGCGAAGGGGTGCTCGTCCCCGTTGCGCTGCTCCTTGCGGCCGGCGGACCGCAGACAGCGGAGCTCCTGCGATCTCGAGCCGGGGCGCTCCTTGGCGTGGACCTGAGCGCGAACGACGTCGGTCGAGCCCTCGAGGAACTCACGCGTCAGGGGCTCGCGGCCTCCGACGCGTCGGCATCGAGCGATCGCGGGGCTCTCGTCCGGTTTCTCGAGCAGCGCGGGATGCACCCGTACCTCCGTGAGCTCGGGGCCCTGCTCGCCTCAGAGGAGACGACCACATGAAGAGCATCGAGCTGGCTCGCGCACTTGCCGCAGCAATGAGCCTGCGGCTTCCCGGCACCGTCGGGAAGATCGCCAACAAGATGCGGTACATAGACTCGAAGGCCCCGCTCTTCGTGCGTGGCGGCATCATCCGCAGCATCGAGTCGCGCCGGTTCGATCGTGTCTACGCCGTCGGAGTTTCCTCCAAGAGCCGGAGCATGCCCGCTCTGGGCGGCATCCTCTATGGAGCCGCGGCGCTCCGCCACGACATCGTCGTGTCTGGCAACCGGGTGACGGAGGGCTTCCAGGACAGCCGCGTCGACATCAACGACATGAACTTCCTGGACGCGTCCGAGCGACTTGTATGGAAGGAGTACATCCTCGTCTACCAGCTCCTGACGGACCTCCTGGATTCGGACACGAAACCGGATGTCATCTTTGTCGACATCCCGCTCCTTGTCCCGCGTGCCGAGCAGAGTCTCAGCCTCGCCGAGCCCGACGTCGAGGAGGAGTGGCGCGAGCTGATCGAGGTGATGGAGGCGTTCTGGCAGCGGTTCCTGCCGTCCATCTACCCGAATGACCCGAACGGTCCGTTCCTCGTCTCGCTTCAGTCGCGCCGCGACCTCAACGCCGCCGTCTTGAACGCGCTCCGTGAGAAAGGACCGGCAGGTTCCCCCGAGGCGATCAGCAGCGAAGCGCTGGACCTCGTGCAAGGCGAGTGGGCGCAGCTTCGGCGGGTCGGTGTTCTCCGCTTCCTCCGTGGTGCCCTGCGCGCAGGGCATCGGACGGCCGCCTACTACTACGAAGCGCTGGGGCGCCAGATGAAGCGCTTCGAGCCTCGGACGGTCGCGAACCATGGGCTCATCGGCTTCCACATCCAGGTCGGCCTCCGAACGCCGATCTGGAAGATCGAGACCGTCGGTGCTCCGGGGCAGTGGGACTCCGCGGCCCTCGACAGGCTGGCCAGCATCACCACCTTCCTGACGCTGAACGACAGCCCGCGGATGAAGCCGCTGCCGCTCTGGTATGCCGAGCAGCTCGTGATGATGCCGCGCGAGATCCTGTCCAACTACCTTCGTTCGACCCTGGGCATGCTCAAGGACCGTGCCGTTGATCGAGCCTGGCTCGAGGGCGTCGACACCATGGATGAGGAGTGAGCATGTTCCGAGACGACGACAACTACATTGGCAAGCTGGTCGGCAACACCGGGGAGCCCAACAAGCTGACGATCGCGCTGCGTACGAGCTTCTCGGCGCGGCGTGGGGAGTTCGTGCGGGTCGCGCACCAGGAGCGCGAGTCGGAATCGCAGCTCGACGTGCTGGGCCGCATCGTGGGGCTCTCGCGGTCGAACATCCTGTTCAGCCCAGCGCTCGGCGAAGGGATCAGTGAAGTCGAGCTGCTGCCGCAGTCGCGGCTCTCGGGCGAGACCGTGTACGCGACGCTCGAGCTGGTGGGCTACAAGGATCCGTTCACCGGCGAGATCCGGATACCCCGACGTCCCCTGACGCCGGGGACGAAGGTCTACGGAGTCGACTACGCGTTCCTCACGAGCTTCTACGAGTTCTCCGAGGACACCAGCATCCATCTCGGCAACCTCGTCGGCTACGAGAAGGGCGAGAACATCGTCCCGGTCTTCCTCGACGCGAACACCTTGGTGACCGAGCACCTCGCCGTGCTTGCGATGACCGGCTCGGGAAAGAGCTACACCGTCGGGCGCATCATCGAGCGGCTGGTCTCGCAGCTCAACGCGTCGGTCGTGGTCTTCGACCCGCACGGCGAGTACGGCAAGGCCTTCCGAGCCGGCAAGCTCAACTTCAACGACCGGCTCGACAAGGTCGAGGATCCTCGGGACCGGCAGAAGCTCGCGGAGATCCAAGATGCCCTCCAGCAGCTGCAGGACCGCGGGGGCGGCATCAAGGTCTACACGCCGCAGCTGCGGAGCTTCGACGAGAAGTACGCGGGGAAGAACATGCGCCTCGCTCTTCAGCTCGACCACTTCGACGTGGACGAGTTCTCCGGTGTGCTCCCTGGACTGACGGAGCCGCAGCAGCGCGTGCTCGACGTCGCGCTCCGCTACTGGAAGGAGAACATCGACGAGCCTCGCGACATCCAGGAGCTCTTCGCGGTCCTCGATGACCTCGACCGCCTGAAGGAGTGGGTGGCGGAGTCCGGCAGCCAGGGCGAGGCCAACGCGCTCCGCGGAGGAAGCGCCAACATCGCCGCCATCCGCCTTCGGCGCATGATCAACGAGGCCCAGAGCTTCTACTCGCGCGCGGCCGGTGAGCCGTTCGACGTCTACGAGATGGTTGGCGACGACAATGCCGAAGCCGGACGGCTCTGCATCATCGACCTCCAAGGGCTCTCGAACACGGCGCGGCAGGTCATCGTCGCGCTCATCTCGAGCGAGCTGATGAAGGCGGCGGCCGACAAGCAGCGCCCGACCCGACCGGTGTTCATTGTCTACGAGGAGGGGCACAACTTCGCGCCCGCCGGCGAGGCTGCGATCTCGAAGAACATCATCAAGCGCATCGCGGCCGAGGGCCGGAAGTTCGGCGTGGGCTTCGCCATCGTCAGCCAGCGCCCGAGCAAGCTCGACTCCGACGTGACGAGTCAGTGCAACACCATCGTCGCGATGCGCATCAAGAACCCGGACGACCAGCGGTTCATCCAGAAGACCTCCGACTACTTCTCTGCAGCGGACCTGGCGGAGCTCCCGACGCTGTCGACCGGTGAGGCGCTGATCTGCGGACGGGCGATCATCGCGCCGCTCGTCGTGAAGGTCGGCACCAAGGCGCTCATCCACGGCGGTGAGTCACCGCGCGTGTGCGAGCGCTGGGGGAGGTCGGGAGGATGATGGGTGACCGCTTGCCATCACCGGCGGACCTGGTGTTTGACGGGCTCACCAACCGCGAACTGATGGTCGAGCACTTCCCGATGCTGCTGTCGGGGATCCCGGACATCGGGCTCACGGTGCATTCGCACTTCCTCACGGTCCTGGCCACTGCGGGGCAGTCGCGGGGCTACTCCGCCGTGGCGGAGTGCCCGATCTGGTGGGCTCGCGACAACGGCCTCGGGGACGTGCGCGCGGACTCCGTGTGGTTCGAGAAGCACTCGGGCGAAGCCTCGCTCGCGTTCGAATTCGAGAGGTTCGAGCGCGGTGACGAGGGGAAGCTGCGGGGCAAGGTCGAGAACCTCGCGATCGCGTCGACTGCGACCCCGAGCTTGAAGCTGTGTGTCCTGATCTACTGGGTGCGCAGCGGCTCGGCTCCACGCAGCATGGACGCCATCATCGCAACTTACCGCGAAGGGTTTAGGCGTCGTGGCAGTGACGTGGCCCCGGCACGGACACCGTTGATGATCATTAAGTGCGTGATGCGCCCAGTTCCCGACTCCGAACGTCTCGTTTTCGGCGAGTTCCTGCGCGACGAGCGCAATGAGCGGCTCGCCCTGGGGAGGGCGTAGTAATGGCGCTGATCGTGTTCCGCGGCAAACCCGGCGAGGAGCTGGGCGATCGGTTTCGCTTGCTAGCCGAGCTCGGCAAAGGGAGCTTCGGCGAGGTGTGGCAGGCGCGGAGACTGAAGGATGGAGCCACGGTCGCGATCAAGATTCCGAAAGACCAGGAGAAGGGCGAGGAGGTGCTTCGCAAGGAGTCAGACATCATCAGGGACATTCATCACCCGAACCTCGTTCGTGTCCACGGCTTCCACAACATCAGCGAGCTCTTCATGATCGAGATGGAGTTCGTTGATGGCTACGACCTGGCAAAGGTCCTCGACAGCGTCAGTACGCGGGCGCCACTCACCTTCGAACAGATGCTGGAGTGGACACTGCAGATCCTCGACGGTCTTGCTGCCGTCCACGCCGCGAACATCTCGCACAACGACCTGAAGCCGCAGAACATCCTCGTCGACAAGGCGTCCGGGGCAGCGAAGATCACCGACTTCGGGTCGAGCCGCCGGCTCGAGGATGTGTGGGTCTGGACCAAGCGCCGCGGCACGGAGGCGTACATGGCCCCTGAGGTGGCGCTCGAGGGGAAGCGCGCCCGGGACGTCAGTGACATCTACTCGATCGGCGTTCTCCTCTACGAGATGGTCACGGGACGGTTGCCCTACTCGAGCCCGCATCAGCTGCTGACCGGCGTGCAGATCGCCAAGCCTCGTGAGGTCAACCGCGATGTGCCTGCCGATCTCGAGGACGTGATCCTTCGCGCGATGGCGCGGCGGCCCGAGAACCGTTTTCCGAACTGTGGGTCGATGCGCGCCGCCGTGCAGGCATGCCTTGACCGGTTGCGCGCCGAGGCGGCGATGGCAGCCATGCCGGCTCGCTCGGAGCCCAGCCAGCTCGGCTTCCGGCCGCCCTCGTCGAGTCCGCTCTACTACCTCGAACTGGCCAAGCAGCGGCTCGCCGAGGGCGACGCTCAAGGTGCTCTGGAGGCGGCGGAGGCCGCTGTCGATCGGAGCGACGGCCATCCTCAGTACCTGCGGATGCTCGGTGGCATCTGTATGCGCCTGGGGTACCACCGCAAAGCGGCCGAAGCGTACGAGCAGCTGCTCGCCGCCTTCGATCGTGGCTACCCGGTCGAGGGTCATCAGCGACGCGAGGTGCTCGAGCGACTCGGTCAGCTGTACACCAACCTCCAGCGATACGGCAACGCGGTGGCGATCTACGAGCGCCTCGTGGACGCCGTCGACCGGCCGTACTCGCGGTTCCGGCTCGCTGTCGCGGCGGGACTTGATGGCGATTACGGGCGCGCGATCCAGTTGCTCGAGACCGTTCGAGCGGAGCGGCCGGATACCGTCGTCGTCTACTCCAAGCTCGGGTGGGCGCATGCCCTCAACGGGAACGATCGCCTCGCCCTCGGCTTCTACAACCAGGCCTTGGCGCTCGACGCCTTCGACCTGTTCAGCCTCTTCGAGCTTGGGAAGTACTACTTCATGGTCGGTGATCGGCGACGCGCCCGGGAGTACTTCGAGCGAGTCATGGACGCGGACAAGCAGGGCTTCTACGGCGACCGCGTCCGCGAGCTCACGAGCCCGACAGCCTGAGCTCCGCCCACAGCGCCCGCTGGTCCTCCCAGACCACGGGTCCGGGACTGGGACTGTTCGATCAAGGGCTCTGGCGCAGAAACGGTGGTGTCCTTCCGTCCTGTGTGGCCAGTTAGTTGCGCGATCATGATGCCCGTGCGAAGTGATCAAGTCGGTCTTTCCTGGCCTGTCTGCCCTGGTCATCGACCAGGTATTCGATCAAGGAACCGTGGTTCGGGTGGTGGCGCGCACGCCGGTAACGGCGGCGAATGACACCGTCAGGTCCCAGAGGCGACCTGCTGCCGCCCGCGCTGCCGAAGTGCTTGCGGCGTAATGGTGAGCGTCCGCTCCGCGCCCTGTGTCGTCCTCCGCAGAAAGGACTAACTGAACATCAGACCGCGCCCGGCGCCGAGGAAGGACCGGACGGTCGTATCGCTGTTGCCCGGCCGCCAGCCGGATAGTGAGGCCCGTAGGAGCCGGCGGGGCGTGACCGGAGGTCGCTGTTTAGGGCCCCAGGCGGGCCCCAGACATGATCCCCGGCGTCCACAAGGACGACTGTTTGCCCTGGTCAGGGGTGGTGGGTCGCGTGGGACTCGAACCCACAACCTACGGATTAAAGCGGGGGCGGGTGCCGTGCGGCGGCATCAGGAGCCGGCGGCCTCGGCCGGGCTGCAGCTCCAACGCCAACGGTCGGGCGGGACGTCGGAGTCCCGGTTTTCCTCGGGCTTCAGGACCTTTGAGGAGGTTCCCTCGAGCCTCTTCACGCAGGTCAAGTGCCGGTGAGAGCAACGCTAATGAGCGCGACAGGTGTTGTGCAAGGAAGCTCGATCAGTCGTATTTAGAGTAGCGGCGACGAGGGGATGGGGCCAAGCTGTGGTTTGTGCGACTT
>NZ_BCQQ01000085.1 GCF_001552155.1 Actinomadura formosensis NBRC 14204 | reverse complement strand
CCGGGCGGCGGCGCGGGGGCCAGCGGGGCGGCGACCGGGCGGTCCGGCGGCGGCGCGTCCAGCAGCAGCTTCATCTGGCTCTTGCGGCGCCCGTAGATCAGGTACAGGACGATGCCGACGGCCATCCAGATCGCGAAGTACGCCCACGTCTGGATCTTGAGGTTCAGCATCAGCCAGCCGATCGCGAAGATCGACACGACCACGATGAGCGGCGCCGCGGGCATCCGGAACGGCCGGTGCAGGCCGGGCTGGGACCGCCGGAGCGCCAGCACCGCGGCGGCGACGAAGAGGAACGCGAACAGCGTGCCGATCACGACGAGCTGCTCCAGCGTCAGCACGTCGATCGTCTGCGACATCACGATCGCCGCGCCGCCCGCCAGCAGCGTCGCGCGGGACGGCACCCGGTAGCGGCTCATGGCGGCGAGCGGACGCGGCAGCAGCCCGTCCCGGGCCATCGAGAACAGCACCCGGGTCAGGCTGATCACCACCACCAGGATGACGGTGGTCAGCGCCAGCACGGCGCCCACGTCGACGATCTTGCCCATCGCGCCCGCGCCGACCTCGTCGAACGCGGCGGCGATCAGCAGCTTGTCCGGGTCGAGCTTGGCGAAGCCGTCCATGCCGACCATGCCGACCAGCGCGATCGCGACCGCCGCGTACAGCACGATCGCCGTCAGCAGGGCGGTGAGGATGCCGCGCGGCACCTTGCGGGGCGCGTCGTCGGTCTCCTCCGACGCGGTCGCGATCAGGTCGAACCCGATGTAGGCGAACGCGATGGTCGGCGCGGCGGCGAACAGTCCCCAGACGCCGAACACGTGCGGGGTCCCGCCGCCGAGCGCGCCGAGCACGGCGTCCAGCACCGTCTGGTCGCCCTCCGGCGCGGGGCGCGCGGGCGGGAGGAACGGGGTGAGGTTGCCGGCGTCGAAGAACTTCAGGCCGGTGGCGATGACGAGGCCGATCACGATGACCTTGGCCATCACCATGAACCACAGCGACTTCAGGCTCATCCGGCTGCCGGTGGCGAGCATCAGCACGACCAGCAGCAGGATGCCGAGGGCCAGCAGGTCCGGGCCCTTCACCTGGCCGATCAGGTCGCCGAGCCGGCCGGGGATCGGCACCCCGAAGTCGTGCAGCGCCTGCGTGGCGTACAGCGACCACACCCGCGCGAGCACCGACGCCGCCAGCAGCAGCTCCATGATCAGCGCCCAGCCGACGACCCACGCCCAGACCTCGCCGAACGCCACGTAGGCGAAGGAGTAGGCGCTGCCCGCGACCGGGATGATCGAGGACAGCTCGGCGAACGCCAGCGCGGCCAGCACGCACACGCCGCCCGCGATGAGGAAGGAGATGAGCACGCCCGGACCGGCCGTCGAGCTGGCCTGCTCACCGGCGATCTTGAAGATGCCGGAGCCGATCATGACGCCGAGGCCGAGGACGACGAGATCGCGGGTCCGGTAGACCACGCGGAGCCGGTGCCGCCCGCCGTAGAGCCGGCCCGTGGCCTGTTCCACGGGCAGTCTGCGGAACATGTTGTTGCGCATGCCCATGTCCAAGGTCATAGGTGGTCTCCCCAGGCCTGAACCCGCGCCGCTGTTCGCGAGGTGCCGGCTTACCGAAGGCCCTAAGAATTCACCACGTATGGGGGTATTCGCAACGTTTTCCCCCGTATCGATGCCGTCTCATCGTTGTTGCACCCTGCCAAACCGCAGGTCGGCAGGGTGCCGCAGCGGCCCCTTCGCGCTCGGCTCACGATTATCGAATCGTTTTCTAATTGGATCGTTCCGAGCAAATATCCCCGATTTCCCATGGGGAAAGTGTTCTCGATCTTTCCCGGTTCGGGCATCCGGCCCGTGCGGGTTCCGCGCGTCCGGGGCCGGCCGGTGCGGACGGTGGCGCCGGACGTAGATCGGTGACACCGTAGGGGCGCCGCGTTCGTCTGGAGGTCCGGTGTTCCGCTCCCCCTCGCCCACGCCCCCATCCCGTCCGCCGGCCGCGTCGCGCGGGCCGTCCCGCGTCCGGCGCCCTACGGCGCTGGTCGCCGCGCTGGCCACCGCCGCGTCACTCACCGTCCCCGGCGCCGCGATCGCCGCGCCGGCGTCCGTGCCCGCTCCGCTCGCGGGCGATCCGCGTCCGCCGGTCAAGCAGCCGGTCGCGACCGGCTACGGCGGCGCGGTCTCCACGGTCGACCCGGATGCCAGCCGGACCGCGCTGGACGTGCTGAAGCGCGGCGGCAACGCCATGGACGCGGCCGTCGCCGCCGGCGCGACGCTCGGTGTCACCGAGCCGTACGTGTCCGCGATCGGCGGCGGCGGCTTCATCACCTACTACGACGCGAAGAAGCGCCGCGTCTACGCCCTGGACGGCCGTGAGTTCGCGCCGAAGCGGATGGGGCAGGACGCGTTCCTCGACCCCGCGACCGGCAAGCCGATCCCGTTCGGCGAGGCCGTCACCAGCGGGCTCGGCGTCGGCGTGCCCGGCACCCTCGCCCAGTGGGACCTCGCGCTGCGCCGCTTCGGCACCCGCGATCTCGGCACCCTGCTGCGCCCGGCGATCAAAGTCGCCGACCGCGGATTCGTCGTCGACCAGGAGTTCCACGACCAGACCGCGGTGAACGAGGCCCGCTTCCGCGACATCGTCCCCACCCGGAAGCTGTTCCTGCCCGGCGGGAAGGTGCCCGAGGTCGGCTCGGTGTTCCGCAACCCCGATCTCGCCGGCACCTACCGGCAACTGGCGAAACGCGGCATCGGCTGGTTCTACGAGGGCGGGCTCGGCCGGGAGGTCGCCGGGACGGCCGCCGCACCGCCGGTCGACCCGAAGGCGGCCCGAACCGTCCGCCCCGGCCTGATGGAGCGCGGCGACCTCGCCGCCTACCGGGCGGTCATGCGCGAGCCCACGCACGTCCCCTACCGGGGACTGGACGTGTACGGCATGCCGCCGTCGTCGTCCGGCGGGTCCACGGTGGGGGAGGCGCTCAACATCCTGGGCAACTTCCGCCTCGACGCCCGCGACCCGGTCACGGCGCTGCACTATTACCTGGAGGCGTCCAAGCTCGCCTACGCCGACCGTGGCCGCTATGTGGGCGATGCCGACAAGGTGGACGTCCCGCTGGACGAGCTGCTGTCGCCCGGGTTCGCCCGCGAGCGCGCCTGCCTGATCAGGCCGGATCGGGCGGCGCCCGCTCCGGTCGCCCCCGGCTCGCCCGACGGGAGCTACGAGCCGTGCGTCCCGGCCGGCACGCAGACCCGTGCGCTGGCGTTCGAGGGCCCGCAGACCACCCACCTCGTCGTCGCCGACAAGTGGGGGGACGTCGTGTCCTACACGGTGTCGATCGAGCAGTTCGGCGGCAGCGGCATCACCGTTCCCGGACGGGGTTTCCTGCTCAACAACGAGCTGACCGACTTCTCCTTCCAGCCGCCCGCGCCCGGCCAGGCCCCGGACCCGAACCTGCCCGGCCCGCACAAGCGCCCGCGCAGCAGCATGTCGCCGACGCTCGTCCTCCAGGACGGCCGGCCCAGGCTCGCGCTCGGCACCCCCGGCGGATCGACGATCATCACGACCGTCCTGCAGATCCTGATGAACCGCATCGACCTCGGCATGACCCTGCCGGCCGCGCTGACCGCGCCCCGCGCGACGCAGCGGGGCACCCCGCAGGTCTACGCCGAGCAGGCGTTCATCGACCGGTACGGCCGTGAGCTGGCCGCGCGGGGGCACCGGCTGGAGCTCTTCCCCGGCCCGCCGACGGGCGTGATCGGCGCCGCGACGGGGCTGGAGTTCCTGCGGCCGGGACTCGTCCAGGCGGTCGCGGAGCCCACCCGGCGGGGCGGCGGCAGCGCGCTGGTGGTGCATCCCGTCCGCTAGCCCCGCCGGGGCGTGCGCGGACGCCGAGCGGGAAGGAGTCGTGCCATGGCCCACTCTTACGTGCAGGTGACGACCACGACCGACTCCCGCGCGGAGGCCGCCGAGCTGGCCCGGTCGGCGGTCGCCGAGCGGCTCGCGGCCTGCGCCCAGCTGGTGGGCCCCATCGCCAGCACCTACTGGTGGGAGGGCGAGATCGAATCGGCGGAGGAGTGGATGGTGTTCTTCAAGACCTCCGCCGACCGTTTCGACGAGCTGGCCTCCCTGATCACCGAGGGGCACTCCTACGACACCCCGGAGATCATCGCGACCCCCGTCGTGGCGGGCAGCATGGACTACCTCGCCTGGATCACCGAGCAGACCGAGCCGGAGGCACGCGACGAAGCGGTGGAAGACGACTGAACCTCTGGACCGTGTGATGCAGGTCATGGCAGGGTAAGTTCTTGTTTACCCTGGCAGGACATGGTTTGCCCCCGGCCAGGCTGGACAAGGGGGGCGAGCGGAAAGGCGGTCGACGTGCACGAGTCGAGCGAGGCGGGCGTGGACCACGGCCTGTTCGGGCCGGGCTCGGTGACCTGGCGGGTCATGGGCGAGCCCGTGCTGCTGGTCGGCGGGATCAGGGCGCTGCTGCTGCAGGCCCTCCATCCGCGCTCGATGTGGGGGACCGCGCAGAACTCCGAGCTCATGGACCCCGCCGCCGCGTGGGCGCGGCTCACCCGGACGGTCGAGTTCGTCCGCGTCCGCACCTACGGGACGGAAGAGGAGGTCGAGCGGGTGGGGCGCCGCGTCCGGCGGATGCACGCCAAGCTGACCGGCCTCGACATGCGCACCGGCGAGACCTTCCCGATCGACGACCCGGAGAACCTGCTCTGGGTCCACATGGGCGAGGTCGACTCGTACCTGGACGTGGCGCGCCGTGCCGGGGTACCGCTGACCCCCGAGGACGCCGACACGTTCGTGGACGAGCAGCGCCGCGCCGCCGAGGTCGTCGGGCTCGACCCGGCGGACGTGCCCGCCACGGTCGCGGAGATGCGGGAGTACTACGCGCAGATGCGGCGCCGGGTCTGGGCGTGCCGGGAGGCCCGCGAGGGGCTGCGCCGCATGTTCAGCCCGGCCGTCCCGCGGCAGCTGCTGCCGCTGAAGCTCGCCGCGCCCGGCATCGGGGTGCTGACCGTCGCGACGCTGCCGCGCTGGGCCCGCCGCATGTACGGGCTGCCGGGGCTGCCCACGTCCGACCTGGCGGCGACGCTGACGCTGAAGGGCCTGTACCGCACCTCCCAGGTCGTCCCGGAGCGGTTCCGGTACTCGCCGGACGCCCAGCGGGCCAGGCGTCTCACGCGTGCGCGCGAGACGGGACTGGCCACCTGGTCGATCGCGTCCTAGCCCAGCGGCGGTGCGGCGTCCGCCGGCGCGCCGTGCCGGGCTCCGTGCCGCGGCAGCAGCAGCGCCGGGAGGATCAGCACGGCGGTGAGGACGAGCGCGACCCAGAACGTGCTGCCGAACGCGTCGGCCAGTTTCGGCGCGAGCTGCTCGCGGACCCGGTCGGGGATCTCTCCCACGCCGGCGGCGCCGCCCCCGGCCGCCTGCGGGATCCGGTCGCTGATCTGGCGGGACAGGATGACGGCCAGCAGCGCCGTGCCGACCGAGCCGCCGAGCTGGACGATGATGTTCAGCGTGCTGCTGGCCCGTGACACCATCGCCCGGCTCAGCGTGGTCAGCGCGGCCGACATCGTCGGCATCATCGTGCAGCCGAGTCCGAGGCCGCGCACGAAGAGCGTGCTGCCGAGCAGCCAGTAGGACGTGTCCGCGCCCACCATCGCGAACGGGATGGTGCCGGCGACCAGCAGCGTGATGCCGACGGGCACGATCCGCCCGGCGCCGAACCGGTCGGTGATCACGCCGGCCAGCGGCATCGCGGTGGCGGCGCCGAGGCCCTGCGGGGCGAGCAGCAGGCCCGCGGTGAACGCGCCCTCGCCGCGCGCCGTCTGGTAGTACAGCGGAATCAGCAGCATCGACCCCATCAGCGCGATGCCGACGAAGAACACCGCGACGGACGCGGTCGCGAACGTCCGGTCGGCGAACAGCCGTACGTCGATCAGGGCGCGCTCCCGGCGGCTCAGGCTGTGCAGCGCGAACAGGCCGACCAGCACCACTCCGGCGACCAGCCAGGCGATCGTGGCCGGCTCGCCGAAGCCGCCGTTGCTGCTCGCCGTCGACAGCCCGTAGATCAGCAGGACGAAACCGGGCGGCAGCAGCATCAGCCCGCGCAGGTCGAGGCCCGGCGCGGTGTGCCCGCCGTGGTCGTGCGGAATCTTCCACCAGGCCAGCGTGAGGGCGAGCACGCCGACCGGCAGGTTCACGAAGAAGATCCAGCGCCAGTCGACGTCCTCGACCAGCCACCCGCCGAGCACCGGGCCGAGGACGGGCCCGAGCAGCATCGGGACGCCGATGACGCTCATGATGCGGCCCAGCCGGTGCGGCCCGGCCGCCATCGTCAAGATGGCCATGCCGGTCGGCATCAGCATGCCGCCGCCGAGTCCCTGCACCACCCGGAACACGATCAGCGATCCGATGTTCCAGGCCGCGCCGGACAGGGCCGAGCCGATGACGAACAGCACGATCGACGTCATCCACACGCGCCGCCCGCCGAACCGGTCGACGGCCCAGCCGGTGAGCGGGATGACGGTGCCCATCGCGAGCATGTAGCCGGTGATGACCCACTGGATCGTCGACAGGTCGGTGGAGAAGTCGTGCGCGAGCGTCTCCAGCGCCACGTTCACGATCGTGGTGTCCAGGATCGCCATCACGGTGCCCGCCACGACCACGAGGCCGAGCACGATGGTCCTGCGGTCGAGTGGTTCGGCGCCGCCCGGGCCGCCCGGCGGCGCCACCTTGGTGGACGGGCTTTCGGCCATGGTCGCCCCCTTGCCTGAAGTCCCGGTAGCCGGGGGTCCCCGCCGGTCCGGAGATGAAACATCTTGAAGTTCAACAGTTTGCAGTGCATCACGGAATATGTTGAACTTCAAGGTATGTCCGAGGATCAGTTCGCCGGCGACGCCTCGATCGACGCCGACCTGGAGACGCTGGTCCAGCTCGTCGGCCGGGTGGTCCGCGGCATGAAGGGCCACGGGGAGACCGAGGAGCTCATCGACCGGGTGCGGGCCGCCGGGCTCGGCCCCCGGCACGTGCCCGCGCTGACGCAGCTCGTCCTGCACGGCCCCCTGCCGGTGGGCGTCCTCGCCCGGCACATGGCGCTCAGCCCCGCCACGGTCAGCCAGCTGGTCGGGGAGCTGCAGCGCGGCGGCTTCGTCGAGCGGCGGCCGGACGAACGGGACCGCCGCCGCATGATCGTCAGCCTGGCCGAGGAGCACCGCGAGATCATCGAGCGGTTCGCCTGGCAGCGGCTGCGCCCGCTGCGGGCGACGCTGGAAGCGCTCACCCCGGCCGAGCGGGCGCACTTCCTGCGCGGCTGGCGCACCCTCGTGGAGAACATGGAGCAGCCCGGCCCCCCGCGCGGCGGCTGCGACCGCGGGGGCCGGTGACTCAGCCCCGGCGCATCAGCCGCCCGACGGCCGCCATCAGCTCGGTGGACATCTCGTCCCCCTTGCCCTCCTCGGCACCCTCCGCCACGCAGTGCCGGACGTGCCCGTCCAGCAGGCCGAGCGCCACCTTGTCCAGCGCGGCCTGGACGGCGCTGATCTGGGTGAGGATGTCGATGCAGTAGCGGTCCTCCGCGACCATCCGGTCGATGCCGCGCACCTGCCCCTCGATCCGGGCCAGCCGTGTCTGCAGCTGGTCCTTGGTGGCGGTGTACCCGCGGGTGGGGGTCTCGCTGGTGGCCATCTCCGTCCTCCGCAATCCATCCGGGGCGCACGCCCGGGTACCCCTGGGGGACATCCCCCAACAGGTACCTTATGCGCTGCCCGGGATTATGGAGCCGGGACGTTCCAGGCGGTGATCACCGGCCGGCCGTGCTCGGTGCCGAGCACCGACAGCGTTCCGGTGGCGAGCGCGAACAGCCGCCCGAGCGCGGGCTCCAGGCCGAGCCACCGCGCGGTCAGCACCCGTAGGAAATGCGCGTGCGCGACGAGCACCACGTCGCCGTCCGCCGGCGGCGGCCGGACCCGCGCCAGCACCGCGTCCGCCCGCGCCCCGACCTGCCGGACGGTCTCGCCCGGATGGCCGGCGTCGCCGGGGACGACCCCGTCGTCCCACAGGTACCACCCTGGCCGCTCCTTCTGGATCTCGGCGGTGGTGATCCCCTCGTAGCCGCCGTAGTCCCACTCCCGCAGGCCCGGGTCGATCTCGTCCACCGGGAGCCCCGCGAGCTCGGCCGTCCGCCGCGCCCGCCGCGCCGGGCTGACCAGCGTCCGCACGATCCGCCGCCCGTCCAGCGCACCGCGCAGGGCCCGCGCCTGCCCCTCGCCCCGGGCGGTCAACGGCACGTCCGTGAGCCCGGTATGCCGCCGCTCCCGGCTCCAATCGGTCTCCCCATGCCGCACCAAGACCAGCTCGCCCATGGGGAGTGTCTACCACGCGACGCACGGCCATCCCGGGCGCCGCGATCGTGGCGGAGGAGGACCCCTCTAGGGCTCGACGCCGAGGACGTCGCCGAGGGGCACGTAGGGCAGGTCGTGGGCTTCGGCCACGTGGTCGTAGGTCAGGGCGCCGGCGTGGGTGTTGAGGCCGCGGGCCAGGGCGGCGTTCGACTGGAGGGCCCGGCGCCAGCCCTTCTCGGCGATCTGGACGGCGTAGGGGAGCGTGACGCCGGTGAGGGCGTAGGTGGAGGTGTTCGGGACGGCGCCGGGCATGTTCGCCACGCAGTAGAACGTCGAGTCGTGCACCCGGTAGGTCGGGTCGGTGTGCGTGGTGGGGCGGGAGTCCTCGAAGCAGCCGCCCTGGTCGATGGCGATGTCCACGAGAACGGAACCGGACTTCATCCCGGCGACGAGGTCGTTGGAGATCAGCTTGGGGGCGCGGGCACCGGGGATCAGGACGGCGCCGATGACGAGATCGGCGGCGCGGGCCTCCTGCTCGACCGTGTAGACGCTGGACACGAGCGTGCGCAGGCGGCCCCGGTAGATGGCGTCGATGTGCCGGAGGCGGTCGACGTTGACGTCCAGGATGGTCACGTCCGCGCCCATCCCGGCCGCGATCTGGGCGGCGTTCAGGCCGGCCACGCCGCCGCCGATGACGACGACCTTGGCCGGGGCCACGCCCGGCACGCCACCGGGCAGGACGCCGCGCCCGCCGTTGGACGCCATCAGGTTGTACGCGCCGACCTGCGGGGCGAGCCGCCCGGCGACCTCCGACATGGGGGCGAGCAGCGGCAGCGAGCCGTCCGGCAACTGGACGGTCTCGTACGCGATCGCGGTGACGCCGGCGGACAGCAGCGCGTCGGTGCACTCGCGGGACGCGGCGAGGTGCAGGTAGGTGAACAGGACCTGGCCGTCGCGCATCCGGTGGTACTCGGGCTCGACGGGCTCCTTGACCTTGAGGATCAGGTCGCCCTCGGCCCACACCTCGTCCGGGCCGTCCAGGATCTTGGCGCCCGCGGCGATGTAGTCGTCGTCCGGGATCGCGGAGCCGAGGCCGGCGCCCCGCTCGACGAACACCTCGTGGCCGTGCCGGGCCAGCTCGTGCGCGCCCGCCGGCGTGATGGCGACCCGGTACTCGTGGTTCTTGATCTCTTGTGGCACGCCGATCTTCACCGGGGCTCCTCTGTCAACGCTGACCAGGATGTACGTGTACAGCGTGCGGGGCGGAGCCCGCCTCCGACTATCGGCAGTGTGTCAAGTCATCGACCGTTTCGGCGACATTGTGTAAAGCGTGCCTGGCCGGCGGGCAGGCGCTCGCGACGCGGTCCGCCGCGCCCGCCGTGGGGCACGTTCAGGGTTTGCGGGCGATACCCCCGTACATGAGGCGCTGGCCGACGGTCAGCTCGTCCGGGACGTCCCCATCGGGGCGCCACAGCGGCAGCGGGACGACGCCCGGGTCGAGGAGGTCGAGCCCGTCGAAGTACCGGGTGATCTCCTCCGGTGTCCGGAACCGGCCGGTGCCGAGCATCCCCTGGTACTGCACCTCGGCGTCGACCGCCTCCTGGCTGGACGCGCAGAAGCTCGTGACGAACAGGTGGCTGCCGGACGGCACCGCGGCCATCAGCGTCTCGACGATGCCCTGCGGGTCCTCGTCGTCGTGCAGGTGGTGCAGGATGCCGACCAGCATCACCCCGACCGGCCGGTCGAAGTCGATCAGCCGCCTGACGTCGGGGTGCGCGAGGATCTTCTCCGGCTCGCGGACGTCGGCGGTGATGACCGTGGTGTCCGCGTTCTCGGCCAGCAGCGCCCGCCCGTGCGCGAGGACGATCGGGTCGTTGTCGACGTAGACGACCCGCGCGCCGGGCGCGGTGGCCTGCGCGACCTGGTGGGTGTTCTGCACGGTCGGCAGCCCCGAGCCGAGGTCGAGGAACTGCCGGATGCCCGCCTCGCCGGCCAGGTACCGCACCCCGCGGCCGAGGATCTCCCGGTTGTAGGCGGCGACGTCGTAGATCTCCGGGATGATCTTCACGATCTCCGCCACGAAGGTCCGGTCGACCTCGAAGTTGTCCTTGCCCCTCAGTACCACGTCGTAGGTCCGAGCGATGCTCGGCTTGGTGGTGTCGATCCCGAGGGACGCCCAGTCGTACTGCTCTTCGGCCATACCGTGTCCGCCTAGTGCCGCTGTTGAGTTCTGGAAGGCCCGCCGCCTGGACCGAATGGTAAACGGCTGACCACGTGGTCGTCACGGAGGTGGCGTATGTTCGTTGGAGCGTTTCACATCACGGGTGCGCGGGGAGCCACTCGTCCGCGATCGCGACCGTGAGCTGCTCCAGCAGCGGCCCGGCCCGGCGGACGCGGCGCTCGTCGTCCGGCTCGATGTCGGCCAGCGCGTACGCCGCCTGGATGCGCGCCTTGCGGAGCTGCTCGCCGGTGAGCCCGCGCCGCCCGGCCACCGCGACGACCGGCGCGCCGGCCCGGGCCGCCGCGCGGGCCACCCCGATCGGCGCGGTGCCGCGCAGCGACCGGCTGTCCAGGGTGCCCTCGCCGGTGACGACGAGCCGCGCCCCGCGCGCCTTCTCGGCGAATCCCAGTAAGCCGAGCATCAGCGCGGGGCCGGGCTCGATCGTCGCGCCGAGGAAGATGAGCGCGGCGAACCCGACGCCGCCGCAGGCTCCGGCGCCGGGCAGGTCGCGGGCCGCCTTGCGGGCCGCCGCCTCCGCCAGGTCGGCCCAGCGGCGCAGCCCCGCGTCCAGCAGCCGGACCTCCTCGCGGGTCGCGCCGCAGCGCGGCCCGTCCACGGCGGCGGCGCCGGTGC
This sequence comes from Actinomadura formosensis NBRC 14204, assembly GCF_001552155.1. Classification (GTDB taxonomy): domain Bacteria; phylum Actinomycetota; class Actinomycetes; order Streptosporangiales; family Streptosporangiaceae; genus Spirillospora; species Spirillospora formosensis. The sequence goes on along the minus strand of NZ_BCQQ01000085.1, from coordinate 21,066 downwards.
GGCCGAGCAGCGGTCCCGCCGGGTCACCCGCCATCACCACCTCGATGCCCGACATGTCGGGCAGGCCGCGCAGGTCGAGGGCGTGCAGCGAGCGCAGCGCGGCCCCGCCCGGCGGCAGGTCCTTGCCGAGCGCGTCCAGCAGCCGCCCGCCGAGCCCCTGCACGAGGCCCGCGCCGCCGTCGGCGCAGGCGCCGCCGCCGAGCCCCAGCACGATCCGGCGGGCGCCGAGCCGGACCGCGTGCGCGAGCAGCTGCCCCGTGCCGAGGCTGGAGGCGGCGAGCGGGCGCGGCTTGCCGCCGGGCAGCCGGCGCAGCCCGGACGCCTCGGCCAGCTCCACCACCGCGCTGCGCCCGTTCAGCGCCAGCCGCGCGGTGACCGGGCGGCCCGTCGGCCCGCCCACCTCGACCTCGACCCGCCGCCATCCGGCCGCGACCGCCGCCTCCACGGTGCCCTCGCCGCCGTCCGCCACGGGCAGCTCCAGCAGTGGGACACCGGGCCGGGCACGGCACAGCCCGGCCGCGAGGTGCCGGGCCGCCTGCGCGGCGGTCAGCGCTCCGGGGAACCTGCCGGGCGCCAGCAGGACGTGACCCGGCGGGGACGGACGGGAGGGAGAGTCCGCGGACACCACAGCCACGCCTTTCACGCCGGGGGTAAGGCTCTACCTTCTACTTACGTCATGACGGCACTATTTGACACCCGCAGGCGTGCCCAAGACTCTCAAATGGCAGTAGAGGCGTGTTCGTCCCGAGTGGTCACCGCACGTTCAGCCACTGCTCGATCGGGTTGATCGCGAAGAAGACCAGGAACAGCGCCACCACGGGCCACAGCCACACCGACACCTCGCGGATCCTGCCCCGGGCGAGCTTGATCAGCGCGTAGCTCACCATCCCGCCGCCGATTCCGATGGTGATCGAGAACGTGAACGGCATCAGCACGATGGTGAGGAACGCCGGGATGGTGATGTCCAGGTCGTCCCAGTTCACCTTGGAGACCTGCGTCATCATCAGCGCGCCGACGACGACCAGCGCGGGCGCGGCGGCCTGGGCGGGGACGGTGGCGGCGAGCGGGGTGAGGAACAGCGTCACCGCGAACAGCGCGCCGGTCGCGATGTTGGCCAGGCCCGTCCGGGCGCCCTCCCCGACACCGGCCGCCGACTCGACGAACACCGTGTTGGCGGACGAGCTGGTGATGCCGCCGAACGCGGCGGACAGGCCGTCCACCGACAGGATCCGGCCGAGCCGCGGCACCTCGCCCCGCTCGTTCACCAGGCCCGCCTCGTCGCTGATGCCGAGGATCGTGCCCATCGCGTCGAAGAACCCCGACAGCACCAGGGTGAACAGCACGACCAGCGCGGTGATCACCCCGGCGCGGCCGAACCCGCCGACCAGGTCGATCTCCCCGAACAGCCCGAAGTCGGGTGCCGCGAACAGTTTCTCGGGCATGTTCGGCGTGACGACGCCCCAGCCGCCCTGCTCGATGGACGCGTTCTCCTGGACGGCGACGGCCCCGATCGTCCCGGCGATGATGCTGATCAGGATCGCGCCGGGCACCCGCCGCACGTACAGGACGATCATCAGCAGCAGGGTGAGCGCGAACACCAGCGCCGGCCATGTCGCCAGGTGGCCGCCGGTGCCGAGGGACAGCGGCGGGCTGGTCGCGCTGGAGGTGACGAACCCCGCGTCGTAGAAGCCGACCAGCGCGATGAACGCGCCGATGCCGACCGCGATCGCGTGCTTGAGCGCCAGCGGGATCGAGTTCATGATCCGCTCGCGGATGCCGGTGAGTGCCAGCACCACGATGACCGCGCCCTCGATCACCACCAGCCCCATCGCCTGCGGCCAGGTCATCACCGGCGCCGCCTGGAAGGCCACGACCGCGTTGATGCCGAGGCCCGCGGCGAGCGCCAGCGGCGCGTTCCCGACGAATCCCATGATCACCGTGGTGACCGCGGCGGACAGCGCGGTCATCGTGGTCAGCTGCGGGATCGACAGTGTCGCCCCGGTGACGTCCTTCGCCCCGCCGAGGATGATCGGGTTCAGCAGGATGATGTAGGCCATCGCGAAGAAGGTGGTGACGCCGCCGCGCAGCTCACGCGGGACGGTGCTGCCGCGCCCGGTGAGATCGAACAGCCGCTCCAGCGGTCCGCCCCCGCCGGCCGGCGGCGAATCGTCGGTCTTCGCGGTACTGGTCTCGGACATGACGGGCGCTCCGCTTTTCGCAGCGTGGTTCCGGCAGGGGGTCTCCGGAATGGGCGAGCACAGGTTAACCGCTTGGGGACTCCGGAGCGTGACGGGGGCGATCTGTCCGCTATAGCCTGCCGTCATCGACTTTCTTCCTCGCCCCGCACGCGGCGCGGCCGGCGAGCACCCTGCGGTGAGAACCCAGTGGTGAAACCCTGTAGGCGGTGGTCACACGATGGATAGGGAGACCCTGGGGCAGCGCATCCGCGCCCTGCGGATCCGGCAGGGCGTGAGCCAGGCCCAGCTTGCCTTCCCCGAGCTGTCCGACAGCTACATCTCGCTGATCGAGAGCGACAAGCGGGTGCCGGCCCCGAGTGTGGTCGAGCTGCTGGCGGCGAAGCTGAACTGCTCGGCGACCTACCTCGTCAGCGGTGTCAGCGAGGACGTCGTGGACGAGCTGCGCGTCACGCTCGACTACGCCGAGATCGCGCTCAGCAACGGCGCGGCGGACGAGGCGCGGGCCCGGTTCGCCGAGGTGCTCGCGAACGCCGACGCGGTCGCGCTGCCGGAGATGCTGCACCAGGCGCGCTGGGGCCACGCCCTCGCGCTGGAGGCCGCCGGCCGGCTGGAGGAGGCGATCGCCGGCCTGACCGCGCTGACCGAGGAGGCGTCCGCCGAGGCCGATCTCGACCACTGGGCGAAGGTGCACGTCGCGCTGAGCCGCTGCCTGCGCGAGCGCGGTGACGTCAGCGCCGGGGTGGAGGCGGCCGAGAGCGCGCTGCGGCACCTGATCGCGACCGGTGCCGACTCCACCGACGCCGCCGTGCACCTCGGCGCGGCGCTGCTCGCCGCGTTCATCGAGCGCGGCGACCTCGTCCGGGCCCGCCAGCTCGCCGTCCAGCTCGTCGAGCGGGCCGAGCGGATCGGCAGCCCCCGCGCGCGGATGGTCGCCTACTGGGAGGCCGCCTACGTCGCGGAGATCCGCGGTGAGTACGAGGACGGCGTCACCCTGGCCGAGCGGGCGCTGATGCTGGCCGGTGACGGCGAGGATCCGCGCGACCTGAACCGGCTCCGCGTCCTTTACGCCGGGCTGCTGCTGCGCGCCCGCCCGGACCAGGCGTCCCGCGCCCGCGAGCTGCTCGGCCGGGTCCGCGCCGAGATCAGCGCCAGCTCGTCCGGGGAGATCGACGTGGCCTGGTGCCTGACCGAACTGGCCCGCGCCGAGACCGCGCTCGGCCGCCCCGCCGAGGCGGTGGCGCTCGCCGAGGAGGCGCTCGACCTGCTCGGGGACGCCCCGCGCCGGGCCACCGCCGGGGCGCTGACCGTGCTCGGCGAGGCGTCGGTGCGGCTCGGCCGCCGCGACCGCGCGGTGGAGGTGCTGACCCGGGCCGCGACCTGCCTGGAGGAGATGGAGTCCTCCCGGGAGGCCGCGCAGGCGTGGTTCGACCTCGCCGAGGTCCTGGCCGAGACGGGCACCGCCGAGGAGCCGCGGATGGCCGCCTACCGCCGCGCCCTGACCTGCGTGGGGGTGTGACCGAACCAACTCGGGCGGCGCCGCGTCCATAATGCTGCGAGTTGCCCGAGTTGGGGAGTTGCCGGTGTTCGGTGTGGTCAGACCATGCAGGCATGTCCTGTGCGGATCGTTGTTCAAGGACTGGATGGCCCATCTCTGCGGGCTGTGCCTGACGTTGCGGGCCGAGCACGGCCAGGCCGCGCGGCTCGTCACCAACTACGACGGGCTGCTGGTGTCGGTGCTGGTGGAGGCGCAGGCGCCGGCGTCGTCCCCGCGCCGCAAGGCCGGGCCGTGCGCGCTGCGCGGGATGAAGACCGCCGAGGTGGTCACGGCGCGGGCGCAGGGCGCGCAACTGGCCGCCGCCGCGTCGCTGCTGCTCGCCGCGGGCAAGACCCGTGACCATGTCGCGGACGGCGACGGCCCGTACGCGCGCCGCCTGGTCGCCGCCGCGGCGGGGCGGATGGCCGACCGCTGGGACGCCGCCGGCGGGCGGACGGGCGCCGCAGTCGGCTTCGACCCGTCGGCGCTGCGCGACGCGGTCGCCCGGCAGCCCGTCCTGGAGTCCTCGCCCGGACTGGGGCTGCTCGACCTGACCGAGCCCACCGAGACCGCCGTCGCGGCCGTGTTCGCGCACACCGCCGTCCTCGCGGGCAAGGAGCGCAACGCCGAGCCGCTCGCCGAGGCCGGCCGCTTCTTCGGGCGGCTCGCCCACCTCCTCGACGCGGTCGAGGACGTCGCGGACGACGAGGCCACGGGCGCCTACAACCCGCTGCTCGCCACCGGCACCACCCTCGCCGAGGCCCGCCGCCACGCGGACGACGCGCTCCACGGGCTCCGCCTGGCCCTCGCCGACCTCGAACTGGAGCGGCCCCGGCTCGTCCGGGCGCTGCTGGACCGCGAGGTGGGACGTTCCGTCGACCGGGTGTTCGCCGACCCCGAGAACCTTTCCAGGCGCGGGCCCCGGCCGCCCCGTCCCGGCTGGCCGGTGCCGTGCTTCACCGGGGCGCTCGTCTGCGCGACCTGCGGTGTCTTCCAGCCCGAGTGGAGCGAGCACCACGGCGAGTCGTGCGGGGACCGCTGCTGGTGCTCCCGGCATGGCGACGGTTGCGACGGAGGTTGCGGCGACTGCTCGGGCTGCTGTGATTGCTGCAGTTGCTGCGACTGTGACTGCGACTGCTGCGATTGCGACTGCGGGTGCAATTGATCGGGGTTTTCCGCGGGTTGCGGTACTTCCCGCCCCGGGACGTGCCATGGTGGCGGGCTCAGTAGGGTGGACACAGCCCTTCAACTCACCTAGAAAACCCGGCCCTCCATGAACATCTTCAAGTCCCGCCGACCCGTCCGCCGCGCCGGCGTCGTCGCCGCCCTCGCCCTCGTCCTCGGCGCCGTGACCGCGCCCCCCGCACTGGCGCACACCCGCCTGGTCGAGAGCACCCCTGGAAAGGGCGGGTCGGCGGAATCGGTCACCGAGGTCAAGCTGGTCTTCAGCGACAAGATCAGCGTGGCGAAGGTCGTCGTCAAGGACGACAAGAACAAGACGTACCAGTCGGGCCCGGCCGAGCGTTCGGGAACGACGGTGACGCAGAAGCTGACCGGGCCGCTGCCCGCCGGCTCCTACACGGTCGCCTACCGGGTCGTCGGTGAGGACGGGCACCCGATCGAGAACAGCGACCTGACGTTCACCGCGGCCGGTGGCGAGGCGGCCTCGCCCGCGCCGTCCGCCGGCGGGGTCGGCGCCGAGCAGCAGACGGGCGACGCCGCCACCGCCAACGAGCAGCCGCTCAAGCTCGACCAGGAACAGGCCGCCGAGAAGGACTCCGGCTCCGGGATGATCCTGTGGGTGCTGATCATCGGCGGCCTCCTCGTGGGCGTCGGCATCGGTGCCGGCATCGTGTTCCGCGCCAAGCGCAAGCACCCGGCGGCAACCGGAAGTGAGTAACCGGAAGTGAGTAAGGGGAGCCTGGGCGTCTGGCGGGCCGGCGCGGCGGCGGCCGCCGCGGCCGGCGCCGCCCTGGTGGCCGGTCTCGTCCTCGGCGGCTCGGTCACCGAGGAGGTCATCCCCGGCCTCGGCGACGCGGGCGCCCTCACCCGGTGGGGGCTGCCCGTCTCCCGGGCCGCGATGGACCTGCTGTCCGTGCTCACCATCGGCGCCCTGCTCGCCGCCACCGCGTTGCTGCCCTTCGAAGGCGGGCGCGGCGCCGCCCGGCTGTCCAGGGACGCGATCGGCTATCTGAACGCCGCGTCCTGGCTGGCCGCCGGCTGGGCCGCCGCCGCGGCCGCCACCCTGGTCTTCACCGTCGCGGACGTCCTCGGCCAGCCGGTCGGGGAGGTCCTCACCGGCAGTGAGCTGAGCAGCTACGTCGGCTCGCTGCCGCAGGGCACCGCCCTCATGATCGTGGTGCTGCTGGCCGTGGTGGTGGCGCTGCTGGCCCGCACCACCACCACGCCCGCCGCCGCGTTCGGGCTGCTCGCCATGGCCGGGATCGCGCTGCTGCCCGCGCCGCTGACCGGGCACTCGGCCTCGGCCGCCAACCACTCCACCGCGGTGACCGGCGTCGCGCTGCACGTGGCCGCCGTCGCCCCGTGGGTCGGCGGGCTCGCCATCGTCGCCGCGCACGCACTGCTCCGCCGCGACCGGCTGCCCGTCATGGCGGAACGGTTCAGCCGCATGGCCCTGTGGTGCTACATCACCGTCGGCGCCAGCGGTCTGGTGAACGTGATCGCCCGGCTCCCGGACCCGTCCGAGCTGGTGACGACGGACTACGGGCGGCTGGCCCTCGGCAAGATCGTCGCTTTCGGGGTGCTCGGCTGGTTCGGCTGGTGGCACCGGACCCGGACGCTGCCCGCCCTCGCCGGTCGCGGGCCGGGGGCGTTCGCGCGGTTCGCCTCGGTCGAGGCGGCCGTGATGGCCGCCACCATGGGCCTCGCCGTCGCCCTGGCGCGTACCGCGCCGCCCCCGCCGGCCGCGCCGGAGTCGGCGGTCAGGTCGCTGCTCGGCTACGACATGCCGCCGGAGGTCACCCCGCTGCGGCTGCTGACGCTGTGGCAGTTCGACCTGTTCTTCGCCACCCTGTCCGCGGTGCTCGGCGGCCTCTACCTCGCCGGCGTCGCCCGGCTGCGGCGGCGCGGCGACTCCTGGCCGATGGGACGCACCGCCGCCTGGTTCATCGGGCTCGTCACCATCCTGGCCGTCACCCAGACCGGCGTGGCCAAGTACGCGCCGATCCTGTTCAGCGTGCACATGGCGCAGCACATGGTGCTGAACATGCTGACGCCGATCTTCCTGGTCCTCGGCGCGCCGGTGACGCTGGCGCTGCGGGCGCTGAAGCCCGCCCGGGTGCGCGGCGACCGCGGCCCGCGCGAGTGGCTGACCGCGTTCCTGCACAGCCGCTACCTCTCCGTCGTCGCGCATCCCGCGGTGGCGACGATCATCTTCGTGGTCAGCACGTTCGCGCTGTACTTCACGCCGTTGTTCGGGGCGGCGATGCGCAACCACCTCGGCCACATCGCGATGATGGTGCACTTCCTGGCGGCGGGATCGCTGTTCTTCTGGGTGCTGCTCGGCGTCGACCCCGCGCCGAAAAAGCTGCCCTACCCGGCGCGGCTCATCCTGCTGTTCGTCACGATGCCGTTCCACGCGTTCTTCGGCATCGCGCTGATGAGCATGAGCCAGGCCCTGGCGCGCGGCTGGTACGGGGCCGTCGACCCGCCGTGGGGCACCACGACGCTGCACGACCAGCACACCGGCGGCGCGATCGCGTGGGCCTTCGGGGAGGTTCCGACGTTCGTCGTCCTCATCGTCATGGCGTTCCAGTGGTACCTGGACGACCAGCGGCAGGCGCGGCGGATGGACCGCAAGGCCGACCGGGCCGCGAAGGGCGGCGGCCGCGGCGAGGAGGACGAGCTGGCCGCCTACAACGCGCGTCTCGCCAAGCTGGCCGAGCGCGACCGCGCGGTGGCGGAGCAGCAGGGCAAGCGGACCCCGTCCTGAGCCCCGGTTCCCCCGCGCGGGGGAGTGCCGCCGCCGCCGCGTCTGCCAGGATCGACGCGTGCTCCGTGTGCTCCGGCCGCTGATCGAGCGGACGACCTGGCGGCGCTGGTCCCACCTCGTGGTGGGCGGCGCGCTGCTGATGCCGTACTGGTTCTTCACGATCAGCTTCACGCCGCTGCTGCCGATCGGCGGCGCCGTCGTGAAGTTCGTGCTGATGCTGCTCGTGCTGCCGGGCGCGGCGACGTTCGTCACCGGGCTCGTGCCGACGGTCCGGCTGCTGGAGGGGGCCCTCGCCAAGGAGCTGCTCAACGGGCCCGCCGCGGCGTTCGTCCCGGAGCCGGGGCGCTCGTGGGAGAGCCGGATCCGGGCCGCGGCGTGGTTCGGCCTGCACCTGTTCGGCGGCGTGGTGGTGAGCGGCCTCAGCCTGGCGGTGCCGCCGTTCGCGATCGTGATGCTCCTTGCGCCCGCGGTGAGCTGGGACACCCGCTTCCTGGACACCTGGGGGTGGGAGAACGCCTGGCACCAGTGGCCCGCGCCGCTCATCGGGCTGGCGTCGCTGGCGGTGCTGCTCGCGCTGATCGTGGGGGCGGGGACGCTGCTGTCCCGGCTGGCACCGTGGTTCCTCGGGCCGTCCGCCGCGGAGCGGCTCGCCGACATGGAGGCGAGGGCGGTCCGGCTCGCCGAGCGCAACCGGCTGGCGCGGGAACTGCACGACTCGGTGGGGCACGCGCTCAGCGTGGTGACCCTGCAGGCCGGGGCGGCCGGGCGGGTTCTCGACAGCGATCCGGCGTTCGCCCGGGCGGCGCTCGGCGCGATCGAGGAGTCGGCCCGTGCCGCGCTGGAGGACCTCGACCACGTGCTCGGGCTGCTGCGCGACGACCCGTCCCGGCCCGCCCCGCAGGCCACGCTGCAGGACCTCGGACGGCTGCTGGAGCAGACCCGGATCGCCGGGGTGAAGCTGGACGCGGAGGTCGGCCCCGAGGTGGAGCAGGTCCCGGCGGCGGTGTCGCGGGAGGCGTACCGGATCGTCCAGGAGGGCCTGACGAACGCGTTGCGGCACGCGGGGAAGGTCCCGGTACGGCTGCGGCTCGGCATCGCGGGCGAGCGGCTGGAGATGGAGATGAGCAACCCGCTCGGCGCGCCGCGGGGGGAGGGTGCCGGCCACGGCGGGGGGCGCGGCCTCGCCGGGGTCCGCGAGCGCGTCCTCGTGCTGCGCGGTGACATGACCGCCGGGGCGGACGAGGACGGCTGGCGGTTCTGCGTCTCGCTGCCGCTAAGGTCCGGAACATGACGATCAAGGTTCTGCTGGTCGACGACGAGCGGCTGATCCGGGCGGGCCTCGCCGCCATCATCAACGCGGAGGGCGACCTGACCGTGGTCGGCGAGGCGTCCGACGGGGCCGGGGTGCCGGGCGAGGTGAACCGGCTGCGCCCGGACGTGATCCTGATGGACGTGCGGATGCCGCGGCTCGACGGCATCCAGGCGACCCGCCGCGTCCTGGACACCGTGCCGGAGCCGCCGCGGATCATCGTCGTCACCACGTTCGAGAACGACGAGTACGTCTACGACGCGCTGAAGGCCGGCGCGCACGGCTTCCTGCTCAAGCGGACGCGGCCGGAGGAGATCGTGCAGGCGATCCGGATGGTCGCGCACGGCGACAGCCTGCTGTTCCCGGCCGCGATCCGGGAGCTGGCCGCCGCGCACGGGCGGCGGGGCGGGGACGGCGGCGCGCGCTGGCACGACCGGCTCACCGAGCGGGAGGGGGACGTGCTGCGGCTGATGGCCAAGGGCCACTCGAACGCGGAGATCGCGCAGGAGCTGTTCGTGAGCCCGCAGACGGTGAAGACGCACGTCGGGAACATCCTCGCCAAGCTGCAGGCCCGGGACCGGACGCAGGCCGTGATCCTCGCCTACGAGACGGCCTTCATCACCCCGGGCTGAGCGGGCGGCCCGGCACGGTCTTCGGCCCGCGCTTACACCTCGTTTACCAATGGGTGGCTACAAAAGAGACATAAGCGAACAAGGCTGACTAATCGGGGGATCATGGACGCCGCTACCCTGTCCGAGCTGCGCAAGCCGCGGGCCTACCCGGCCGTGTCGGTGCTGATGCCGACGCACCGGGCCGTCACGGGCAGCCGCGAGGACCGCATCCGGCTGCGCAACCTCCTGGCGGAGGCACGGCGGCGGCTGCACGACGACGCCCGGGTCCCGCCCGGCGCCGCCGACCACGTCGTCCACGGGCTGGAGCGCGCCGCGGAGGAGGTCGACCTGCGGCACGCGTCCGACGGGCTGGTGCTGTTCGCCGCCCCGGGCGGCGAACACCACGCGTTCACCATCGGCCAGCACGTGGACGAGCGGGTCATCGTGAACACCGGGTTCGCCACCCGCGACCTCGTCGCCGCCTACACCCGCACCCCGCGCTACTGGCTGCTGTCGCTGTCGGACCAGCGGGCCCGGCTGTGGGACGGCCGCGGCGAGGAGCTGACCGAGCGCACCGGCGGCGGCTTCCCGGCCGTGCCCGCGCCGATCGACGAGGCCGGCTCCGGGCGGCAGGCGCGGCGCGCCGCGCAGGGCGGCGACGGCGAGCGGCAGCGGCAGCTCATGCGGGACGTGGTGGCCGCCCTCGACCGCGTGCTCGGCCGGGACCGCCGCCCGCTGATCGTCGCGGGCGTCACCCGGCACCAGGCGTTCTTCGACGAGGTGGCCGGGCCGCACATCACCGTGGCGGGCCGCGTCGACGGCAGCTTCGAGGGCGCCGCGCCCAGCACCCTCGCCGACGCGGCCCGCCCGGCGCTCGCCGCCTACGAGGACCTGCGGGAGGTCGGCGTGCTGGCGGAACTGGAGGCCGCGCGCAGCATCCAGCGGTACGCGGGCGGGCTCCGCGAGGTCGGCCGCCTGGCCGAGGAGGGCCGCGCCGAGCACCTGGTCGTCGAACGCGGCTACTACGCGCCCGCGGTGCGGACCGGCGGCGAACTCGTCCCGGTCGACGGGAGGCCGGGCGACCTCAAGGGCGCGGACGTCGTCGACGACGCCGTGGACCACGCCATCGAGACGGTGCTGGAGTACGGCGGCGAGGTCACATTCGTCTCGGACGGCTTCCTCGTCGACCACGACCGCATCGCGCTGGTGACGCGCTACTGAGCCGCCGGGCAGACCGGGGCCCGCCAGACCACCCAGCCGTTCGGGTGGTCCCGCCGCGGGTACGGCCGCCAGCCCGCCGGGTGCGCGGGCCATGACGCCTCCGGGGACGTCCCGTCCGGCAGGGAGGTCAGCACCGTGCACACGCCGGGCGCGGGCGGGCGGCCGTCGCGGACGTCGACTCGGCCGATCCGCGTCCACCACACCGGGTGCATGAGCTTGATCCGGACGTCCCAGCCGACCGCCACGTCCGCGACGACCCCGCCCGCCGCCGGGCCGGGGAACGGCCGAGCCGGGTGGATGCGGTCGGGCGACGGCCCCATGAGGAACGTCATCGCGGCCAGGTTGATCCCGGCCACGCCGAGAGCCAGGAGAGGCGTCCTGGCCGGCCTCGACAGCAGGAGCAGCCCGCAGAGCAGGACGCCCGCGCTGAGCGCCGTCCACTGCAGGTGCAGCGCGGTGCGGTCGCCGGTCAGGAACATGGTCTCGGGGAAGTCGAAGCCGATGAACGTGTGGGTGCGCAGCCGGTCGCCCGCGTAGCCGGCGACCCACAGGCCCGCGCCCTCCATGACGAGCAGCGCCGCCGCCGTCAGCCGCATCGCCGTCCGGGCCTGCGACCGGACGAGCGCCGCCGCGCCCGCGAGCGCGTAGACGAGGGCGAGGCAGGACAGGTACCGGCCGTAGGCGAAGTTGCCGACCCGGTGCTCGTCCGGCAGCGCGGCCGTCGACGCGTACGCGATCCCGCAGGTCACGGCGGTCAGCACGGCCGCCATGAGCCGGTCGGCCGGCGGTGTCCGCCGCCGCACCAGCGCCGCGGCGACGACCACCAGCCCGATCCCGGCCAGCCCCCAGGTCGAGACGATCAGGTACCAGACCTGCCCGGCGGCCCCGGCCAGCGCCCGCTCCTGCCCCGCCACCGTGGTCATCCGGCGTTCGAAGTTCCCGGCCAGGTCCCGCGTGCCGTGCCGGTACATCGTGTTCTGCAGATGCGCGTTGAACACCGCAGCCGCCGCGTACCCGGCGGCGGCCACGCCGCCCGCGACCAGCGCCGCGCGCCGCCGCAGGGGTTTCACCGCGAGCACGGCCAGGGCCAGCGCGTGCACGGCGAGCAGGACCGTCCCGCGCGTGTGGACGGCCGGCGTGTAGGCCGCGACCACGCTCGCGAGGACCCCGTCCACGGCCCGGCCTTTCCGGGCGAACCGGTCCAGGCTCAGCAGCCACGCCAGGACGAGCGCGGGCAGCACGGCGTCCGCGAGCACGAACGCGCCGAAGAACGTGGTGGCGGGCAGCAGCGCCGCCGTGAACGCGAGCGGCAGCGCGGCCCGCCGGGCCAGCCCGAACCGGCGCGCCGCCGCGTACCCGAGCGGGAACAGCGCCGCGCCGATCAGCGCGTTGATCACCATGACGGCCGTGTAGACCGTCACCGGGTCGTGCGACGACCAGGAGGCCGGGGTGAGCAGGAGGGGATAGCCGCCCCGGTAGAAGGTGTTCCCGGACAGGTCGGCGGCCGGCCCGCCGGTCAGCCACCGGGCCGCGACCAGGTAGCCGGTCTCGTCCGGGTTCGCCACCGGCCCGGTCCGCGCGCGGGCGAACCACAGCCGTACCGCCACCTGGGCGAGCACACCGGCGGCGAGCAGCCAGCCGAGGGCGCGCGGCCGGGCGGGGGACGGGGAATCCGGCGGTGCCTGCGGAAGGGCCGGAGTGATCGCGAGCGTCATGACGATCACGCTCCCCGCCGTATGTCATCGCCGTGTGCGAGAAGTGTCCGGATTTCGTGACACAGTGCGGTGCTTGATCGCGGGTGTCCAATAATGGCCCGGTGGCGAGCATTCTGTTTGTCGAGGACGATCCGTCCGCGCGGACCGCCCTGGAACTGGCGCTGACCCGGCAGGGGCACGGGGTGACCTCCCGCGCCACCGGCGAGGACGGCCTGGAGGCACTGCGGGCCCGGCGCCCCGAGATCGCGATCCTGGACGTGATGCTGCCCGGCATCGACGGCATCGAGGTGTGCCGCCGCATCCGCCGGGACGACTCGCTGCCGGTGATCCTGCTGACCGCGCGCGGCGACGACCTCGACATCGTCCTCGGCCTGGAGGCGGGCGCCGACGACTACGTGGTGAAGCCCGTCGAGCCCCGCGTCCTGGACGCCCGTATCCGCGCCGTCCTGCGCCGCGCCGAGCACACCCGCCTCGACCGTTCCGTCTACGGCGACCTCGTCATCGACCGGGCCTCGCTGAAGGTCGCCAAGGGCGGCGCCGATCTGCGCCTCACCCCGACCGAGCTGCGGCTGCTGCTGGAGCTGACCCGGCGGCCGGGCCAGACCCTCACCCGCCAGTACCTGCTCGCGGAGGTCTGGGAGCACACCTACCCCGGCGACTCGCGGCTGGTGGACGCCTGTGTGCAGCGCGTCCGGGCCAAGATCGAGGACGAGCCCGCCGAGCCCCGGCTGATCGAGACCGTCCGCGGCTTCGGCTACCGCTTCACCGCGCCGTGCTGAGGCTGCGCCCCCTCACCGGGCTGCGGGTCCGGCTCGCCGCGGCGTTCACCGCGGTCGCGCTGCTGGCGTCCGTGCTGGCGTCCGGCCTGTCCTATGTGCTCGTGCGGCGGGTGATGCTGCAGCGCGCCCAGGATGCGGTGCTGAGCGAGGTGCGCACCGCCCTCGCCCAGCACATCCCGGACCAGCTTCCGCCGGACACGCAGGAGGACGTCGGCGAGGAGCTGATAGAAGCCCTCACCGCCGAGGGACACCAGGCGGTGTGGGTGCCCGTACCACTGGACGGTTCGGTGAGGCTGCCGGAGCCCGGCCATCTCGACGTTCCCGTCAGCAAGGAGTTCGCGCGGCGCGCGATGCGCGGAATGGTCTTCCAGCGCGTCGTCCGCAAGGAGAGGATGAACCGGAGCCGCCCCTATCTGCTGGTCGGGGCGCGCGTCACCGGCTACGAGACGACGATGGACGAGCCGCAGCGGACCACCCCGCCGATGGTCTTCCTCACGGCGAGCCTGGACCGGGAGGCGTCCGACCTCCGGCTGTTCACCCGGGTCCTGTCGATCGCCGACGCGGTCGCGCTGCTTGCGGCGCTCCTCCTCGCGCTGCTGGCCACCCGGGGTGTGCTGCGCCCGGTGCGCCGCCTCGGCGCCGCCGCCCGCGCGCTCGGCGCGGGCGAGCTGGCGACGCGCGTGGACGTGCGGGGCCGGGACGAACTGGCCGACCTCGCCCGCACCTTCAACCGCACCGCCGAGGCGCTGGAGCGGACGGTGCTCGAGCTGCGCGCGATGGAGGCCGCGTCCCGCCGGTTCGTCGCCGACGTGTCCCACGAGCTGCGCACCCCGCTCACCTCGATGATCGCGATGACCGACGTGCTCGCGGACGAGGCGGGCGGCGACGACGGCGATGCCGCCCGGCTCGTCGCGGACGAGACCCGGCGGCTCGGCCGGCTCGTCGAGCACCTCATCGAGATCAGCCGGTTCGACGCCGGCGCCGCCTCGCTCGTTCTGGACGAGGTGAACCTGGCCGACGCGATCGCGGGCACGCTGGGCGCGCGCGGCTGGCGGGACCGGGTGACCGTCGAGGGTCCCCCGGACCTGTTCGCCCGCCTGGACCCGCGGCGTTTCGACGTCGTCATCGCCAACCTGGCCGGCAATGCGCTCAAGCACGGCGGCCCGCCGGTCACGTTGCGCTTTGCGCCGGCCGACCGCGACGGGACCTCCGGCGTGGAGGTCGTCGTCGCCGACCGCGGCCCCGGGCTGCCCGGCGAGCTGATCGCCGTGGTCTTCGACCGGTTCGTCAAGGCGGAGGCGGCCCGTTCCCGCAGCGACGGCAGCGGGCTCGGCCTGTCGATCGCGAAGGAGAACGCCATGCTGCACGGAGGAACCCTGGAAGCGGCCAACCGCCCGGACGGCGGGGCGGAGTTCACGCTCTGGCTGCCCGCTGGGAACGGTGGTGGGCCGGCATGAGACGGTCGCGTCTCCGCCGGGCCGCCGCCGTGGCCACGGCGGTCCTCGCGACCGCCGGCTGCGGCGTCCGGCCGACCGGGATCATCAGCGCGGGCGACCCGCCGGACGCGCACGGGAACGCCGCCGCCATGACCGTCTACCTGGTGCAGGGCGGCAGACTGGAGGCGGTCACGCGGCCGGGGCTCCCCGGCCGCCCCTACCTGGCCATCGACCAGTTGTCGGTGACGCCCACATCGTTCGAGCGCAGCTCCGGCCTGCGCACCGAGGTTCACCCTCCGGCCCGTGTCGAAGAGGCCGCCGCCAAGCCGACCGTGCTGATCGTCCACCCGGCCGGTCCGCCGAGCGGCCGGCGGCAGGTCTGGTCGCGTCTTGCGGTGGCCCAGATCACCTGCACCGCGGCCGCCATCCCCGGCGTGGAGGCGGTCAAGCTGGCCAAGGTGCACGGCCCGATGGCCAGGCTCGGCCCGTTGACCTGCGACCAGTTCTCCGACCTGCTGTCCTGATCAGTTCCTCGTCAGCCATTGGGCGGTGATGTCGCCGAGGACCGACCGGATGGCGAGGACGGCGATGCCGAGGGTGAGGACGGGCATCACCACCCAGCGCTCCACCTTGCCGTCCGTCCGCGGGACGACCGGGATGTCGATCCGCCACGGCAGCGGCCAGAACACCGGGCAGCCCCTCGGGGTCAGGCAGTCGCCGGCGACGTGCGCCAGGCAGCCGAGGGTCACCGCGAACCCCGCGAAGCTCATATCGATCTTGTGCATGAGCCAGACGGCGATGAGGGCGAGCGCACAGTCGGCGAGCGCGGACTGGGGCTCGCGTCCCTCGAAGTCCAGCCCGACGCCGCGCAGCCCGAGCCCGACGATCATGAAGAGGCAGGCCCACCAGGCGTAGACGTAGTGGGTGGCGAGCGTGTCCATCGCCCAGCCCATGCCGACCGCGAACAGGATCGAGTGGGTGGCGTGCCGGTGACCGCCCGAGAGCTTCCCGATCCACTTGCACATGTGGTGGGTGATGGGGCCGAACGTGTTGGCGATGCGCCCGTTGTGGTGGTCGATGTCCGGCAGGATCGCCGCGCCCGCGCACACCACGGCGCCCGCCGCGATCTGCTCCGGCGACAGCGTCACCGCGTACTCGCCGAGCAGCCGCTCGTAGCCGAGCACCGGGACGGCGGCCAGCCACGCCAGCGCGCCGCTCAGGGCATGCGTCTTGCCCATCATGTGCCGTTCCCCCGCCTTCCAGAGCGTCCGCCGCCCGTATTCAGGGCGGGACTCTAACCCGCTACTGATCGTTTTCAGCGGCGACGCGCCGAAGGTGGCGCCACGTCCCTTTGATGCGGGGATGGGGGTCTCGGTTCCGGGTCACCCGGCCGGGACCGGATCAGCGGATGAAGACGGCGTAGTCGGCGACGTCGCTCGTCAGGGACGGCGGCAGCCCCGCGATCGCGGACAGCTCCTCGGCGGACATGAACCCGCCCGTCTCCGCCCGCACCCGCTCGATCTTCTCCGCCAGTTCCGGGGTGATGCCGGGCAGCAGCGTCAGCGCCTCCGCCGGGGCGTGGTTGACGTCGATCAGCCCCCCGTCGTTGTACTGGCGCGGCAGGTCGGGACGTCCGATCCGCAGCTCCTTGGCAAGGCCCGGGTCGGCCGCCGCCAGCTCCCGCGCCTTCTCCCGCAGCAGCCGGCGCCGCTTGACCCGCTCCACCACGGCCTCGTTGTCGACCGCCGACAGCCCGTGCGGGTCGAACACGCGGCGCCGGATCAGGAACGCGTGCCCGCATCCCACCACCGCGAGGACGAACAGCAGCATGCCGAACACGCGCTCGGTGCCCTCGTCCTCGTTGATGCCGGGGAGCAGGAACATCGCCAGCGCGAACACCCCGAGATACGCGGCCGTGGACACCGTCAGGTGCAGGCTGCGCCGCCACAGCGCCGCCGCCGCGAACGTGAACGGCGTGGCGTAGCCGAGGGTCAGGAACGGCAGCGCCGCCCACGTCACGCTCAGGGCCGCCCGCCCCGGCGGCATGCTGTCGGACGGGACCCTCGGCTCATAGGGCGCTGGGGCGTTCATCTGGAGAGGTTCTCCCGGCCGGGTGTGTGACGTAAACCGGACTCTAGATCAAGAGGACCGTCACGGCAGGGTGAGGATTTCATGGCCGTCGTCGGTCACCAGGAGCGTGTGCTCGAACTGCGCCGTGCGCTTGCGGTCCTTGGTGACGACCGTCCAGCCGTCCGGCCAGATGTCGTAGTCGTAGGTGCCGAGCGTCAGCATCGGCTCGACCGTGAACGTCATCCCCGGCTCGATGACCGTCGTGGCGCTCGGGTCGTCGTAGTGGGGGACGACCAGGCCGGAGTGGAACGTCGTGCCGATCCCGTGGCCGGTGAAGTCGCGGACGACCCCGTACCCGAACCGCTTGGCGTAGGACTCGATGACCCGCCCGATGACGTTCAGCGCCCGTCCCGGCTTGACCGCGCGGATGCCGCGCATGGCCGCCTCGTGGGTGCGCTCGACCAGCAGCCGCGACTCCTCGTCCACGTCCCCGCACAGGAACGTCGCGTCGGTGTCGCCGTGGACGCCGTCGATGAACGCGGTGATGTCGATGTTGACGATGTCGCCGTCGCGCAGGACCGTGTCGTCCGGGATGCCGTGGCAGATCACCTCGTTGATCGAGGTGCACAGCGACTTGGGGAACCCGCGGTAGCCCAGCGTGGACGGGTAGGCGCCGTGGTCGAGCAGGAACTCGTGCCCGATCCGGTCGAGCTCGTCGGTCGTGATGCCGGGCCGGATGTTCTCGCCGACCTCCCGCAGTGCCTGCGCGGCGATCCTGCCCGCCACCCGCATCTTCTCGATGATCTCGGGTGTCTTGACGTCCGGCTCCCCGGTCTTCGGCCGCTTCTTGCCCACGTACTCCGGTCGCGGGATGGAGGACGGGACCTTGCGCATGGGGGAAACGTTTCCGGGCCGGAGCAGCTGGGTCGTCATAGTGATGGAGTGTAGTCAGCGGGATCGCGGCAACGAATCCCTGCGGAAGCGAGCGAGAGGAGCGCCGATGGCCGGTGACGATGGTGACTGGTGGTTCTGCCTGAAGCACATGAAGGTCGAGCATGGGCCCGGCTGCCCCGGCAAGGACCGGATGGGGCCGTACGCGTCCGAGAGCGACGCGGCGAACGCCCTCGTGCTCGCCCGCGAGCGCAACGAGGCGTGGCGCAAGCAGAACGAGAACTGACTTCATCCGGGGGCGCCCCCCAGGCCCCCGCCGACGACTGAGGGGCACCGCAGCGAAGCGAGGATGCCCCTCAGTCGACGACCGGGCCGGAGACGGCGTCGAGGAACCTGGCGAGGCGGTGGCGGAGCCCGCGCGGGCTCCGCGCCGGCTCCTGCCCGGCCGCGGCGCTGACCAGATGCTGGGCGCCGTCGAACGACATGAGGGCCTCGTCCTTGGGGACGGTCAGCGCCTCATGGGCGAGGCCCCGCAGCTCCCGGTCGCCGCCTTCCAGCGCGAGGACGGTCGCGCCGGTGCGGCGCGCGTCGTCGACCCGCTCCAGCAGCGGGACGGGCGCGTCCTCCTCGGCGACGACGAACAGCGTCTCGCCGCGCCGGGCCGCCTCCAGCCGCTCCAACCCGATCCGCAGGTGCGCGGGCGCGTCGGCGGGCGGCGTCCAGCGGACCAGTGTGGGGGCCAGGCCGGGGACGCCGCCGAGCCGGCTCTCGTCGTCCAGGTGCGCCGCCAGATGCCACGGGTCGTCGCCGGGCGTGCCGACGAGCAGCAGCCCGCCCGGGGTGCGGGAGGTGACCCGCAGCGCACGGCCGAACTCCTGGGTCCGCTCCAGCCAGCCCGTCGTCGACAGGACCTCGCGCAACATGGTGATCTGCTCGGCGTCCACGGGCACCATGCTGCCGCACCGGACGCCTTGATCAGGCGGTTTTCGCCGATGAGGGCGCCCGGGGCGGAGCGTGCGGGGAGCCGCCTGGCAGACTCGATCGCATGACTGAGCAGCAGAAGACCCCCTACGACCTTCCCGACGCGAGCGGCCTGTCGATCGGCATCCTCGGCGGCACCGGCGACCAGGGCAAGGGCCTCGCGCGCCGGTTCGCGCTCGCCGGGCACCGGGTGACGATCGGGTCGCGCAAGGCCGAGCGCGCGCAGGAGGCCGCCGCCGGGCTCGCCGCTGAACAGGGCGCGGACCTGCCGGTCTCCGGCGCGGAGAACCCGGTCGCGGCGGGGGAGTCCGATGTGGTGATCGTCGCGGTGCCGTGGGAGGGCCACAAGGCCACGCTGGAGTCGCTGCGCGCCGAACTGGCCGGCAAGATCGTCATCGACTGCGTGAACCCGCTCGGTTTCGAGAAGGGCAAGGGCGCGTTCGCGCTGCCGGTCGAGGAGGGCAGTGCCGCCGAGCAGGCCGCCGCCGTCCTGACCGGCAGCCGCGTCGTCGCCGCATTCCATCACGTCTCCGCCAAGTTGCTGCTCGACCCCAGCGTGGCCGAGATGGAGCTGGACGTCCTCGTCCTCGGTGACGACCGCGAGGCCACCGACCTCGTCCAGGCCCTCGCCGGCCGCATCCCCGGGATGCGCGGCGTCTACGGCGGCCGGCTGCACAACGCCCACCAGGTCGAGGCGTTCACCGCCAACCTGATCTCCATCAACCGCCGCTACAAGGCCCACGCCGGGCTGCGCGTCACCGACGTGTGACCGGCGGCCGGTCCTGGACCGGCCAACCGCTCGTTAAGCTCGGTGCGGTGCCGAGCTTGAACGATCCGGAGGCGGCGGGGCGCCCGCTCGTCCTGCTGCCCTCCTCCAGGACGGCGCCGCTGCGCGCGGTCGCCAAGCGGGTCGGGATCGCGCTGGTGCTCCTGCTCTCCGTGGTGGCCGTCGTCTACGCCGACCGCAGCGGATACAAAGACTCCGGCGACGGGGAGCTGTCGCTGCTCGACGCCTTCTACTACGCGACGGTGACCGTCTCCACCACCGGCTACGGTGACATCACCCCGGTGGGGGACGCGGCCCGGTTCATCAACATCGTCTTCATCACGCCCGTGCGGGTGCTGTTCCTCATCGTTCTCGTGGGCACGACCCTGGAGGTCCTGGCGGAACGCACCCGCGAGGACTGGCGCAAGTCACGCTGGAGGGCACGCGTGCGGGACCACATCGTGGTGGCCGGCTATGGCACGAAAGGCCGCAGCGCCATCAAGACCCTGCTGAGCACCGGCGTCGACCGCGGGTCGATCGTCGTCGTGGACCCGGACCCGCGCGTGGTGGCCGAGGCGGCGGAGGCCGGGTTCGTGAGCATCGTCGGGGACGCGACGCGCAGCTCGGTGCTCAGACAGGCGGCGGTGCAGCGCGCCCGGGAGATCGTGGTGGCGAGCGCCCGCGACGACACCGCGGTGCTGATCACCCTGACCGCGCGGCAGCTCAACCCGCACGCCGGCATCCAGGCGTCGGTGCGCGAGTCGGAGAACGCCCCGCTGCTGCGGCAGTCCGGCGCCGACCACGTGGTGACCTCGTCGGAGGCGGCCGGGCGGCTGCTCGGGGTGTCCACCACCCAGCCGAGCGTCAGCGAGGTCATCGAGGACCTCCTCGACCAGGGCAGCGGCCTCGACCTGGTGGAGCGCGAGGTCCGCCCGGACGAGGTCGGCGGGCCGCTCACGGCGGTGCGCGAACCGGCGCTCGCGGTCGTCCGGGGCGACCGGACGCTGCCGTTCGACCATCCCGGCTGCGCGACCCTCGCCGCCGGCGACCGGCTGATCGTGGCGCGGTCGTCGCCGCGGCAGCGCGCCCGCCCCGAAAGCGCGGGAGCGGACGGCGGCTCCGGCGCGTCGTAACAGTGACATAGCATCAGGGTGGCGACAGGCAGGTGGACATGCGAGAGAACCGGTCGGCGGATCCGTGGAGCGCGTTCCTGGCGCCTCCGGGACGCGGCGCCGCGCCGCGCAGGCCGCCCGGCGCGGAGCCCGGCGGCGCGGCCGAGGCCGAGCCCGCCTCGCAGGACGCGTGCCGCCGCGTCCTGGCCCGGCTGCGCGCGGCGAACGGCCCGCTGTCGCTGGAGCAGCTTCACCACGCGACCCGGCTCGGTCTCCTGGAGGTCGCCGACGCCGTCGAGACGCTGCGCGAGCGCGGCCTGGTCGCCGTGGAACGCGAGATCGACGAGGTCGTCCGGCTGACCGAGGGGTGAGCGGGTGCTCGGATACGCCGTCGCCGTCTCGCTGAGCTGCCTCGTCGGCATCGCCGAGCTCGTCAGCCGGTACCGGGACCGGCCCACCACGCTGGTCCGGGTGCCGAGCACCTGGGCGTA
>NZ_BCQQ01000084.1 GCF_001552155.1 Actinomadura formosensis NBRC 14204 | reverse complement strand
GCCGCGCCGCGGCCTGGCCGCCCGGATCGCCGGCCGGGCCGGTGGCGGCGCCGCGCAGGCGCTGCTGGTGCTGATCGCGCTGTTCTGGCTCGTGCCGACGCTCGGGCTGCTGGTCGCGTCGCTGCGCTCCAACGAGGACAACAACGCCGGCGGCTGGTGGGAGGTGTTCACCAAGCCGGCGCAGCTGACCCTGGAGTCCTATGGCTCGCTGCTGGACAAGGGCGACTTCGTCGACTCGTTCTGGAACACCGTGCTGATCACCGTCCCGGCGACCCTGCTGGTGGTGGTGATCGCCTCGCTGGCCGCCTACGCGTTCGCGTGGATGGAGTTCCCCGGGCGCGACTGGCTGTTCCTGCTCGTCGTGGCGCTGCTGGTGGTGCCGGTCCAGGTCGCGCTGATCCCGGTCGCCAAGCTGTACGGCCACATCGAGTTCGGCGGGTTCCACATGTTCGGGTCGGTCACCGGCGTGGTGCTGTTCCACGTCGCGTTCGGCCTGCCGTTCGCCGTCTTCCTGCTCCGCAACTTCTTCGCGGCGATCCCGCGGGACCTGCTGGAGGCGGCGCGGATGGACGGCGGCTCGGAGTGGACGATCTTCCGCCGGGTGATCTTCCCGCTGGGCGGCCCGGCGATCGCCTCACTCGGCATCTTCCAGTTCCTGTGGGTGTGGAACGACCTGCTGGTCGCGCTGGTGTTCGCCGACACCGGGTCGCAGCCGATGACCAAGTGGCTGCAGTCCCAGATGCGGCAGTTCACCGGCAACATCGACATCCTCGCGCCCGGCGCGTTCCTGTCGCTGATCGTCCCGCTGGTCGTGTTCTTCGCCTTCCAGCGCTACTTCGTCCAGGGCGTGCTGGCGGGTTCGGTGAAGTAACCCTCCCGGTTCGAACCTCGGCCACCGGGTCACGGGCCGGGCGGTCTGCGGCCGCCCGGCCCGAGCGGTTCCGGGGGGCGCGCCCCTGGGGTCACACGGCGAGGCCGCTGGAGGGGTCGAAGAAGTGCAGCCGGCGGGTGTCCACGGCGAGCTGGACGTCCTGTCCCGGCCGCACGTGCGAGCGGGAGTTGACACGGGCCGTCCACAGCGCCTTGTTGTCGGCGAGCGGGAGTGCCATGTCGCCGCCGTCCTCGGCGTCCTCGGCGAGGTCGGCGGTGTCCTTGTGCTCGACCGGCGGGGCGTCGATGGTGAAGATGACGTTGATCTCGCTGCCCAGCTCCTCGGTGACGCTGCTGCGCACCTCCATCGGCGCCCAGCCGGGGCCGGCGTGCGCGGCGTCCTCGAAGTCCGAGGGGCGGATGCCGAGGATGACCTTGCGGCCGATGTGGTCCCGCAGGCCCGGCTTGTCGTGGAGGGTCGCGGCCGGCACCGGCAGCGTGTACCCGGCGAAGCGGACCTGCGCGCCGTCGTCGCCGGAGGCGAGGTCGGCGAGGACGAAGTTCATCGCGGGCGATCCGATGAACCCGGCGACGAACAGGTTGACGGGGTTGTCGAACAGCCGCTGCGGGGTGTCGACCTGCTGCAGGACGCCCTCGCGCAGCACGCACACCCGCGACCCGAGCGTCATGGCCTCGACCTGGTCGTGCGTCACGTACACGGTGGTGACGCCGAGCCGCTCGTGCAGCTGGCTGAGCGAGGCGCGCATGGACACGCGGAGCTTGGCGTCGAGGTTGGACAGCGGCTCGTCCATCAGGAACGCCTGCGGTTCGCGGACGATCGCGCGGCCCATCGCGACGCGCTGGCGCTGCCCGCCCGACAGCGCGGCGGGCTTGCGGGACAGGAACTGCTCGAGGCCGAGCATCTTGGCGGCCTCGTGGACCTTCGCCTTGATCTCCGACTTCGGGGTGCCGCGCAGCTTGAGGCCGAACGCGAGGTTCTGCTCGACGGTCATGTGCGGGTAGAGGGCGTAGTTCTGGAAGACCATCGCGATGTCGCGGTCCTTGGGCGCGAGGTCGTTGACGACCTGGTCGCCGATGAGGATCTTCCCGCCGCTGATCTCCTCCAGCCCGGCGATCATCCGCAGCGCGGTGGACTTGCCGCAGCCGGACGGGCCGACCAGCACCATGAACTCGCCGTCCCGGATCTCCAGGTCGAGCCCGTCCACGGCTTTGACGCCGCCGCCGTACACCTTGTCGACCCGGTCCAGCACGATCTTGGCCATCGGCCCCCCATGGAAACGTTTTCACTGCCCCCTGCCGAGCAGGGGCTTTACGGTATTGAGGGGAGTAAACATCATGGAATCGTTTCCATGGGAGGTCGGACGCGGATAAGGTGATCGAAAACCCCGGGGGGCGGGATGACGCGCGGACGGCCGGCGACGATCAAGGATGTGGCCGCGTCGGCGGGCGTCGGCATCGCCACCGTGTCCCGGGTGTTCTCCGGAACCGGGTCGGTCGGCGCCGCCACCCGCGAGCGGGTGCTGGCCGCGGCCCGCGAGCTGGACTACCGGCCGAGCGCCCTCGGCCGCGGGCTGAAGCTGCGCCGCAGCGGCGGCATCGGGCTGGTCGTCCCGGACGTCACCGACCCGTTCCGCGCCGAACTGGTCGCGGGCGTGCTCGCCTGCGCCCGCAGCCTCGGCGAGCACGTCATCGTCGACGCCGCGCACGGCGACCCCGCCCGCGAGGCCGAGATCGTCGAGCGGCTGGTCGAGCAGCGGGTGGACGGGATCATCGCGGTGCCGGCCGGTGACCGGGCCGACTGGCGGGCCGCCGCCCGGGTGTGCTCCAGCGTCGTCTTCGCCGACCGGGTGCTGCCGGGGCTGCCGGAGATCCCGGCCGTCCTCGCCGACGACACCGGCGGCGTCCGGTCCCTCACCGAGTACCTCGCCGGGCTCGGGCACCGGCGCATCGGCTTCCTCGGCGGTGCCCCCGGCGCCGCCGCCGGGGTGCGCGAGCGCGCGTTCCGCGACACGCTCGCCCAGCTCGGCGTCCCCGTCGAGGAGGACCTGGTCGTCGCCGCCCGCCCGGCCCGCGACGCCGCCTACGCGGCCGCCGCCGGGCTGCTGCAGCGCCGCGCCGACGTCACCGCGATCCTGGCCGCCGGGCACCTGCTCGGGGAGGCGGCCGTGCTGGTGGCCCGCGAGCTGGACCTGCGGGTCCCCGCCGACGTGTCGATCGCGATGGTGGACGACGTGGCGTGGGCGGAACTGTGCGACCCGCCGCTGACCGCCGTCGCCCGTCCCGGCCACGACATCGGCTACCGCGCCTGTGAGCTGCTGCTGCGCGAGCCGGCCCGGCGCGGCAGGGGAGGGCCGGTGCTGCTGCCGACCGAGCTGGTGGTGCGCGGCAGCTGCGGCCCGCTGCGGCCCGCGCGCCGCTGAAACCGCCCGGATAACGCCGATCCGTGATCTATGGGGGCGCACGCCCCGTCTCCGGCACGCTACATTTCCCGCGTGGAGGAGATCGATCGTCAGATTCTGGCGCTGCTCGCCGACGACGGGCGGATGAGTTTCACCGACCTGGCCAAGGAGACGGGGCTGTCGGTGTCGGCGGTGCACCAGCGTGTCCGGCGGCTGCAGAAGCGCGGCGTCATCAAGGGGTTCGCCGCCCAGCTGGACACCCAGCGGATCGGGCTGCCGCTGACCGCGTTCGTGTCGATCAAGCCGATCGACCCGGCCGCGCCGGACGACGCCCCCGACCGGCTGGCGCATCTCCAGGCGATCGAGGCGTGCCATTCGGTCGCCGGCGAGGAGAGCTACATCCTCAAGGTGCGGGTCTCGTCGCCGAACGAGCTGGAGGACCTGCTCCAGAAGATCCGCGCCGCCGCGAACGTCGCGACCCGGACCACGGTCGTGCTCAGCACCCCCTGGGAGGCGCGCCGCCCGCCCCTGTAGCCGGGGGAGGCCGGGCGGGGGTCAGGGGGCGGTGGCGATGAAGACGGCGTTGCCGAAGCCGACCTCGTCGCCCGGCCGGAGCCGGGCCGGGCCGGTCAGCCGCCACCCGTTCACCCGGGTGCCGTTCATCGACCCGAGGTCGCAGATCGTCCAGCCTTCGCCGGCCGGGCAGATCTCGGCGTGGAACCGCGAGACGGTCAGGTCGGTGAGGACGAACTGGCAGGCCGGGGCCCGGCCGATGACGATGCGCCTCAGCTCGGCCGGCGGCAGCATGAACCGGGGCAGCCGCGGCGCCCGCCAGGCCGCCTCGATCCGCGCCGTCGCGTGCGACACCGATGAGATCAGGCCGGTCAGCCGGTCGACGACGCGGCTCGGCGGCGGCAGGTCGTGCACGATGTCGGCCAGCTCGGCCTGGCTGCGTGCCCGCAGCACCTGGTCGACACGGCGCTCGAAGGTGTCGTTCGACATCCGGCCCTCGGCCACGCGGTCGCTGAGGACGCGCAGGACCCGGTCCCGCTGTGTGTCGGACGCTCTCACCGGGAATGAGGGCTGACCGTCCATGGCTGTGAGTATCCAGTCCCCATCGTCGGCTGTCCAGAAAGGCCGTCTCGGTGGGGGTGGGTGATCGCCCTCGCCCACCCCCACCTGTTCGATGTCCGGCCGCCCGCGGAAGTTCGTTGCCGGCCGCGCCTTCCTGGATCCCTCGCCCGGGTCAGCGCGACAGCAGGTCGCGGGCGATGTGCGTCACCTGGATCTCGTCGGTGCCCGCGTAGATCTGGAACGACTTGGCGTCGCGGGCGAGCTGCTCGACGCGGTACTCGCTCATGTAGCCGTTGCCGCCGAACAGCTGCACCGCCTCCTGCGCGACCTCGCTGGCGGCCTGCGCCGCGTACAGCTTCATCGCCGACGCCTCGGCGAGCGTCATGGCGCGGCCGGCGCGCTGCATCTCGATGTGCCGGAACACCAGGTTCTGGACGTTGAGCCGCGCGACCTCCATCTTGGCCAGCTTCAGCTGGATGAGCTGGAAGTCGCCGATCCGCTGCCCCCACAGCTCGCGGGTCTTGGCGTACTCGACCGACAGCTTCAGGCACTCCTCGATGACGCCGAGGGCCATGGCCGCGACGCCGGCGCGCTCGGTGACGAAGTTCTGCTTCGCCGACTCCTTGCCGCCCTGCGTTCCGGACGCGAGGAGCCGGTCGGCTCCGGCGCGGACGTCGTTGAGGAACAGCTCGCCGGTGGGGGAGGAGTGCAGTCCCATCTTGCGCAGCGGCCTGCTCTGCTCCAGGCCCTCCATGCCCCGGTCGAGGACGAACGTGAGGATCTCCCGGTCGCGGGGGTCAGCGGAGGCCGAGCGAGGCTCTTCACTCGATGGGTGGTGGGCGGGGGCCGGAGAACGGTCGCCGTCGTCCAGCTTGCAATAGAAGACGATCGTGTCGGCGTAGGGGCCGTTGGTGATGAAGGTCTTGCTGCCGTTGAGGACGTACTCGTCGCCGACCTTCCGCGCGGTGGCCTGCATGCCCCCGAACGCGTCCGACCCGGAGTTCGGCTCGGTGATCGCCCAGGCGCCGACCTTCTCCATGGTGAGCAGGGGGAGCGCCCAGCGTTCCTTCTGCTCGGGTGTGCCGCGCTTCATGATCGTCCCGGCGGCGAGGCCGAGGCCGACGCCCATCGCCGACACCAGGCCGGGCGCGACCTTGCACAGCTCGATGACCGGCAGCATGGTCATCGCCGCGCCGCCGCCCGAGCGCTCCTCCGCGCCGTCCGCCCCGCCCTGCTTCTCCTTGGCGAGCCGGGCGTGGAAGGACGAGCGGGCCATCTCGTCCATCCCGAACGTCTTGTACATGTTGCGCAGCAGGTCGTACGGCGGGAGGTCGCCCGACTCCAGCGCGTCCAGGTTGGGCCGGACCTCCGCGTCGATCCAGCCGCGCACCGCGTCCCGGATCATCAGGTCTTCCTCGGACCACTCGATCATGCCCTGCCCCTTCGACTCCTGCCGGTTGCCGGGCCCATCCAAGCAGAGCGCGAAAGCGAGCGCTTATTCGGGTACCGCTAGCCGAGATCGACCACGTCCGCGAGGACGCCGCCCTCCGCGGTGAGGCGCGCGGGGGAGGGGCTGTCGTAGACGACCAGGAGGCGGGTGCCGGGCTCGTCGAGGACCGCGATGCCCTCGGCGTGGTCGTCGCCGTCGCCGTAGGGCAGGTCGCCGAGCGTCTCCAGTTCCCCGGCCGGAACGATCTCCGGGGCGTCGGCCTCGACCGCGTCCCGCCACCGCACGACCCGGACCGGGCCGTCGAGGTCCATGCTGGGGCCGGTGAGGATGAGCAGGTCGTCGCCGTGCGGGCACAGGTCGCGGATGCCGAGGCCGCCCAGGTCGAGGAAGTGCGTGCGGTAGCGGTCCCCGCCGTCGCCGACGGGCAGCAGCCGCAGCCGGCGCGGGTCGTCCGGATGGGTCTCGGGGCGGATCTCCACCAGTACGGCCCAGCCGCGCAGCACCGGCCCGCGCAGCCCGATGTAGAGGCGGTCGCCGTGCGCGGCGATGCCCTCGATGTCGATGCCGTTGTCCTTGCTCGGGATGGACAGGAACGGCGCGAGGTGCGGGTCGCCGGTGAGCAGGTCGGTGATCGAGTCCTTGTCCAGGCCGAGGACGGCGGCGGTGCGGTCCCCGTCCGCGCGGACGACGCGGGGCAGCCCGTCGTCGCCGGTGACCAGGGGGAGCCGGGCGAGGATGAAGCGGTTGTCCTCGCGGACGACGGTGGCCAGCCGCTTGCGCGCCTTCGCCCCGCTCTGCCCCGGCTTGATCTTCTTGCGCTTGAGGCTGTGCGAGCCGACCGCCCACAGCCAGCCGTTCGACCGGGCGAGCCCCTCGATGTCGGCCTCCTCGTCGGGCCCGGCGGGCAGCGGGACGAGGTCGGCGAGCGCGACCGTGGCCTGCCCCTCGTAGCCGGTGACGCGGCCGTCCCCGTCCAGGACGGCGGTGAGCCGCTCGATGGTGGCCGTCTCGTCGCCCGCGACCCACAGGCAGCGGCCGTCCTGGCGTACGGCGGACAGGTTGGTGTGCGTCTCGGCTTCCCGGCTTTCCAGCCCGAAGCGCAGCTCGACCCGGCGTTCCACGATCATTGCGACATATTCCCATATCCGGAGTGCCCGTTTGGACGGGGGACAGGGCCTGAACTGGCCTTCAGCGGTCCCAGCGGACGTCCAGGCGCGGCGGTTTGCGGAACACCAGCCCGCGCGGGCGCGCCGGGCGGTCCGGGTCAAGACGCAGCCCGGGGAGCCGGCCGAGCAGCGCGGTGAGGGCCGCGCGGGTCTCCAGCCGGGCGAGGGGGGCGCCGAAGCAGAAGTGCGGGCCGTGCGCGAACGCCAGATGCGCGGCGGCGTTGTGCCGCCGCACGTCGAAGCGGCCGGGGTCGGGGAAGACGGCCGGGTCGCGGTTGGCGCCGGCGATCGACACCCGCACCAGGTCGCCCGCGCGGACCGGTGTCCCGCCGAGGTCGGTGTCGCGGGTGGCGTACCGGTCGACCACGGCCGCCGGCGGCTCCAGCCGCAGCGACTCCTCGACCGCCGCCGGCAGCAGGCCGGGGTCGTCCAGGACGAGCCGCAGCTGATCGGGGTGCCCGAGCAGGTGCAGCGCGGCGTTGGCGATCATGCCCTCGGTGGTGTCGATGCCGCCGAACATCAAGATCGCGGAGTTCGCGACGAGTTCGGCGGTGGTCAGCCCGGCCTCGTCGCGGGCGGCCTCGGCCAGCAGCGACCCGGGACGGGACGCGGTGATCGCGTCCTCGACCGCCGCGGTGAGCAGCCGGTACGCCTCGGCGGCGCGTTGCGGGGCGGTGCCGCCCGCGGTGATGGCGGACACCGCCTCGACGAACGCGCCGTACCAGGAGCGGACGACCGCGGCGTCCACGCCGTCCAGCCCCAGGGCCTCGGCGACGACCGCGACGGCCAGCGGCCCCGCCAGCTCGCCGCGCAGTTCGGCCCGGCCCGCGGGCGCGAGGGCGGCCACCAGCCGGGCGGCCTCGGCCTCGGCGAACGCGGTGAACCGCTCGCGGGTCCGCGCGGGACGCAGCGGCCGTGCGAACGGGTCGCGGTGCCGGGTGTGGGCGGGGCCGTCCAGCGACAGCATGCTCGGCCCGACGACCTGGGCGGTGGAGAAGCGCGGGTCGTCCACGGTGAAGGTGCCCGCGTCGCGCAGCACCCGCAGCGCCAGGGCGCGGGACGTCACGAGCCGGCCGCCGAGCGCCGGGATCCAGGCGGCCGGCTCGTGCTCCCGCAGCCGCGCGAGGTGCGGATGCGGGTCGTCCTCCAGGTCGGCGGCGGTCAGGTCGGCGGCGGTCAGGCCGGATGTGGTCACCCGTCCGAGGATATTCCGCCGCATTCCTGATCTACAACGTAAAGGCGCCGGTCGTGGCGCGTCAGGCGATCCCGGAACGTTCCCGCCACCACTCCTGCCCCTCCTCCGGCAGCGTGTAGATCGGGTCGTGGTACTCGTACCGGCGGGTCAGCGCGTCCGGGTCGGACAGCTCCAGTCCGGTGCGGTAGTTCTTCGTCCAGTAGGAGATCCCGCGCTCGCGGTCGTAGTCGGCGAGCTGGTGCACCCACCGCTTGCCGACGTAGGGGACGTCGCAGACGATCCGCGGGGTGGCGAAGCCGGGCAGGTAGCCCATGATCGCGTGCTGCAGTTCCTGCGCCTCCCAGACCGCGAGCCGCCAGTGCTCACTGTTCGGGATCATGTCGCACATGTACAGGTAGTACGGCAGGATCCCGGCCTCGTCGAGCAGCGCGAACGACAGGTCGAGCAGCGCGTCCGGGGCGTCGTTGACCCCGCGCAGCAGCACGCCCTGGTTGCGGACGTCGCGGATGCCGGTGTCGAGCATCGCGCGGGCGGCCTTCGCGACCAGCGGGGTCACCGACTGGGCCGCGTTGACGTGGGTGTGGATCGCGATCTGCGCGCCGCGCTCGTGCGCCTTGCGGGCCAGGCGCTCCATGCCGGCGCGGACGTCGTCCTGCAGCCAGTGCTGCGGCAGGCCCATGAGCGCCTTGCTGGCCAGGCGGATGTCGCGGATGTTGTCGATGTCCAGCAGGGAGCCGACGAACGACTCCAGCCGCGCCCAGGGCAGGTTGGCGACGTCGCCGCCGGACACGACCACGTCGCGGACGCCGGGGGTACGGCGCAGGTAGTCGAGCATGGCGCCGAGCCGGTCCGGCGGCTTGATGGTGAACTTGTGCTTGTCGACGTTCGGGGTGGAGTTGCCGACCAGGTCCATGCGGGTGCAGTGGCCGCAGTACTGCGGGCATGTCGGCAGGAGTTCGGCGAGCACCTTGGTGGGGTAGCGGTGGGTGAGGCCCTCGACCGCCCACATCTCGGCCTCGTGCAGCGAGTCGCGGGAGGCGTGCGGGTGGGACGGCCAGTCGGTGCGCCGGTCGCTGAAGACCGGCAGCATGTAGCGCCGCACGGGGTCGGCGTGGAAGGCGGCGGTGGAGGAGCAGTCCATCGTGTTGAGCATCTGCGGCGGGACCAGCATCGACATCGTGGCGCGCTCGGCCTGGTCGCGTTCGAGGTCGGCGTAGAAGGACTCGTCCAGCAGGTCGCCCATGACCTGGCGGAGCTGCCGCAGGTTCTTCACGCAGTGGGCGCGCTGCCACTGTGCCGACTCCCATTCGTCCTGCGTGACGTCCCGCCACCCCGGCAGGCGCCGCCAGTCCGGTTCCTGCAGCGGCCGGCGCCGGTAGGCGTACGGCTGGCGCGCGGTCTCGTCGGACCCGGATGCGCCGGATGGGGCCGCGTCCGGGTGCAGGGCTGTGGTCATCGTCGACCGCCTCCTCGCCTCACATTGATCGCATAAAACTCTTGTATGACGCCGACGGTACGGGAAGACTTTCGATCAAACCAGAGGTGTCCTGTACATCTTGCGCTACATCGACGGGTTTTCGGAAGAGAGGCGGGCACGAGATGACCAACGGCGGGGGGATCGGGACGGACACGGGGACGGCCGTGGGGCTGCACCGGGTGCTGGAGCCGAAGGGCGTGCTGCCGCAGGCCGCGCACCGGCTCGACACCGACCCGGGGATCCGGCCCGACGAGGTCCGCATCGGCGTCGAGCGGCTCAACCTGGACGCCGCGTCCTACCGGCAGCTGCACACCGCGCACGGCGGCGACCCCGACGCGATCCGCGCCGAGGTGCTGCGGATCATCGGTGAGCGCGGCAAGATGCACAACCCCGTCACCGGGTCGGGCGGCATGCTCGTCGGCGTCGTCGAGGAGGCCGGGCCGCAGTCGCCGCTCGGCCTGAAGCCCGGCGACCGCGTCGCCACCCTCGTCTCGCTCACCCTCACCCCGCTGGCGATCACCGATGGCCTGGCCGGCTGGGACGGGCGGTCCGAGCAGGTGCCCGCGCGCGGCCACGCGATCCTGTTCGCCCGCTCGATCGCCGCCGTCCTGCCGGACGACCTGCCGGTGCCGCTGGCCCTGGCCGTCATGGACGTGTGCGGCGCGCCCGCCCTCACCGCGCGGGTCGTCGCGGCCGGGGACGCCCCGTCGGTCGCGGTGCTGGGCGCGGCCGGCAAGTCCGGCTGCCTGGCGCTGGCCGCCGCGCGCCGTGCCGGCGCGTCCCGTGTGATCGGGCTGGTCCCCACCGCCGAGGAGGAGGACCACCTCACCGCGTCCGGGCTCGCCGATGCCGTCGTCCGCGCCGACGCCCGCGACCCGGTGGCCGTCGCCGCCGCGATCGGGGAGCCGGTGGACGTCACCGTCGTGTGCGTGGACGTGCCGGGCTGCGAGCACGGCGCGATCCTCGCCACCGCCGCCGGCGGCACCGTCGTGTTCTTCTCGATGGCGACCTCGTTCCCGGCCGCCGCGCTCGGCGCCGAGGGGCTCGCCGCCGACGTCACGATGCTCATCGGGAACGGCTACGTCCCCGGGCACGCCGAGACCGCCCTTGACCTGGTGCGGACGATACCGGCCGTCCGCGCGCTGTTCACCTCCCGGACGGGTCCGGATTCGGCACAATGACCCGGAACGCCCCGGCAGCGGCGGGGCTCACCCGATCATCGAGGGAGACAGAATGGCGAGCATCACCGAGGAACTGCGCGGGCGGGATCCCAAGGAGCGCCGGGCGCAGATCGTCGACGTCCTGGTCGACGCGTTCTCGGACCTGATGGAGCGCAGCCCCGCCGAATTCCGCCGCCGCTTCCGCAAGATGGCCTCCGACCCGTTCGCGTTCTACCGGGGCAGCGCCTGCCTGTTCTACGCCGACATCGTCCACGACGACGACCCGTGGGCCGACGAGCGCACGTCCCGCGTGTGGATCCAGGGCGACCTGCACGCGCAGAACTTCGGCACCTACATGAACGACGACGGCGTGTTCATCTTCGACGTCAACGACTACGACGAGGCCTACGTCGGCCACTTCACCTGGGACGTCAAGCGGCTCGTCGCGAGCCTGGCGCTGCTGGCCTGGCAGAAGGCGATCTCCGACGCCGACATCCGCCGGCTCATCGAGGCCTACGTGCGCGCCTACGTCGACCAGGTCCGGCACTTCGCCGCGCACGACGACGACGAGAAGTTCGCGCTGACCCTCGCCACCACCGACGGCTACGTCCGGGACGTGCTCGTCGCCGCGATGAGCGGCACCCGGATCGAGCTGCTGAAGGACATGACGGTCGTGGACGGGGCCGACCGCCGGTTCCGCGACCGGCCCGGCGTCCGCCGCCTCGGCGCCGAGGAACGCGCCCGGGTCGAGGCCGCCTACCAGGGGTACCTGGCCACCATCCCGAGCGAGAAGCGGTTCGGCAGCCTCACCTACGAGGTCAAGGACATCGTGGGCGCGTCCGGGTTCGGCATCGGGTCGGCCGGGCTGTCGGCCTACAACATCCTGGTGGAGGGCAACACCCAGGCGCTGGAGAACGACGTCATCCTGTCGATGAAGCAGGGCAACGTCGCCGCGCCCAGCCGCGTCGTCGACGACCCGCGCATCCGCGAGTACTTCCAGCACCACGGGCACCGCACCGCCGTGTCGCGGCGCGCGCTGCAGGCCAACAGCGACCCGTGGCTCGGCCACACCCAGATCGACGGCGTCGGCTACGTCGTGCAGGAGCTGTCCCCCTACGAGGAGGACCTGGACTGGGGCGGCCTCACCGAGCCGGAGGACATGCTGTCGGTCCTGGACGACCTCGGCCGCGCCACCGCCAAGGTCCACTGCGTCTCCGACACCGACTCCGACCACACCCTGGTCGGCTTCCAGGTCGAGGACGCCATCCACGCGGTGATCGGCCCGGACGAGTCCGCGTTCGTCGAGGCGATGGTCGCGTTCGGCACCCAGTACGCCGAGATCGTCCGGCAGGACCACGCCTACTTCGTGGACGCGTTCCGCAATCACGAGATCCCCGGCCTGTAAGGCGGGGCCGCCGGGTCAGCGGGCCGGGCGGATCAGCAGGAGGGCGATGTCGTCGTGGCCCCGCTGGTCGGCCAGCAGGGTCAGGACGCCGTCGGCGGTCTCCTCCAGCGAGTCCGCCCGCGAGGCGGTCAGCGCGGACGCCAGCCGGGCGATGCCCTCGTCGACGCTGCGCAGGCGGCTCTCCACGAGGCCGTCGGTGTAGAAGGCGAGGACGGCGCCCGGCGGGATCCGCGCCGACACCTGCCGGTACTCGGCCGGGTGCGCGGGGTCGGACACCCCGAGCGGCAGCCCGTGCGGGACGGTGAAGTGCCGCGCCGTCCCGTCGGGCAGGGCCAGCAGCGGCGGCGGATGCCCCGCGCACGCCAGCTCGCAGCGCAGCGTCGCCGGGTCGCACACCAGGCACTGGCAGGTCGCGAACTGCGCGGCGTCCAGGTCCTGCGCGATCGCGTCGAGCCGCTCCAGCACCTCGCCGGGCGGGAACTCGCAGCTGGCCAGGGTGTGCGCGGCGACCCGCAGCTGCCCCATCGCCGCGGCGGCGGTGACGCCGTGCCCGACCGAGTCGCCGATCACCACCGCGACCTTGTCGCCGGGCAGCGGCACCACGTCGTACCAGTCGCCGCCGACGCCGCTGCGGGCGGGCAGGTAGCGGTGCGCGATCTCCAGGCCGGGCGGGACGGTGATGCCGGCCGGCAGCAGCCCGGCCTTCAGCGTGGTCGCGGTGCGGTGCTCGCGCCGGTACAGGCAGGCGTTGTCGACGCACGTCGCGGCGCGTCCGGCGAGCTCGGAGGCAAGCGCGGTGTCGGCGGCGGTGAACGGCGGCCGGTCGCGTTTGCGGCTGAACACCGCGAACCCGAGCGCCCGGCCCCGCGCCACCAGCGGCAGCGCCAGCAGCGACACGTGGTCGAGGAGCCCGTCCAGCACGCGGCCGGTGCGGTGCGCCATCGTGTCCTGGACGGCCTCGCCGCCGAACTCGATCATGGTGCCGGTGGTGAGGCAGCGGGCGTAGGGGGTGGACGGCGGGTAGACGATCACCTCGTTGACGGGGAATTCGCGGGACCAGTCGCGCGGGTCGTCCTCGGCGAACGCCACCGCGAGGCGCCGCACGACGGCCGAGCCGTCGGCCTCCGCGGCGGGGTGGTCGTCGTCGGCGAGGAGCCGTTCCAGGACGTAGATGGCGCCGGCGTCGGCGAACCGGGGGACGGTGACGGCGACGATCTCGCGGGCGGTCAGGTGCAGGTCGAGGGTGGAGCCGATGCGGCGGCCCGCCTCGTTCAGCAGGTCCAGGCCGCCCGCCCACGGCGGCGACACGGTCAGCGCGACGGCGGTGCCGCCGTCCTCACGGATCATCGGGTCGCACAGGACGGACACGCCGCCGTCCGACAGCGGCAGCACACCGGACCAGGAGCGGCCGGAAGCGGCCGGTTTCAGCGCGGTCGCCAGGGGCTCGGCCGCGGCGGGCCGGCCGAGTAACTCGGGCAGGCTGGTGCCGACCGCCTCACCCGCGCCGCGGCCGAACAGGCGTGCCGCGCCCTCGCTCCACCCGATGATCCTGCCGCCGGGGTCGAGCAGGACGGTCACCGGTCCCGGTCCTGGGGGTCGATCGGACATCGGTCCTCACTGTCCCTTATCCGGGGACGCCCGGCGAGGCTCGGCGTTACGCTGAACCCGCCCCGCGGACGCACCCCTCGGTCAAAAGGGAGACGATGCATGGACTCCGAGTGGTTCCCACCCGAGGTCGACAGTCAGAGACCAAGCGTCGCACGGGTGTACGACTTCCTGCTCGGCGGAGCGCACAATTTCGCGTCCGATCGTGATCTCGCCACCGGGCTGCTGCGGGTCGAGCCGCAGGCGCGGGAACTGGCCCGCGCGAACCGGGCCTTCCTGCGCCGCGCGGTGCGCACCCTCGCCGGGGCGGGCATCGCGCAGTTCGTCGACATCGGGTCGGGCATCCCGACACAGGGCAACGTGCACGAGATCGCGCGCGGCGTGAACCCGGACGCGCGGGTGGTGTACATCGACAACGATGACGTCGCCGTCGCGCACAGCCGCACGATCCTGGCGGGCGACGACCAGAGCGCGATCCTGCAGGCCGACATGCGGCGGCCGGCGGACATCCTCGCCGCCCCGGAGCTGAAACGGCTGATCGATTTCACCGAGCCGGTGGCGTTCCTGCTGGTGGCGGCGCTGCACCTGGTCAAGTCCGAGGAGGACCCGGAGGGCATCGTCGAGGCCCTGCGCGAGGCCGCCGCCCCCGGCAGCCACCTGGTGATCTCCCATCTCACCCATGAGGCGCAGCCGGGCAAGGCCGCCGCGATCGGCAAGCTGTACGACCGGGCCACCTCCCCGGCGGTGTCCCGGTCGCACGCGGGGATCCTGCGGTTCTTCGACGGCTGGGAACTGCTCGACCCGGGCCTGGTGTACCTGCCGCTGTGGCGTCCGGACGAGGGCGAGACCGTCGAGAACCCCGAGCGTTTCCTGGGCTTCGGCGGGGTGGCCCGGCTGCCCTGACCGTCCCCTCGGCGGGGGAACGCGATGGGCGTGCCGATGGCCGCGCAGTGAACGATCAGCCCCTTGCCGGTCCAGGGGCGGTGACTCTGGGTGATTACTTTTTCGCTGATCGTCGCCTTCTTGGGATTTCGGGGTCCGCCGCCCGGCGGTGGCGGGCCCGGCCGGCCGGGGAAGGCGACGGAGATGTGCTGCTAGTTCTTGTGAAATACGGTGGTCATGCCGGAAGATCTCCCGTAGAGAACTCGCTACGGCGGATGATTGTTCGGACCGGCCTGAGAAGGGCGGCTGCGTGAGGGGAGACGGCGATGGGGCCGCAGGGAAAACTGGACCTCGACCCGGAAGTGGTGCGCACCGCCCGGCGGCTCGCCGCCCGTGCCGCGGAACCGATCATCCGCATGGCCCGCTCCCACACGACCGTCTCGGTCGAGCGGGCGCTGCTGCGCCTCGCCGGCCTCACCGGCGCCGACGATGAGGGACGCCCCTGGGTCAACCACCTCGCCGACACCGTCCGCGACCAGGTCGGCCTGGAGCACGGCGTCGCCCTGCCGGTCTGGGACGCGCTGCTGACCGGCCCGCACGGCTCCCTGCGCGACCTCGCCGAGGCCGCCGCCCGGGGGCGGGCGTCGTTCCGGCTCCCGTCCGGGACCGACGCCGCCCACGCCCGCAAGGCCGCCGGTGAGGCCGCCCGCGGCGGCATGGGCCGCATCGACCGGCGCCGCGCCGAACGGGACCGGCTGCTCGCCGAGCTTCCCACCCCCGACATGGCCGGCCCGCCGCGGCCGCTGGTGTATCTGATCGTGGCGACCGGCGACATCTACGAGGACATCCCGCAGGCCCAGGCCGCCGCCCGCGAGGGCGCCGACGTCGTCGCGGTGATCCGCTCCACCGGCCAGTCGCTGCTGGACTTCGTTCCCGAGGGCGCCACCCGCGAGGGCTACGCCGGCACCTACGCCACCCGGGAGAACTTCCGGCTGATGCGCTCGGCGCTGGACGAGGTGTCCCGCGAGCTGGGCCGCTACGTGCGGCTGACGAACTACGCCTCCGGGCTGTGCATGCCGGAGATCGCGACGCTGGCCGGGCTGGAGCGCCTGGACATGATGCTGAACGACTGCATGTACGGCATCATCTTCCGCGACATCAACCCGCGCCGCACGTTCATCGACCAGCGGTTCTCCCGGCAGATCCACGCCCGCGCCGGCATCGTCATCAACACCGGCGAGGACAACTACCTCACCACCGCCGACGCGGTCGACGCCGCGCACACCGTGATCGTCAGCCAGCTGCTCAACGAGCGGTTCGGGCACGAGGCGGGCCTGGCCGACGCCCAGCTCGGCCTCGGCCACGCCTTCGAGATCAACCCGGCGGTCCCCGAGTCGTTCCGGCTGGAGCTCGCGCACGCCCAGCTCGTCCGGGAGCTGTTCCCCGGCGCGCCGCTGAAGTACATGCCGCCGACCAAGCACATGACCGGCAACATCTTCGCCGGCTACCTGCTGGACGCCTTCTTCAACCTCGCCGGGGTGCTGACCGGGCAGTCGATCATCCTGATCGGGATGATGACCGAGGGCATCCACACCCCGTGGCTGTCGGACCGCGACCTGGCGCTGGAGAACGTCCGCTACGTCCGCGACGCGTGCGGGAACCTCGCCGAGGACTTCATGCCCCGCCCGGACGGGATGCTCGTCCAGCGCGCCAAGCGGGTCCTGTCGGAGTCGGTGGAGCTGCTGGAGCGCATCGAGGGCGACGGGCTGCTCACCGCGATCGCCGAGGGCACGTTCGGCGTCACCCGCCGCCCGCCCGACGGCGGCAAGGGACTGGACGGCGTCGTCCCCCGCGCCGACGGCTACTTCAACCCCGCCATCGAGATCCTCGACACCGAGGACCCGCACGCCGCGGCCCGCGCCGCCACCGACCAGGAGGTGCCCGCATGACCGTCGAGAGCCCCGGAACCGGCGCACAGGCCCCCACCGAGCCCGCCGACACCCGCCAGGTCATCCGCCCCTACGGCGACACCACCGGCGACGGCATGGTGCAGATGTCGTTCACCCTGCCCGTCCCCGCCGGCAAGCGCGCCGAGGCCGCCGCCCTGCAGCTCGCGGGGAAGATGGGCCTGGACCCCGCCAGCGTCGTGCACGCCAAGCCGATGGGCCCCGACTTCACCTTCTTCATCGTGTACGGGAAGGTGCGGCATCTGATCGACTACGCCTCCATCCCCGTCCCGGAGGAGCGCGCCTACCCGCTGCTGAGCTCCCAGGAGGTGAACCTCGCGATCCGGCGCACGCTGAACCGGCGGCTGGTCGTCGTCGGCGCCTGCATCGGCACCGACGCCCACACCGTCGGCATCGACGCGATCCTCAACGTCAAGGGGTTCGCGGGGGAGAAGGGCCTGGAGTACTACCGGGAGATCCAGGTCGTGAACATGGGCGCCCAGGTCACCGTCGCCGAGCTGGTGGAGCGCGCCAAGGCCGAGAACGCCGACGCCGTCCTGGTCTCCCAGGTCGTCACCCAGCGCAACGCGCACCTGCACAACACCAAGCAGATGGCCGCCGCGTTCCACGCCGAGTACCCGACCGCGGTCGCCGGCGGGATGGGACGGCCGCTGCTGGTGGTCGGCGGCCCCCGGTTCGACACCGTCACCGAGGCCGACCTCGGCGTCGACCGCATCTTCGGCAAGGGCACCACGCCCGCCGAGGTGGCCAGCTACCTCGTGCATGCGCTGCTGCCCGGCCAGAACGGCGACACCGGCGACACCGGTGAGATCGGAGAGGACGACGATGAGTGATCCGCGTGAGGGGACGACCGTCACCCACCGCCGCTACATTCCCTACTCGCACGCCCACTACGCCGGGAACCTGGTCGACGGCGCCTACGTGCTCGGGCTGTTCGGGGACGTGGCGACGGAGCTGTGCGTCCGCACCGACGGCGACGAGGGCCTGTTCGCGTCCTACTCCGACGTCCAGTTCCGCGCGCCGGTCAAGGCCGGGGACGTCCTGGAGACCACCGCCGTGCTGACCCGCGCCGGCACCCGCAGCCGCGCGATGGCGTTCGAGGCGCGCGTGGTGTGCCGGGGCCGCCCCGACAAGGGCGAGTCGGCCGCCGAGGTGCTGGCCGAGCCGATCGTCGCGGTCACCGCGACCGGGACGGTCGTCGTCCCCCCGCCGGGCGGCTGAACCGGCCCGCCACGCCATGATCACGATGCCCGGCGGGGAATTCCCCCGAGCATCGTGATCATGGCGTTGAGCTGCGGTGACAGGGAGTCACCGCAGAACATGAGGCGGTTGACAAGGGCCTGGAAGCCGGTAGTTTTGCTGCAGTCCAGCACGGGACTCACCGATCGGCCGCGCGAGGCGCCGCCGGGCACCGCAGCACGACGGGGACGGGGATCACGCGAGTGGTCGGCATCGTGCCCGCCTCAGCCAGTGCGGTGATCCGGGACCGGGCCCGGGCGGAACCACACGATCGCGCGGGGGGTTGGACCCGGGAAGGGCCCGGACATCCAGTAGAAAACGGAGCCTCGCTCTCACCGCCTGTGGGACGACTCCGGCCCGACGGATGTCGCGGGCCCTCTTCCGTGTCCGAAGTGTCCTGAGTCCGGCCGGGATCCCCGGCGTCCGGACCCTCCATGGTCACGGCCGCCACGCGCCGTCCGCGCGGGCCGTGGTCGCCGCGGCCGTCCCGGACCGGTAGCGTTCCGGGCAGGGAACGAGCGAACGAGGTGGGACGTGGCCCAGGAGACCCTCCCGGACCGGTCGCCGGCCACGGGCCACGGCGAGGGCTCCGGAGGCGCACCCGGCGACCCGGCGCGCACCGGCCGGTTCGGCCGGCTGCGCCGCGGTGTGCGCACCGGCGGCCGCGCCGGGTGGCGCCGCACCCTGCTCGCCGTCGGCGCCGGCCTGCTCATGTGGCAGGCGTTCCCGCCGTTCGACCTCACCCCGCTCGCCCCGGCCGGCGTCGCGCTGCTCGCCCTCGTCCTGCGCGGGCGGCCCGCCCGCACCGGCGCCTGGCTCGGGTTCGTCGCCGGCGCCGCGTTCTTCATCCCCGCCCTGGAGGGCATCTCCCGGATCGGCCCGGACGGCTGGATCCTCCTCAGCCTCGTCGAGGCCGCCTACTTCCTGCCGCTCGGCGCCGGGATCGCCGTCGTCACCCGGCTGCCCGGCTGGCCGGTGTGGACGGCCGCGCTGTGGGTCGGCCAGGAGTTCATCCGCGGCCGGGTCCCGTTCGGCGGGTTCCCCTGGGCGCGGCTGGCGTTCAGCCAGACCGCCACGCCGCTGACCCCGTACGCGTCCTGGGGCGGCGCGCCCCTCGTCACGTTCGTCACCGCGCTGGTGGGCGGTCTCCTCGCGTACGCGGCCGTGGCCGCCCATCGCGCCCGTGCGTCCCGCCGCGGGGGAGCGGACGCGCCCACCGCGCGGCGCGCCCTGGTGCCGGTCGCGGTCCCGCTGGCGCTGGTCGCCGCGGTCGCCGGGGGCGGGGCGCTGATCCCCGCGCCCGCGTCCGGGCGTCCCGTCACCGTCGCCGTCATCCAGGGGAACGTGCCGCGCACCGGCCTGGACGCCTTCGGCCAGCGCAAGGCCGTCCTGGACAACCACGTCAAGGCCACCCACGAGCTGGCCGCCAGGGTCCGCGCCGGCCAGGTGCCCCGGCCCGAGCTCGTCGTGTGGCCGGAGAACGCCAGCGACCTCGACCCCTACGCCGAGCCCGACGCCTACAGCGCCATCGACGGGGCGGTGAAGGACGTCGGCGTCCCCGTCCTCGTCGGCGCCCTCACCGACGCCCCCGACGGGGAGAAGGTCGAGAACCGCGGCATCGTCTGGGACCCCCGCGGCGGCCCCGGCGACTACTACGTCAAGCGGCACCCCGTGCCGTTCGGGGAGTACCTGCCGTTCCGCGACATCCTCACCAGGCTCATCACCCGGTTCGAGCGGATCCCGCGCGACTTCGCCAAGGGCACCCGGTCGGGCGTGATGCGGCTCGGCCCGGCCACCGTCGGCGACGTGATCTGCTTCGAGGTCGCCTACGACAAGGAGGTCCGCGACGTGGCGCGCGGGGACGTCCTGGTCGTGCAGACCAACAACGCCACCTACGGCCGCACCAGCCTGCCGCCGCAGCAGATCGCGATGTCGCGGCTGCGCGCCGTCGAACATGGCCGTACGATCTTGGTTGCCGCCACCAGCGGGATCAGCGCGATCGTCGCCCCCGACGGCCGGATGCTCGGCGAGTCCCGCGAGTTCGTGCCCGACATCCTGGTCCGGACCGTCCCGGCGCGCACCGCGCGGACGCCCGCCGACCGGCTCGGGGCGGCGCCGGAGTGGGCGCTCGCGCTGCTCGGGCTCGGCGCGGTGTTCGCGGCGGCATGGACAGCCAGGAAGAACGAGGGGAATTGACACCGATGGAGATCCCAGCCGACCTCGGCCGGGTGCTCGTGATCATCCCGACCTACAACGAGCGGGACAACATCGAGCGCATCGCCGGGCGGGTGCGCGAGGCCGTCCCGTCGGTGGACGTCCTGGTGGTGGACGACGCCAGCCCCGACGGCACCGGCGAGGTCGCCGATGCGATGGCGGACCGCGACGAGCAGATCAAGGTCCTGCACCGCAAGGGCAAGGACGGGCTCGGCCCCGCCTACATCGCCGGGTTCCGGTGGGCCGCCGAGCACGGCTACGACGTCATGGTCGAGATGGACGCCGACGGCTCCCACCAGCCCGAGGAGCTGCCGCGGCTGCTCGCGGCGCTGGAGGACGCCGACCTGGTCATCGGCGCCCGCTGGGTGCCCGGCGGCAGGGTGCGCAACTGGCCGAAGCGGCGCGAGGCGCTGTCGCGCGGCGCCAACACCTACGCCCGGCTGATGCTCGGCATCCCGCTGCACGACGCGACCGCGGGCTACCGCGCGTTCCGCGCCGCGACACTGGAGAAGATCGGCCTGGACGAGGTCGACTCACGCGGCTACTGCTTCCAGATCGACCTGGCGCTGCGGGCGCTGCGGCAGGGCCTGCGCGTGGTCGAGGTGCCGATCACCTTCGTCGAACGCGAGCACGGCACCAGCAAGATGAGCCGGGACGTGATGGCCGAGGCGGCGCTGCGCATCACCCAGTGGGGCATGGCCGACCGTGTCGGCAGGCTCCGCCCGCCCCGCTGAGATCCGCCGCCGGCGGGGCGTTCGCGGGGGAAACGTTCGGGGCCGCCGCGGCGTTGAACGGGGTGGAGGCTTTTCCGACCCGAAGATGGGGCCATGCTGCCGCTGCTGATCGTTCTGGGAGTCCTGCTCCTGCCGGTGCTGGAGATCTTCGTGATCGTCCAGGTCGGCGGGGTGATCGGCGCCTGGCCCACGGTCGGGCTGCTGCTCGCCGAGGCGTTCCTCGGCGCGTGGCTGATCCGGCGGGAGGGGCGCCGCGCCTTCGGCGCGCTCCACGACACCGTCCGCAGCGGCGTCCTGCAGGACCGCGACCTCGGCGACGCCGCCCTGGTCATGGCCGGCGGGATGCTGCTGCTGTTCCCCGGGTTCGTCACCGACGTGCTCGGGCTGCTGCTCGTGCTGCCGTTCACCCGCCCGCTCGTCCGGCGGTCGCTGGCGGCGTTCGCGGCGCGCCGGATGCGGGCGGCCGAGGACCGGGCCGCCGCCGTGTTCCCGCCCGGCCCCGGCACCGGCCCCTTCGGGCCGTTCGACGGGGGCCCGGACCGTGTCGAGACCCCGCCGGGACCGGTGGTCCGCGGCGAGGTCATCCACGAGGACGACGACACGGCGTCCCGCGCCTGACCGCTCAGGCGTCCCGCGCCGCGAACACGGCGCCGCCCGCCAGCAGCGCCGCCGCCGCGTAGCCGGCCAGGACGCCGAGGCCCGCCCACGGCCCGATCGGCAGCCGGTCCAGGTCCCGCGTCGCCTGCACCGCCAGCCCCGCCGGCATCGGCGCGACCTTGTCCAGCCGGTCCTGCCACACCGCACTCGCGGTGAGGCGGGTGACGACCGGGACGAGCCACAGCAGCGCCAGCACCGCCGTGATCGCCGCCGCCGGCTCCCGCAGCGCCGTCCCCACGCCGAGCGACAGCAGCGCCACCAGCACCAGGTACAGGACGGTCCCGGCCGCGGCCCGCGCCGTCGGCCCGTCCAGCGGCGACAGCGGCGGGTAGCCGTTCGCGGCGGTGAACCCGTTGCCGGGCAGCAGGCTCCGCCCGG
Organism: Actinomadura formosensis NBRC 14204; assembly: GCF_001552155.1. Classification (GTDB taxonomy): domain Bacteria; phylum Actinomycetota; class Actinomycetes; order Streptosporangiales; family Streptosporangiaceae; genus Spirillospora; species Spirillospora formosensis. Next base: position 10,577 of record NZ_BCQQ01000084.1, on the reverse strand, counting down.
CCGCCAGCGACGCCAGCACCCCGACCGTCCCGGCGGCGGCCACGGCGCCCGCGACCACGGCGGCCTTGGCGGCCAGCACCGCGGCCCGGCGCGGGACGGCCGCCAGCGTCGCCGCGATCGTCCCGGTCGTGTACTCGCCGCCGACCGCGAGGACACCGACCGCGACCGCGGCGACCTGCCCGAGCCGGACGCCCGACAACGCCAGCTTCGGCGTGTCCTCCATGCACCCGGCGGGGCTCGCGCAGTTCGCGGTGTCCACCGACCCGGTCACCGCGGCGCCGACGGCGGCGGTCAGCCCGGCCAACGCGACGAGCGTCCACCAGACGCCCGGCAGCGTCCGCAGCTTCGTCCACTCGGCGTGCAGCGTGTTCGTCCACGCTCCCCGCGGGAGGACGGCCCTCGGCGCGCCCCGGTTCGCCCCGCTCACGCGTCCCTCTTCCGGATCAGCCATGCCGCCGCCGCCAGGGCGGCCGCCGTGTAGCCGCACAGCACCCCGAACCCGGCCCACGGGCTGATCGCCTGGTCGAACCGCGTCACCGTCCGCTGGATCGCGAACCCGGCCGCCGGGGTGAGACGCTCCAGCCACCGCGCCGCCGGCAGCGGCAGCCCCGTCGCGGCGATCTGCGGGACGAGCAGGACCAGCAGCACGACCGTGATCGCGGGCGCGCTGCGCCGCACGATCACCGCGACGGCCAGCGAGAACACCGCGATGACCGCCGGCAGCGCCGCCGTGCCGAGCACCGCGCGCAGCACCGCCTCATCCGCCAGCGACGGCGGCGACATGCCGTGCGAGCGCAGGACCGGCCCGGCGAGCAGCACCGACCCGAACGCCCCCGCCAGCCCCGCGGCCAGTGCCGCGAGCGCCGCCACGATCGCCTTGGCGGCCAGCACCCGGCCCCGGCGGGGGCTCGCCGCGAACGTCGTGCGCAGCATCCCGCGCCGGTACTCGGCCGTCACGAACAGCACCGCGAGCGCGATGATCGCCGCCTGCCCGATCAGGACGCCGGTGAGGGTCGTCCTGGTGATGTCGTCGGCGAACCGGTTGGGGCCGATGTCGCCCATCCCCTTGAGCGTGAACGTCCCGCCCGCCTCGGCGCGCCCGTCGGCGCCGGGATCGGCGGCGGGCCCGCCCGCACCGCCCCGGTCCCGCCAGGACGCGCCCGGCTGCGACGACGACACCGACACGTGGTCGAACATCGCCCGGGTGGCGCCGGGACGCCCGGAGACGGTCTCCCCGCCGAACTGCCGCCGCACCTCCACCGTGTCGGGCACGGCCACGAACATCCCGGCCGGCGCCTGCCGCGGCAGCCCCTCCAGCCGGACCGACCCGACCCGGCGCCAGGTCCGCCCGTCCGCCGAGTCGTAGCCGGTCACGGCCGTGCCGGAGCGGGTCAGCTTCAGCCAGTGCGGCAGCGCCGCCGTCCCGCCGCCCGCGCCGCCGCTCTCATAGCCGGTCTGCAGCCGGACGCCGTGCCCCGGCGTCACCATCAGCGCCGCGTACGGGGCGCCCCGCCGCGTGCTCTCCCGGATCATGAGGCCGGCCTTCGCCCACGCGCCGCCGTCCCGCTGGGACGTGACACGGGCGACGATCGATCCGTCTCCCGCCAGGGGCAGGTACGTGAAGTGGCCGAGGTCGATGATCTGGAGCCGGCCGGGATCGGCCGGGCCGTCCCCGGAGGCGGTCGATTCGCTGCCCGCCGCGGACAGCAGCGCCACCAGCACCGTCAGCGCGGCCGACGCCAGCAGGGCCAGCGGCCAGCGCGGGACGGTCCGCAGCTTGGTCCACTCGGCCCGCAGCAGCCCCCCGAACCCGCCGCGGGCGTCCGCCTGGACGCTGCTGCGGTACGAGGGCGCCGTGGTGGGGTCAGGGGCGGTCACCGGGCCTCCCGCCCGGTCACGGCCCGGAACTCCACCGCGTCCCCGGTCAGCTCCATGTACGCCTCCTCCAGCGACGCCCGGTGCTCGGCGATCCCGCTGAACGCCGCCCCGGCCTGCGTCAGCAGCGCGATGATCTGTTCGGACGGGATGCCCGCGACCGTCACCGCGTCCCCTCCCGTCGCCGTCACCGTGGCGCCCGCCCGCGCCAGCACCGTCATGACGTCCTGCCGCGCGGTGGTGCGCACCTCGACACGTCCGCGGGACGCCGCCTTCAGCAGGTCCCCGACGCTGGTGTCGGCGATCAGCCGGCCCCGCCCGATCACCACCAGGCGGTCGGCGCCGCCCTCCAGTTCGCTCATCAGGTGGCTGGACACCAGCACCGCGCGTCCCTCGGCGGCCAGCGACCGCAGCAGCCCCCGGATCCAGGTGATGCCCTCGGGGTCCAGCCCGTTGACCGGCTCGTCGAACATCAGCACCGGCGGATCGCCGAGCAGCGCGGCGGCGATCCCGAGCCGCTGCCGCATGCCGAGCGAGAACCCGCCCGCCCGCCGCCGGGCCGCGCCGCCCAGCCCGGTCAGCTCGATCACCTCGTCCACCCGCCGGGCGGGCAGCCCGCCCGCGTGCGCGAGCCACCGCAGATGGTCGCGGGCCCGCCGGGCCGGATGCACCGCCGAGGCGTCCAGCATCGCCCCGAGCCCGCACAGCGGTGTCCGCAGCGACCGGTAGGGCTTCCCGCCGACCAGCGCCGTCCCGCCGTCCGGCCGGTCCAGGCCCATGATCATCCGCATGGTGGTGGACTTGCCGGCGCCGTTCGGGCCGACGAACCCGGTGACCTGCCCGGGTCCGGCCGTGAACGACAGGTCGTCCACGGCGACGGCCGCCCCGTACCGCTTGCGCAGGCCGCGTACTTCGATCGTTGCCTCCATGCCCCGGGAGGCTACGGACGGCGGCGGCCCGCGGTCATCCCGCGGCGGGGCCGTCTTGGCGGGCGGGAACCGGGGGACGCGGCGTCCCTCCCGGGAGGGACGCCACCGGACCGCCGGCCGCGCCACAATGGCGTCCGTGGGGGAGATCGGCGGGCGGTCACGGTGGCCGGTGGCGGGTTCCTGCCTCGCCGTGGCCGGCGCCGTGGAGGCCGTCTACCGCACGCACGGCTCCGGTGCCGTCCTTTCGCTGGCCATCGTGGTGGACGTGTGCGCGACGCTCCCGCTCGTCCTGGCCCGCGACCGGATCACCGGCGCCGCCGCGACGATCACGGTCGCGGCCGCGGCCGCGTGCGTCCTGCACCGCGGTACCGCGCTCGCCGCGCTCGCCGCGCTCACGATCGTCTGGACCGCGCTGGTGCGGCGGCGGGTCCTGCGGCGCCGCGCGCGGGCCGCCGCGCTGGAGTCCTCCCGCCGCGCGTTCGAGACGACGCTGCTGGAGCACACGGCGCGCGGTGAGCGCGCCCGCATCGCCCGCGAGCTGCACGACGTCGTCGCCCACCACATCTCGATGATCTCCGTCCAGGCCGAGACGGCGCGCCTGGCCGTCCCCGGCATGCCGGCCGAGGGCGCCGAGCGGCTGCTGGCCATCGGCGACACCGCGCGGGCCGCGCTGACCGAGATGCGGCGGCTGCTGGGCGTCCTGCGCGAGGACGCCGGCGCCGAACCGACCCGCCGTCCGCAGCCCGGCCTGCGGCAGCTCCTCGATCTCGTCGACGAGGCCCACGAGTCCGGCGCGGGGAGCATCCGGCTGATCGTCCGCGGGGACGTCGCCGCCCTCGACCCCGGGCTGGAACTGGCCGCCTACCGGATCGCGCAGGAGGCGCTGACCAACGCCCGCAGGCACGCACCCGGCGCCGCCGTCGACGTGGAGATCGAGTACGGGCCCGGTGCGCTGCGGGTGCGCGTCCGCGACAACGGTCCCGGCCCGGGCGGCGCACCCGCCGGGCACGGGCTGCTCGGCATGCGCGAACGTGCCGCCGCCGCCGGCGGCGACCTGCGCACCGGCCCCGGCCCCGGCCCGCTCGGCGGGTTCCTGGTCGAGGCGACGCTCCCGCGGGCGGCGCCGTGACCGTCCGCGTGGTGGTCGCCGACGACCAGGAGGTCGTCCGCGCCGGATTCGGGGCACTGCTCGGCACCCAGCCCGACCTGGCCGTCGTGGCGACCGCGTCCGACGGTGCGCGGACGCTTGAGGTGTGCCGCGAGCACCGCCCCGACGTCGTGCTGATGGACGTGCGGATGCCCGTCATGGACGGCATCGAGGCCACCCGCCGCCTCACCGCCGAACCGGACCCGCTCCGCGTCCTCATGCTGACCACGTTCGACCTCGACGAGCACGTCTACGACGCCCTGGTCGCGGGCGCCAGCGGCTTCCTGCTCAAGGACGTCACGGCCGAGCGGCTGTTCGACGCCGTCCGCGTCGTCGCCGCCGGGGAGGCGCTGCTCGCCCCCGCCGTCACCCGCCGCCTCATCGGCGAGTTCGCCCGGCTGCGGCCCCGCCCGCCCGCGGCCGGCGTCCTGGACGCCCTCACCCCGCGCGAGACCGACGTGCTGCGGCTGGTCGCCGCGGGCCTGTCCAACGCCGAGATCGCCGCCCGCCTGGTCGTGGGGGAGGAGACGGTGAAGACCCACGTCAGCCGCATCCTGCGTAAGCTCGGGCTGCGCGACCGCGTCCAGGCCGTCGTCACCGCCTATGAGAGCGGCCTCGTCCTGCCGCGCTCGGGCCGCTGACCGCGGACATGGGACGGGCCCGCACCGTCACCGGTACGGGCCCGTGCCCTTCGGAAACTCAGTCGCTCACGCGGACTTCCTGCGCCCCGCCCGCAGGATCTCCAGCCGCTCGGCGAGGACCTCCTCCAGATCCTCGACGGTTCGGCGCTCCATGAGCATGTCCCAGTGGGTTCGCGGCGGCTTACCCTTCTTGGCCTGGGGCAGCTCCCCGTCCACTCGCAGGGCCGTGGCGCCGCAGTTGCGACATTCCCAGGTCATCGGCACCTCGGCTTCGGCCGCGAGCGTCACGGTGAACCGGTGGCCTTTGGTGCAGGTGTAGTCCACCTCTTGCCGAGGGGCCAGATCGGTGTTGCGATCGTTCTCGTAGCTCGTCGCTCCGAGCCGGGTACCGCGAAGTGCGCGCTCGGCCATCGTCACGTGCCTCCCAGACGGCTTGCGGTCTTGCCCTGACCAACGCTGGATACCGTGACAAGATTCCCCGAACATCCGGCGTTCTAACCCCGGCGCCATACCCGCTGATCGGGGGGCGGCCGGGTCCCGGCCCGGGACTGCCGGCCGGTGCCGCCCGCGTCCGGCCGGAGATCGGCGGGCCCTCCCTAGACGCGGGAGGTGAGCACCTCGTCGACCAGGCCGTAGTCCTTGGCCTCCCCGGCGCTGAAATACCGCTCGCGGTCCAGGTCACGGCGCACGGTCTCGGGGGCGCGTCCGGTCGCCTCCGCCAGGATCGCCTCGGTCCGCTCGCGCAGCCGCAGCACCTCCCGCGCCTGGAGGTCCAGGTCGGTGGTGTAGCCGCGGGACACCTCGATCGCCGGCTCGTGCAGCAGGATCCGCGCGCCGCGCAGCGCCTGCCGCCGTCCCGGTGAGCCCGCCGCCAGCAGGATCGCCGCCGCCGATCCGGCCTGCCCGACGCATGTCGTCTCGATCTCGGGCCGGACGTAGCGCATCGTGTCGCAGATCGCCAGCATCGCCGTCAGCGACCCGCCCGGCGAGTTGATGTACAGGGCGATGGGCCGGTCGGGGTCCATGCCCTCCAGCGTCAGCATCTGCGCGGTGACGTCGTTGGCGCTGGTGTCGTCCACCGGCGCCCCGAGGAAGATGATGCGGTCCTCGAAGAGCCTGTTGTAGGGATTGGTGTCCTTGCGGCCGTGGCTCGTCCGCTCCTCGTACTCGGGGACGAGGTACCGCCGTTCCGCCCGTGTCATGTGCCCACCCGGTCGGTGTTGTCGATGACATGGTCGACGAAACCGTAGTCGCGGGCCTCCTCCGCGGTGAACCACGCGTCCCGGTCTCCGTCGGCCTCGATCTGTTCCAGCGGCTGCCCGGTGTGGAACGCCGTCCGCTCCGCGAGCGTCCGCTTGAGGTAGAGCGACTGCTCGGCCTGGATCCTGATGTCGGAGGCGGTGCCGCCGATCCCGCCGTGCGGCTGGTGCATCATCACCCGCGCGTGCCGCAGCGCGTACCGCTTGCCCCGCGTCCCCGCGCACAGCAGCGTCTGCCCCATGGACGCCGCCATACCCATTGCGACCGTGGACACATCGTTCGGGACGAACTGCATCATGTCGTAGATCGCCATCCCCGCGTCCACGACCCCGCCGGGCGAGTTGATGTAGATCGTGATGTCGCGTTTGGAGTCCCGCGCGGCGAGCAGTAGAAGCTGCGCGTTGATCCGGTTGGCGACCCGGTCGTCGATCTCGCTGCCGAGGAACACGATCCGCTGCGCCAGCAGCCGCTCGAACAAATGCGCGTCCGCGAGCTGCGGCGCCTCCGCCACGCCGGCCCGCGACCTCCCCACGAACGTCTCCGCCCACCGCTCGCCGTCCCATCGCCTCGGTTCGCCGCTCACGACCCCTCCTCGATCATCTGTACATTTCGTACGCTCTGTACGTAGGAGCGTATTGCTGAGCGAGAAGCCGGGCCAAGGGGAGATCGGATGTTTCGCTATACGATGAATCACGTGGATGTTCCGGTAACCGAAGCACGTGCCCAGTTCGCGGATCTGGTGAACCGGGTCGCCTACACCGGCGAGCCCGTCAAGCTCACGCGGCGCGGCAAGGTGATGGCCGCCCTGGTCACCCCGGAGGATCTGGAACTCCTGGAGGCGGTCCGCGCCCAGCGCCTCGACCTCCAGGTCGGCGGGACGGTCCCGCCGGGACAGCCGTCCCGGCCCGGGGAACGCCCGCAGCCGCAGCCGCCGATGCGCATCGCGGCCGAGTACCGCCCGCCGGGCTTCAACCGCTGACCTGTGATTCGCGTCGCCGCCGGATCTCGGTGAGCGGCTCGGAGGCCTCGGCGCGGTCGCCGGGGATCCGGGCGCTGCTGTTCGCCGGGGTCGCGGAGTTGCGGGCGGATGCGGCGCGATGATCGTCAGGAGGTGGGGGCGGGGCGGGGGGCGTGCCAGAGGTCACGGGACCTCATGATGCGGCGCAGGGTGAGGAGATCGTCGGTCATGATGCCGTCGATGCCGAGGTCCAGGAGACGTTCCATGGCGGCGGGGTCGTTGACCGTCCAGGCGTGGACCTGCAGGCCGAGGCGGTGTGCCTGGGCGATGAACGACTCGGTGACGAAGGGGACGGGGCCGAGGCCGTAGGGGACCTGCGCGCAGGCGACGCCGGTGGCGGCGAGCCGGACGAGCTTGGCGGCGGGGCCGCCGTAGGAGATGGCGCGCAGCGCCATCAGGCCGCGCGGGCCGAGTGCCATGCACACGTCGTGGTCGGTGAACAGGGGGAGGCGGGCGCGCATCTGGGCCAGGCGGCGGGTGGAGAACGAGGTGATGCACACCCGGTCCCAGGCGTTGGTGCGGTGCAGCGTCGCGGCGAGCGGGCCGATGACGGGGGCGTCCTTCAGGTCGATGTTGACGCGCGCGTCGGGGAAGGAGCCGAGGACGTCCTCCAGCCGGGGGACGGGCTCGGTGCCGCCGATGCGGGCTTTGGCGACCTCGGTGTAGGGGAGGCGGGAGATGGCGCCCGTGCGGTCGGTGACGCGGTCCAGGGTGCGGTCGTGGAAGGCGACGACGACGCCGTCGGCGGTGGCGTGGGCGTCGGTCTCCAGGTAGCGGTAGCCGAGGTCGACGGCGCGCTGGAACGCGACCATCGAGTTTTCGGGCAGGCCGGCCGCCCCGCCGCGGTGGGCGAAGGGGATCGGCCCCGGGTGGTCGAGGAATTCGTACGGGCGACGCACCCGTCCGATTATGGCGGACCTTGTGATCAACACCGACCTTACTGTGTAAAGGGCCGGGTCGTGGTGCTACCGTCGCCCCGCGATCGATCAGCGAAGGAGCACACGCACATGGCGGACATGGACGACTACCGAGCGACGTTCGAGCTCGTAGACGTGGACGGTGACGGCTACATCTCCACCGGCGAGCTGAAGAACCTGATGGGCAGGCTCGGCCAGGACATCACCGGCACCCGCGCGGTGGAGGTGGTCGTGGCCGCCGACGCCAACCGGGACGGCAAGATCTCCCTGGAGGAGTTCACCGCCCTGATGGAGCGGGCGGCCCGCCACTGAGCGTCAGGCCGGCGGGCGCCGGAGCTTGAGGGCGTTGTCGGTGCGGGTCATCGTCCGCCCGTCCGGGGCGGTCTGGAGGCGTTCGTGCTCGTCGCTGAGCAGCACCTCCCATGCGCCGTCCGGCAGGCCCAGCGACTTCAGCACCTCGTCCGGGGTGGGCAGGTGCACGTCGGGATGGGAGTCGGGATCCCACGGCGGAGGCCCGGCGTGGCCCACGATGAGCAGGACGCCGCCGGGCGCGACGGCCGCGGCGGCGGCCCGCAGGACCCGGTCGCGGGGCATGGCCGTGGGGGAGTGCAGGAACTGCGCGGAGACCAGGTCGAACAAGCCCTCCGGGAAGGATGCGGCCAGGTCGCGCCGCTGGAAGTCGATGCGGTCGGCGACGCCCGCGGCGGCGGCGTGGCGGGCCGCGCGGTCGAGCGCGACCCCGGAGATGTCGGTGGCGGTGACGCGCCAGCCCTGCCGCGCGAGCCAGATCGCGTCGGCGCCCTCCCCGCAACCGAGGTCGAGGGCGGTGCCCGGTGTCAGCCCGGTGACCTCGCGGACGAGGACGGCGTTGGGGTCGCCGCTCCAGATGTGGTCGCGCTCGGCGTAGCGGGCGTCCCAGAATTCCTGGTCGGTGGTGGAGTCGTCCATGCCCCGATGGTGCGCCGTGACCAGGGCCGAAGGCGAATTGCGTTGCCGTTCCGGCAACGCAGGCAGCAGTGCCGCGACGGCGATGGCGGGGGCGGCGGCGAGGGCGTAGCAGAGCGGCAGGGGCAGCACGTCCAGGAGCACGCCGGTGGCGGCCGTCCCGCCGGCCGCGCCGAGGTTCAGCGCGGTGTTCACCCAGGCCGCCGCGCGGGTGCGGGCGCCGGGCGGTGCGGACGCGTCGGCCAGCAGGTAGGCGGTGGTCAGCGTCGGGCCGATGAAGAGCCCGGCGGCGCACGCCATCGCGGTCAGCGCGGGGGTGGACGGCGCGAGGCCCGCCGCGGCCAGGGCGAGGCCCAGCGGGCAGAGGAGCGCGGCGAGCCGGCCGCGCCCGGGAAGGGAACGGCTCAGGCTGCCGTGGGCGAGGCCGCCGAGGGTGCTGCCGACCCCGAGCGCGGCCTCCACCCAGGCGACCGCGGCGGGCTGGTGGTGATGCCGGGTGAACGCGACGGCGAGCAGGCCGGTCGAGCCGAGCACGACGCCGGTGGCCGCGGCGGCGACGGCCGGGGCGAGCGGGATCACGCGCCGTCCCCTGGAGTGTGCGGACGGCCGCGGCCGCAGCACCGGGGAGGCGATCAGCCCGGCGGTTCCGGCGGCCGCCAGGACCGCGCTGAGCGCGATCCCGAGGGACGGGACGGCGACCGCGGCCAGCAGCCCGGCAAGGAGCGGCCCGGTGACGAAGACGAGTTCTTCGCTGACGGTGTCGAGGCTGTAGGCGCGCCGGAGCAGCGGCCCGTCCGGCAGGAGGACGTTCCAGAGCGTGCGCATGACCACGCCCAGCGGGGGAGCGGTGACGCCGGCCGTGGCCGTCAGGGCGGTCAGGATCGGGAGCGGCGCGCCGGGACGCCAGGTGAGGGCGGCCAGCCCGGCGAGGCTGAGCGCGTAGGCGGCGGTCATCGGCGGCAGCGCGCGGCGGGGCCCGTGCCGGTCGATGAGCCCCGCGCGCAGCGGTGACAGGACGGAGACGGTGAGGCCGAGCAGGGCCATGAGGCCGCCGGCCCGGGCGTAGGAGCCGGTGGCGGTGGTGAGGGCCAGGGTGAGCGACAGGAAGACCGTCCCGTAGGACAGCCGTCCCAGCAGTGCGGGGGCGAAGGTGCGGAGGGCGTGCGGTGCGCGCAGCACGGCCGCGTACGACGGTGTCACGAGAGTGTTCCTCAGAAGAAGCCCGTTGAGGGGCGGTTCACGGGGACGCCGGAGGCCGCCGCGGCGTTCTGCGGCGGCGGGGCGTCCTACGCACAGACGAGGAACTGCACGGGGTGATCGTAGCGCGGGTCAGGGATGGGTGAGGCGCCAGGTGTCGGGGGAGCGGCAGGCGTGGGCGAGGCCGCGGATGGTGGCGCGGGCCGGGTCGGGGGCGATCGTGATCGAGAGGGAGATCTCGGCGGTGAGCCGTCCGGGCAGGGACGGCAGCCGGGCGCCGCCGCCGGTGAGCAGGAGGCCGCCGTCGCGGGCGGTGCGGCGCAGCGGGGCGGGCAGGTCGGCCAGCAGGTGGTGGACGTTCGCGGCGAGCCGTTCCCGGACGTAGTCGGGCAGCCGGGGGAGGGTGTGCCCGGCCTGCCGTTCGGGGACGTACTGGATGGCTCGTGCGCAGTGCACGCGTCCCCGCATGATGACGGCCGCTTCGACGATCCCGGCGCCGATGTCGAGGACGAGCCGGGGCCGCGGGTCGCCGACGCCGATGCCGGCGCCGATGGCGGCGGCGAGGGGCGCCTCCATGGTGCGGACGGGGCACTCGGCGGCGGCGCGGACGGCGCCGGCCGCGCGGCCGAGCTGGGTGCCGCTGGCGGC
>NZ_BCQQ01000083.1 GCF_001552155.1 Actinomadura formosensis NBRC 14204 | reverse complement strand
GGCGGGCGGCTCGGCGGGCGGCTCGTGCGCCGCCGCCAGCAGCGCCGCCTCCTGGTCGAGGAGCCGCTTCTCGGCGGCGTGGTCGCGGGGGAGCGGGCCGCCGCCCGGGACGTCGTCCTCCAGCCCGGAGACGCGCAATGCCTCGTCCAGCGCCGGATCGAGCAGGTCGGTCGCCTCGCCGTCCAGGATGTGCATCGGGATGCCGAGCCGCCGGGCCGTCACGAACACCGCCAGCGGCTCCAGGCCCATCGCGGTCAGGCCGCCCACGGCCGTCCGCCCGAACCGGTGGAAGACGGTCAGCACGCCGTCGCCGGTGGTGATGGCCAGGCCGTCGATCCGGGACCGCTCGTACGACACCATGACGAGCCCGCCCCGGCCGACCCGCTCCAGCCCCGCCGCCGACAGCCGCCAGTACGGCCGGGGACGGCGGCGGCGCGCGTCCGGGACCGCGCCCAGCAACCACGGGATCGCGGCGACGGCGCCGATCAGCGCGGCCCACAGCCACACCGGGCGGATCGGCAGCAGCGCCAGCGCCACCGCGAGGACGGTGAACGGGCCGGCGGCGACGGGCCGCCACCGGCCGCCGGAACCCGCGAGGCCCACCAGCTCATGCTCCACAGTCCGCATCCTCACACGGGTCCGCGCGGGACCGTCGCCTCCTTTCGCGATCCGGTCGTTCTCCGAAAGCCTTTTCCAGCGTGGGGGTCAGTTCACGGGTCGATTTCCGTCACTGTGGTCACCGCCGCCTCCGGACGAGGCCGTAGCCGGCGGCGCCCGCGATGGCCAGCGCGAGGAACAGGCCCATCCGGGTGTTGGTGGCGTCCCGGTGCCCCTCCTCGGCGTTCCCGGCCGGACTCGCGTTCTTCGACGAGGCGGACGGGGACGGCCGCGCCTCCTCCGGCAGCGGCACCCGGTAGACGGGCTGCTTCCTGCCCTCCGAGCCCACCAGCAGGGATCCGCCGTCCGTCGTGTAGGTCACCGACTCGCCCTGCACCTGGGCGGGCAGGCCGATCGACTTCAGCGACTCGCCGGGCCTGCCGTCCGGCCGCACCGAGTACAGGCGGGCGCCGAAGTACGTCCGGATCACGCAGGTGCGGCCGTCGGGGGAGAACGCGCCGTCGGTCGCGATGGCCGGGGCGTCACCGACCTTGCGCATGACGTTGAACCCGCCGGTGCGCAGCCGCGCGGGCGCCTCGTAGATCTTCCCGCCGGCCAGGTTGGTGATCTTGCTGGCCAGGTAGAGCCGGTTCGTCCGCGGGTTGATCATGAGGGTCTCGGCGTTGCGCGGCCCGTCCTGGTACTTGAGCCGGAACGCGGTGGCGTGCAGCGTCTGGCTGCGCAGCCGAGCCGGCTCCGGAATCCGGTACACGGTCACGTACGGCCAGGCGCCGCCGAGGTTGTCGCCGATGTCGGCCACGAAGATCGCCGGCCGGCCGCGGCCGTCCCTGCCGAGCGCGATGGCCTCCCAGTCGCGGGCGCCCGCGCCGGCGACCGTGAGGACGGCCTGCACCCTCCCGTCCGGGCCGAGCGCGAAGATCTGCGGGACGCCGCCGGAGTCGTTGTGCGTGTAGACGGTGCCCTGATGCAGGCTGCTCGCCGCGAGGCCGCTGGACTCGGTGATCCGCGGATCGCTGATCGTGAACGCGACCCGGCCGTCCTTCGCGGCGGCCGGCGCGGCGGGCGCGGCGGGCGCGAAGACCGTCACGGACGCGCCGGTGACGGCGAGCGCGGCACTGGCACGGGTGACGACGCGGACTGCTGACATGACCTGACCACCCCGTTCCGCGCCCCCACGATCATATGACCCGCGCCGGTCAGCTCAGCAGCGCACCGACGACCACGGCGAGGATGAGCGCGGTCAGCACGGTGGGAAGCAGCCATTGGGGCGCGCGGTTCACGGTCCGAGCTTATTCGGCGCCATGAACGGGTCGAACCGGCCGCCCATGATTCGCATCTCATCCAGCATGTGTGGATTGTTCGGAGTGGTGCGTTCGCCGTTCGCGGATGACCCGGGGCCGGTCTCGGACGTGTTCGTCACGTTGGGCACGCTCGCGGAGGAGCGCGGCACCGACTCGGCGGGCCTTGCGTTCCTCGGCGCCTGGCCCGGCCTCGGCGGCTCCGCGGTCGGCTGCCGGGTCGTGCGGGGACGCGGCCGGTTCTCGGAGATCTGGCACCCGGCGTACCTGGCCGAACTGGACCGCACGCCCGTCGTGCTCGGCCACACCCGCTGGGCGACCCAGGGGTCGCCGCTGGATCCCGGCAACGCGAGCCCGATGGCCGTCTCCGGGGCCGCCGCCGACCCCTCCATCGGCCCGTCCGCCGGCATCGTCGCGACCCACAACGGCGACATCGACGCCGCCGACCTGCGGGCGCGGTTCGCGCCGCCGCCGGCGTCCGGCACGACCGACAGCGAACCGATCTTCCAGCTGCTCGCCGGCTGCCGGACCTCCGCCGAGGTGACGGGCCTCCTCGAAACCCTGGTCGGACGGGTCGCGCTGGCCTGGGTGCACCGCGATCGGCCGACCGAGGTGCACCTGGCGCGGGGCGCGCTCAGCCCGCTGACCGTGGCCGTGGACACCGACCAGAACATCTACTGGGCGTCCAACCCGCGCTGGTTCCGGGAGGCCGAGCGGCACACGCGGGTGCAGTTCGTGTCCGTCGTCATGCTCCGCGAGGGGACCTACCTCAAGGTCGGCATGGAACGCCGTCCCGGACGCCGCGATCTGCCCGACGTGCTCGCGACGGCGAACTTCGTGCCCACCGCACGCGACACCGACATGGACCCCCGCGTCTGGACGGGCTTCACCCGCTCCGACCGGGAATGCGACCAGGCCGGCCTGCGGCACCGCGCCATCCGGCGTCCCGGCGGCACCGGGGAACTGGTGACCGTCGCCTGAAACGGCCCTCGGGGGCGCGGCGCGGCGTCCCCGAGGGATCACCGCGTCGTCAGAGACGCTCGACGACGTGGTCGACGCAGGCGGTCAGCGCCTCGACGTCGTCCGGGTCGATCGCCGGGAACATCCCGATGCGCAGCTGGTTGCGGCCCAGCTTCCGGTAGGGCTCGGTGTCGACGATCCCGTTGGCGCGCAGCGTCTTCGCCACGGCCGCCGCGTCCACGTCGTCGTTGAAGTCGATCGTGCCGACGACCTGCGAACGCTGCGCCGGGTCCACCACGAACGGCCTGGTGTAGGAGGTCTTCTCCGCCCAGGTGTAGAGCCGCCGGGCCGAGTCGGCCGTGCGGGACGTCGTCCACTCCAGGCCGCCCTGGCCGTTCATCCACTCGATCTGCTCGGCGAGCAGCAGCAGCGTGGCCACGGCCGGGGTGTTGTAGGTCTGGTCCTTGGCGGAGTTGTCCACGACCGTCTTCAGGTTGAAGAACTCCGGAACGTACCGGTCGGACATGGCGATCTCGTCGATCCGCTCCAGCGCCGCCGGGGACGCCAGCGCCACCCACAGGCCGCCGTCGGCCGCGAAGCACTTCTGCGGCGCGAAGTAGTAGACGTCGGTCTCGGCCACGTCCACGGGCAGGCCGCCCGCGCCGGACGTGGCGTCCACCAGGACGAGCCCGTCCCGCGCGGTCGTGCCCGCCGGGCGCCTGATCGGCATCGCGACGCCGGTCGAGGTCTCGTTGTGGGTGAGCGCGTAGACGTCCACGTCCTCCTCGGCCGACGCCTCCGGGTGCGTCCCGGGCGGGCTGGAGATGACGGTCGGCTCACCCAGCCAGGGCGCGCTCGTGGTGACCTTGGCGAACTTGCTGGAGAACTCACCGAACGTCAGGTGCTGCGACCGCTGCCGGACGAGCCCGAACGCGGCCGCGTCCCAGAACGCGGTCGTGCCGCCGTTGCTGAGCAGGACCTCGTACCCCTCGGGCAGGGAGAACAGCTGGGCCAGCCCCTCCCGGACGCGGCCGACGAGGGACTTCACCGGCTTCTGCCGGTGCGAGGTCCCCATGTAGGTGGAGCCGGAGTCGGCCAGCGCGGCGAGCTGCTCGGGGCGGACCTTGGACGGACCGCAACCGAAACGGCCGTCCGCCGGCTTGAGATCTGTGGGAATGTCAATGGTTGGTTTCGCGCTCTCGGTCACTTGTAGAAGGCTATCTGAGCTGCGACGAAGATCGCGGTCCGGGTTCACATGCCGAGACGGCGGCGCCGCCGTGCCCATGTCAGCAGGCCCACGAGCGCCACCGCGCAGCCGGCCGCGATGACGGCCGGCGGATAGACCCAGTCGTCGCCCCTGGAACGCGCCTCGATCGCCGTGCGAACCGAGTCGTAGGTCAGGAAGGCCAGGAACAGGGCCGCGATCACGACGGCGATCCGTCCCGACACGGCGTCGGTGCGGCGGCGCCGCTCCGCACGCTCCGCCTCATGCCGCCGCATCTCCTCGGCGGCGTCGGCCTCCGCGGCCTCCGGCCGTTCCGGGACGGCCGGGCCGATGTCACCGTCGAGTGGCTCGTCGGGCTGGTGGCTCATGGATCCAATGATGGCAAAGGGGCGAGTTTCGCACCTGGCCGCCCGAGGCGATGGCACCGGGCCGCCCGAGGCGGTGAACGCGGCACGCAAAAGGCCCCCGGACTCCGGGCCGGGGGCCTCAAGGCGCGTCGTGCGGGGGAAGGTCTTTCAGCCCTTGAGGACTTCCGCTGCTCCCGTGACGTCGGTGATGGAGCGGCTGCCCGGGCCGGTGTAGCGGGCGCTCGGGCGGACGAGGCGGCCGGTGCGCTTCTGCTCCAGGATGTGCGCGGCCCAGCCGGCGGTGCGGCCGCAGGTGAACATGGCGGGCATCATCGCGGTCGGAACCTCGGCGAAGTCCAGGATGACCGCGGCCCAGAACTCCACGTTCGTCTCGATCGGCCGGTCCGGGCGGCGTTCGCGCAGCTCGGCGAGGGCGGCGTCCTCCAGGGCCTTCGCGGCCGCGAAGCGGGGGGCGGCCAGCTCCTTGGCGGTGCGGCGCAGCACGCGGGCGCGCGGGTCCTCGGCGCGGTAGACGCGGTGCCCGAAGCCCATCAGCCGCTCGCCGGAGTCGAGGATGCCGGCGACGACCTTGCGGGCGTCGCCGAGCTGCTCGACCTTCTCGATCATCGGGAGCACGCGGGCGGGGGCGCCGCCGTGCAGCGGACCCGACATGGCGCCGATCGCGCCGGACATGCTGGCCGCGACGTCCGCGCCGGTGGAGGCGATGACGCGGGCGGTGAAGGTGGAGGCGTTCATGCCGTGCTCGGCGGCGGAGACCCAGTACGCGTCGATGGCCCGGACGTGCTTCGGGTCGGGCTCACCGCGCCAGCGGACCATGAACCGCTCGGTGATGGTCTCCGCCTCGTCGATCCGGTGCTGCGGGACCATCGGCACGCCGACGCCGCGGGCGGACTGCGCCACGAAGGACAGCGCGGTCACCGATACTCGCGCGAGGTCCGCGCGGGCCTCCTCGTCGGAGATGTCGAGCAGCGGCCGCATCCCGTACGCGGTGGCGAGGGTGGGGAGTGCGCTCTGCACGTCCACCCGCACGTCGCCGGAGGTGACCGGGAGCAGGTGCGGGTCGGCGGGGGTCAGTCCCGGGGTGAAGCTGTCGTCCACCAGCAGGCCCCAGGCGTCACCGAAGGAGACGCGCCCGACGAGTTCCTCGATGTCGACACCCCGGTAGCGGAGGGCGCCGCCCTCCTTGTCCGGTTCGGCGATCTCGGTCTCGAAAGCCACGACCCCTTCGAGACCAGGTTTGAAGTCGGACATGTCGTCCTGCCTTTCGTCCCCAAGAGTGATAAGGCGGTGCCGTGCCATTGAACCCTGTCCGCCTTACTGACCAGTACCCAGGGGTCATGTGAGTTGCACACAAGGCCCGGGTGAGAGGCTCGGACGCTGTGGATTCCCCAACACCCGATCCCGCACGGCTCCGCAGATCCTACGAGGGGGGCGAATTGTCCGAGTCGGCGCTCCCCGCCGACCCGCTCGCGCTGTTCGCCGCCTGGTTCGCCGACGTGCACGCCTCCGGGCTCGCCGAGCCGAACGCGATGGTGCTCGCCACCGCGTCCGGCGACGGCGTGCCGAGTGCCCGGCTCGTCCTGTTGAAGGGGTACGGGCCGCAGGGGTTCCGGTTCTTCACGAACCTGACCTCCCCCAAGGGGCGTGACCTCGCGGAGAACCCTCGCGCGGCGCTCGTGTTCCCCTGGCATCCGATGTACCGGCAGGTGCGCGTCGCGGGCCCGGTGGCGGAACTGTCGCGGGACGAGTCGGCCGCCTACTTCCGGACGCGCCCGTACGGGTCGCGGCTCGGCGCGTGGGCGAGCGAGCACCAGTCGGGAGTCATCCCCGACCGGGAGACGCTGGAGCGCGGCTACGCCGAGGTGGCCGAGCGCTGGCCGGATCCGGCCGCCGGGCAGCCGCCGGGCGTACCGGACGGCGAGGACTCCGACGTCGTCCCGCTGCCGGACTTCTGGGGCGGGTACCGCGTCGTCCCCGAGTCGATCGAGTTCTGGCAGGGCCGCCGCGACCGGCTGCACGACCGGATCCGGTACCGCCGCGAAGCGGGTCCGGAGGGTAGCGGCGTGTGGGTGGTGGAGAGACTGTCTCCGTGACAACCGCACGTGGCAGGCTGCGGCGGCTCGCCATCGACACGCGACCGCTCGCCTACCCCGCGTACCGGCGGCTGTGGCTGGGGCAGGGCGTGTCGTTCCTCGGGTTCCAGGTCACCTCGGTGGCCGTCCCGGTCCAGGTGTACGAGATGACGAAGTCGTCGCTGTGGGTCGGTGTGCTCGGCTTCGTCAACCTCGTCCCGCTGATCGTGTTCGGGCTGTGGGGCGGCGCGGTCGCCGACCACATGGACCGGCGCAGGCTGCTGTTCCTCTCGTCCTGCGTGATGTGGGCGGCGACGCTGCTGCTGCTCGTCCAGGCGCTGCTCGGCATCGAGAGCCTCGCCCTGATCATGGGCGTGGTCGCGATCCAGGCCATGGGTTTCGCGGTGGCCTCGCCGACCCGCGGCGCGATCACTCCCCGGCTGGTCGACGGGCCGCTCGTCCCGGCGGCCAACACCCTCAACTTCACCGCGAGCACGTTCGGGATGCTGGCGGGGCCGCTGTTCGCCGGGGTGCTGCTGGCCCACTGGCACTACGCGGCGGCGTACGCGCTCGACGCGGTGCTGTTCACCGTCGTGCTGTACGCGGCGCTCCGGCTTCCCCCGATCCCGCCGCTCGGCGACACCACCGGTTCGCCCGGCCTGCGGTCGGTCTTCGACGGGCTCCGCTACCTGGGGACGCAGCCCGCGCTGCTGATGTCGTTCGTCGTGGACATCATCGCGATGGCGGTCGCGATGCCGCGCGCCCTGTTCCCCGAGGTGGCCGAGACCCGGTTCGGCGGGGAGGGGGCCGTCGGCTACCTGTTCGCCGCCATCGCGATCGGCGCGTTCCTCGGCGGGCTGTCGTCCGGCTGGATCGGGCGGGTGCACCGCCAGGGGATCGCCCTGGTCGTGGCCATCGCGGTGTGGGGCCTGGCGGTGGCGGCCGCCGGGCTGTCCGGGTCGCTGTGGCTCGCGGTGGTGCTGCTCGCCGTCGGCGGCGCGGCCGACCTGGTGTCGTCGGTGTTCCGCCAGTCGATGCTCCAGACGTACGCGCCCGACCGGATGCGGGGACGGCTCCAGGGCGTCTTCACCGTCGTCGTCGCGGGCGGCCCGCGGCTGGGGGACGTCCGGGCCGGGGCCACCGCGAGCGTCGCCGGGGCCACCGCGTCGTGGGTGGGCGGCGGTCTCGCCTGCGCGGTGCTGGTCGTCATCGCCGGGTTCGCCGTCCCGGCCCTGCTCCGCTACGACACCCGGACCGCCGAGACCGTGCCCGCGGAATCGGAGGCCACGGAATCCGGGCCGGCCGCGGCCGCGTCAATGGAGAACTGAGGCGGCGACCTTCAGATCGTCCAGCAGGCCCGCGTACATGGCGTCGCGGTCCTCGGCGCGCAGGACGGCCGACGGGTGGATCGTCGCCAGCAGCCGGGGCCCGGCCCGCTCCGGCGCCTCGTCGATCTCCCGCGCGGCGGCGGGGGTGCCGAGCGTCTCCAGATCGGGCAGCGGCAGCAGGCGCCCGCGCTGCGTCGTCACCCGGAACGACGCGCCGAGCAGCGACTTGCCCGCCGTGGCGCCCAGCGCGACGACGATGTCCGGGTCCAGAATCCGCAACTCCGCGAGCAGCCAGGGGCGGCACGCGTGCATCTCGCCCGCGTTCGGCGTCTCGTGGATGCGCCGCTTGCCGCCCGCCGGCCGTTTGAACTTGAAGTGCTTCACGGCGTTGGTGACATAGACGTCGCCGCGCTCTATCCCGGCCTCCTCCAGCGCTTGGTCGAGGACGCGTCCGGCGGGGCCGACGAATGGGTGACCCTTGCGGTCCTCCTGGTCGCCGGGCTGCTCGCCGATGAGCACGACGCGTCCGCCCGGTGAGCCCTCGCCGAAGACGGTCTGGGTGGCGTTCTCATAGAGGCCGCAGCCGCGGCAGCCGGCCGCCGCGTGGCGCAGCGCGTCCAGGTCGGCGCGCTCCTCGGGCGTCTCGGGCAGGAACGGTTCCGCGTCCCGGGAAGGTTTCGCATTCATCTCGTGTTGCTCCGTACCCGGCTTCAGGGGGATATTCGCGGGGCCAGGCGACGTGTGGTCTGAGCAAGTAGACTCCTGCCCATAAGACTGGAGGGAGCTGTGACCTCACACGGCCTTATCGATACCACGGAGATGTACCTCCGGACGGTTTTCGAGCTCGAAGAGGAGGGGATCATCCCCCTTCGCGCGCGCATCGCGGAGCGGCTTTCCCAGAGCGGCCCGACGGTGAGCCAGACGGTCGCGCGGATGGAGCGCGACGGGCTGCTGCGGGTCGAGGGCGATCGGCACCTCACACTGACCAAGAGCGGTCGCGGCCTCGCCACGCGGGTCATGCGCAAGCACCGGCTCGCCGAATGCCTGCTGGTCAACGTCATCGGCCTGCCCTGGGAGGACGTCCACATCGAGGCGTGCCGGTGGGAGCACGTCATGTCGGAGGACGTCGAACGCCGCCTCGTCGCGCTGCTGGACAACCCGACCGCCTGCCCGCACGGCAACCCGATCCCCGGCCTGGACGAACTCGGCGGGCACGGCGACGAAGACGACACCGCGCCGCTGTCGGCGATGACCGCGGTGGCGAGCCCCTCCGGTGCCGGCGCGGTGATCAAGCGGATCAGTGAGCAGGTGCAGAGCGACAGCGACCTGATGCTTAGACTCAAGCAGATAGGGATACAACCGGGACGAGAGGTGATTCTCCGGGCGACCGATGACGGGGTACGGGTGATCAGTGACGCCGAGGGCGAGGGACCAGCGACGGAGCTGCCACGCGACATCGCCGAACACGTCTTCGTCAGCAGGCGCTGACACGGTCGGCGTGCGGGCACCGGTCTTCACGGTCTATACCGAAGATCTCCTTATCGGCGTGCCGATCGTGCGTATCTCGGCGGCGGGTTCGTCGTTCAATACGACGAGGGTACGCGCGGCAGCCGTGCCGCGATGCCTGGTGATCACCGAGCCGGTGACGATGACTGTGAGCGGGATCGGGATGGGGAGATGAGCCACTGGGGGGAAGCGCCTGACGAGGCGCGCCTGCCGCCCGAGACCGTCCTCGACCAGATGGAGATGGCGGTCATCGTCTGCGACCGCTTCAGCAACGTCATCTACGGCAACTCCTTCGCGCGGCAGCTGTTCGGGTACGGCGGCGGCGAGGTCATCGGCCAGTCGGTCCTCTCCCTGGGCATCGCCGAGGAGGACTACGAGCAGGCGGCGGAGCTGGCCAGGCACGTGCTCAAGGGCGGTGTCTGGGAGGGCACGTTCTGCAACCTGCGCGCGGACGGCACCACCGTCTACACGCGCGCGCACGCGGTGCCGCTGCGGCATCCGTCCGGCGCGGTCGACGGCGTGGTGATCTTCGCGCGGGAGGCGCTCCGCTCCAACCAGCGCGAGCGGGAGCGCTACGGGCTGCTGGAGCGGATCGGCGAGCGGCTCGCCGGGTCGCTGCAACTGGAGGACACCCTCCGCCGGGTCGCCGACACGCTCGTCCCGCAGTTCGCCGACCACTGCTTCATCGACCTGTTCAGCGGCGACCGGCTCTACCGCAGGGTGTCGCGGCACGCGGGGGGCTGGGAGCCGCCGCCCGATACCTGGGCGGAGGTCGGCGCGCCCGTCTCCTACCCGCCCGGCCACTTCAGCGCCAAGGCCATGGAGCGGCGTGACACCGTCCTCGTCGAGGACATGGTCCGGCACCGGTTCGCCGCGCCGAGCGAGGCGTCCCGGCGGCTCGGCGACGCGATGGGCATCACCTCGGTGATCTCGGCGCCGCTGCTGGTGCGCGGCGAGCTGCTCGGCGTGATGAGCCTGGCGCTGTCGAAACTGTCCGACCGCCCCGACCCGCACTACGACGGCTTCGACCGCGACCTGCTCGGCGCGATCTCCGGCCGGGTCGCGCTCGCCGTCGACAACGCGCTGCTGTTCGAGGAGGAGCGCAACACCGCGCTCGCCTTCCAGAAGCACCTGCTGCCCGGTGACCGGCCGCCGCCGCTGGACGGCCTGCAGATCGCCTGGCGGTACGAGCCGGCCCGCCCGCTGGAGGCGCACGGGCACGGCATCCAGACGCAGGTCGGCGGCGACTGGTACGACGTGATCCCGCTGTCGGCGGGCCGGGTCGGCCTCGTCATCGGCGACGTCGAGGGACGCGGCGCCCGCGCCGCGGCCGTGATGGGGCAGTTGCGGGCCGCGCTGCGCGCCTTCGCGCAGGACGACAAGCCGCCCGCCGACATACTGCGCAAGCTGGACGAGTGGGTCCGGACGATGACGCGCCCCGAGCGGATGCGGTCCGGCTGGAACAGCGACGATCTCGTCCGCCCGCCGCTCGTGTCCTGCACCTACTTCGTGTACGACGCGTGGTCGCGGGTGCTGGAGTTCGCCAACGCCGGGCACGACCCGCCCCTGCTGATCGTGGACGGCGAGGTCGGCGAGCTGCCGTTCGAGAGCCAGGGCGGCATGCTCGGCCTGCGCGCCCCCGGGATGGGCGGCGAGATCCTCTACAACGAGGAGAGGACCGAGCTGAAGCCGGGCTCCACGCTCGTCCTCTACACCGACGGCCTCATCGACCGGCGGCCCAAGGAGGACGGCGAGCACTACTCCCGCGAGGAAGCGCGGGAGATGCTCCGCACCGCCGTCACCAAGGCCGCGGGCGGCGACGTCGAAGCGATCGCGAACGCCGTCTACGACGCGGTTCCCGGCGAGATCGACGACGACGTCGCGATCGTGGTGATCCGCACCGCGGGCGACGAACTGGCCGTCGAGGAGCGCACGTTCACCGCCGAGCCGATCATGGTCTCGGAGGCGCGGCGGATGGCCGCCGACGCGTTCGCGAGCTGGGGGATGCTGGACGAGCAGGCCGAACTGGCGTGCCTGCTGGTGTCCGAGGTCGTCACGAACGTCGTCCTGCACGCCACCACGACGCCCGCGCCGCGCCGCGAGATGACCGTCCCGGTCCCCGCGGGGCCGCCCGGACGCGGCGGTGAGCCGCTCGGCGCGCCGCCGCCCGTCCAGTTCAACACCGATTTCGGGGCGAGCCTGGAGGACGAGCCGTTCGAGGGCGGAACCTTCCACGAGGACGACTGGAACCTCGGCGTCGACCTCGGCCGCCGCGAGCCGCAGATCAAGGAGTTCCGGCTCCGGCTGCGGCGTGGCGCCGACGCGGTGTGGGTCGAGGTGTTCGACTCCGACATGCGGCTGCCGCGCATCCGCAGCGCGGGCGAGACCGACGAGGGTGGGCGCGGCCTCTACCTGGTCGACCAGCTCGCCACCCGGTGGGGTGCCCGGCCCACGTCCGACGGCAAGGCCGTCTGGTTCGAGTTGCCGCTGACGCCGTGATGCGCGCCTGGGTGGTCGAGACGCCGTCCCCGATCGCGTCGGGGCCGCTGCGGCGCGTCGATCGCGAGGTGCCGTCCCCCGGTCCGGGCGAGCTGCTGGTGCGGGTGCTGGCGTGCGGTGTCTGCCGGACGGACCTGCACGTCGCCGAAGGCGACCTGCCCGTCCACCTGCCCGGGGTGACGCCCGGCCACGAGATCGTCGGCGAGGTCGTCGAGGCGGGCCCCGGCTGCCTGCGCGCCGCCGGCGACCGGGTCGGTGTGGCATGGCTGCGCGGGACGTGCGGCGCGTGCCGGTTCTGCCGCCGCGGCGCCGAGAACCTCTGCCCGGCCTCGGTCTACACCGGCTGGGACGCGCACGGCGGCTACGCCGAATACGCGCTGGGCGTCGACGCCTACACCTACGCGCTGCCGCCCGAACTGGACGCCGTGCGCGCCGCGCCGCTGCTGTGCGCGGGCATCATCGGCTACCGGGCGCTGCGCCGCGCCGCCCTGCCGCCGGGCGGGCGGCTCGGCATCTGGGGGTTCGGCGGCTCGGCGCACCTGGCCGCGCAGATCGCCCTCGCCGAGGGCGCCGACGTGCACGTCTACACCCGCAGCCCGGCCGCCCGCGAGCTGGCCCGCGAGCTGGGGGCGTCCTTCGCGGGCGACTCCTTCGACGCCGCGCCCGCGCCCCTGGACTCGGCGATCGTCTTCGCCCCGGCGGGGGAACTGGTGGCCGCCGCGCTGGAACGCCTCGACCGCGGCGGGACGTGCGCGATCGCGGGCATCCATCTGAGCGACGTCCCGGTCCTGGACTACCAGCGGCACCTGTTCCAGGAGCGGCAGGTCCGGTCGGTGACGGCGAACACCCGCGCGGACGGCGAGGAGTTCCTCACGATGGCCGCGCGCCTGAACGTCGCCGTCACGACACACGCCTACGGGCTGGACGAGGCAGACCGTGCGCTGGCCGACCTCGCCGCAGACCGCTTCACGGGCGCCGCCGTCCTCGTCCCCTAGGAGATCGGTTCGGCGGCGACGTGGGCCCATGACTGGGTGAACCAGAGCTCACCGCCGATGACGCGTGGCTTGGCGCCGGTCTTGGGGCCGCCGTCCACCTCGTCGAGGAGGGCTTCGCGGATGCGGTCGGCCGCGGCGTCGTCGCAGGCGCCGGCGAGCCACGGCTCCACGGGGCGTTCCACGGTGAACACGTCCAGCCGGCGGATGCTGCCGCCCGCCGAAGTGATCAACTCGGTGAGCCGGGCGATGGACGGGGTGCCCGGATGGTCGGGGTCGCGGAGCCGCTCGATCCGGTCGCGTTCCGGGCCGGCGAGGTTGCCGCGGACGAGATCGGCGATGACCACCCGTCCGTCCGGGCGGCAGACGCGCAGCAGCTCGCGCAGCACATGGTCGGGATCGCCCAGGTTGTAGAGCGAGAACCGGGCCGTGACGAGGGAGAACGTGTTGTCGCGGTAGGGCAGTGCGGTGGCGTCCGCCTTGATCGTCGGGCGGTCGGGGCCGACCGGATGCGGCCGGTGGTCCTCGCGCGTCGCCGACGCCGGGGGCCGGTCGCCGTCCGGGGCGTCGCCGCCGGTGATGCGGACCGGACCCGTGCCGAACTCGACGGTGGTCATCCGCCCGGACCGGCCGGTGGACGCCGGCGGGTCGGGCATCGCGTCCACCGCGGTCATGTGCCGGACCCGGGGCGCGAGCGCGGCGGGCATCGGCCCGCGGCCGCGCGCGACGTCGAGGCAGACGTCGTCGCGGCCGGGTTCGACGAACTCCAGCAGGCGTCTCAGATGCGGGGCGATCGTGCCGCCGCTGCGCTGGACGGCGGGCGCCGGATGCGGCACTGGGGCACTCCCTCGGCTCGGGCCGGCTTCCCTGGACGGGCATTGCCGGGCGGGGTGTGGAAGCCGTTTTCGACAGTTATGACTCACCGCCGGGGGAGTAAGTTCGCGCCCGCCCCGGGAGAATTTCGCCGCCGCCTCACCCCTTCAGATGCTGGCCGTACATCGCGAACACGACCAGCACGAACACGGTGATCACCGCGGCCCGGGTGGGCATGGGCACCCGGAGCCGCACCGCGGCCCAGCGCACGCAGAACGCGGCGAGGAGTGACACGACGACAAGAGCGAGGATGTCTTCCATGGCCACCTTCAGCTTCGGGGGGAGTGCGCCTTCTTGAACGATAGACGTGTAAGGAACGGGTTACCTGCCGGTTCGGACCGGCGCGATGCCCGATAATCTCGCCTTTGTGGCAGATGAAACGGAAGTAGACGACCGTGACAAGGTCGACGGGATGATGACCAACCTGGCGCGCGGGCGGATCGCCCTCGGCCTCGCGACACTCGCCGCGCCGAAGCTCAGCGCGAAGCTGATGGGCCTCGGCGCCGCCGACGCCGGCCGCGACTACATGGTCCGGATGTTCGGCGCGCGGGAGGTCGCGCTCGGCGCCGGCTACCTGCTCAGCGATGACGGCGGACGCCGGCTGTGGGCGCGGATCGGCCTCGCCGTCGATGCGCTCGATGTGGCGAGCGGCATGAAGACCCGCAGGGGGCTGCCGCTGTGGGTGACCGCGGGGGCCGTGGGGATCGCCGGCGGCGCCGCCGGGATCGGTGCCGCGAAGGTCGCCTCGGACCTTCTGCGCTGACCCTTCCGCCCGGGGGCCGGGTGATCTCGTCCGGCCCCGGGTAACTCCCCGCGCGGGGGATTCGGCAGGGGAACGCGCCCGGAGACTCAGCTCACATGGCGTTGCGTCATGATGGATGTAATCTCATACTGACTAACCGAATCTCACTCGGTTTCGGGACGGAACCCCATACTTTGGAGGCGTAGTGGCCGAGGCGTACATCATTGGCGCGGTCCGTACCCCTGTCGGTACCAAGAAGGGCGCCCTGAAGGACGTCCACCCGGCCGACCTCGGGGCCCACGTGCTCAAGGAACTCGTCAACCGCACCGGTGTCGACCCCTCCGCGGTCGAAGACGTGATCATGGGCTGTGTCATGCAGGTCGGCCCGCAGTCCCTCGACATCGCGCGCACCGCATGGCTGTCGGCGGGGCTGCCGGACACCGTGCCCGGCGTGACCATCGACCGGCAGTGCGGATCGTCCCAGCAGGCGATCCACTTCGCCGCGCAGGGCGTCCTGTCCGGCACCCAGGACCTGGTCGTCGCGGCCGGCGTCGAGCAGATGGCCATCGTCCCGATGGGCTCGTCCGTCGCGATGGCCATGGAGAAGGGCATGCCCTTCCCCTTCGGCGAGGGCTGGGCCGAGCGGTACGGGATGCAGGAGATCTCCCAGTTCCGCGGCGCCGAGCTGATGTGCGAGAAGTGGGGCTTCACCCGCGAGGACCTGGAGAAGTTCGCGCTGGAGAGCCACCGGCGCGCGGCCAAGGCCATCGAGGCCGGCTACTTCGACCGGGAGATCGCGCCCATCGCGGGCCTGTCCAAGGACGAGGGCGCCCGCCCCGACACCACCCTGGAGAAGATGGCGGGCCTGAAGACCCTCCGCGAGGACGGCGTCATCACCGCGGCCGTCGCCTCGCAGATCTCCGTCGGCTCGTCCGCGCTGCTCATCGCGTCCGAGGAGGCCGTGAAGCAGCACAACCTGACCCCCCGCGCCCGCATCCACACCCTCGCGGTGTGCGGCTCGGACCCGGTCTACATGCTGACCGGCCCGATCCCGGCGACCGAGAAGGCGCTCGGCAGGGCCGGATTGAAGATCGACGACATCGACGTCTTCGAGGTCAACGAGGCGTTCGCCCCGGTGCCGCTGGCGTGGGCGCACGACACCGGCGCGTCCCTGGAGAAGACCAACCCCAACGGCGGCGCGATCGCACTCGGCCACCCGCTCGGCGCGACCGGCGGCGTCCTGATGACCAAGCTCCTCCACGAGCTGGAGCGCACCGGCGGCCGCTACGGCCTGCAGACCATGTGCGAGGGCGGCGGCCAGGCCAACGCCACCATCATCGAGCGGCTCTGACGACCTCGCCTCACGTCCTGCCCCCGGAGTTCCGCTCCGGGGGCAGCCGCCGTCGCCCGGGAAGAAGGCATGTACGAGACCATCATCTACGCGGTGGACGAGCGGATCGCGCGGATCACGCTGAACCGTCCCGAGGCCCGCAACGCGCTCAGCGACCGGATGACGGACGAACTGCTCGACGCGTTCGACCGGGCCAAGGCCGACCCCGGCGTGCGGGTGATCGTCCTCACGGGCGCCGGTGACCGGGCGTTCTGCGCCGGCGCCGACCTCGGCGGCCTGGGCCGGGCCCAAGCGGACGGACGCTCGGTCGCGAGCGCCTCCGCCATCCGCGAGAGCGCCCCGTTCCGCCTGTTCACGGCCTTCCCGAAACTCGGCAAACCGATCATCGCCCGGCTCGCCGGCCATGCCGTCGCCGGCGGCCTCGGCCTCGCCGCCGCCTGCGACCTGGTGATCGCCGCCGACGACGTCAAGCTCGCCACCCCCGAGGTCAACGTCGGCCTCTGGCCCATGATGATCATGGCGATCATCAACCGGAACGTCGCCCCCAAGCGGGCCTTCAAGCTCTACTACACCGGTGCCCGCATCACCGCCGCCGAGGGCCGCGACATGGGCCTGGTCACCGAGGTCGTCCCACGCGCCGACCTGGACGCCCGGGTGGACGAACTGGCCCGCGTCATCGCGTCCAAGAGCCCGGTCGGCCTGCGCCGCGGCCGCGACGCCTTCTTCGCGATCGAAGGCCGCCCCCTCGACGACCAGGTGGCCCACCTGCTGGGCGAACTGGTCGAGCTGACCGCCACCGAAGACGCCAAGGAGGGCATCACGGCCTTCCTGGAGAACCGTCCCCCCGACTTCCAGGGCCGCTGACCCCGCAGAGCCGGTGATCCGCGGGGCACTCTGATGCAGGGGGCACAGTCTTCCGCGGCGGGTGGGCGGAGGATGGCGGGCGGGAGGGCAGCGAGATGGCGGTCGGTCGGCGTGAGGTCCGGGTTTCGTTCGCGGCGTTGGTACGGATCAGGGACGACGACCGCCATGTGCTGCTGCACTCGCCGAGCCGTCCCGGGTCCTTCAGCCCGCCGGGAGGCGTCTACAAGAGCTTCGCGCCCGCGGCGCGGATCCTGGAGGGGCTCGGGTTCCGCGCCGACCGCGCCGACCCGCTCGCCGACGACATGCGGTCTGATCTGCGGGGATTCCTGCCGGCGCCGTCCCTGGCCGGGTTCCAGCGGTGGTTCGCCACCGGCGCCTACCGGGAGGACGCCACCGAGTGCCTGCGCCGGGAACTCGCCGAGGAACTGGTGGAGTCGGGGCTGCCGCACCTGGTGCCCGACACCTTCGGGGCCGACTTCGAGCATGTGCGGACGGTCGTCGAAGGCCCCTACCAGGTGCCCGGCAAGCCGTTCCGGCAGGTGCGCCGCCTGGAGGTGTACGAGCCGGTGATGAACGGGCCCGCGATCGCGCGCCTGTGCCGGTCCCTGGTCGAGGCGGGAATGGACGAGACGGTCCCCGACGCCATCTGCGCCACCACCGAGCAGATCGGGCATGGCCGGAGCGGCACGGCCCTGATCGGCGCCCACTCGGCCTACCTGGTGAGCGGCAGGCGCCCCCGGCTGGAACTCCCCATGCTCCGCTGAGACCGTTGGAGAACAGGGGCCGGCGCATCGCTCACGGCGGTGTCCAGGCCGGCCGGACGACCTCCGCGATGCCGCACTTCCGCCCGCCGGCATGAGGTGGACTTTGCCCGGACGGGGGAAGGGAGCCGCCGTGGGGGAGTGGTTCACGCGGGAGATCGCGGACGCCGGGCGGCTCCGGCTGTTCTGTTTCTTCGTGGCGTTCATCGCCGGATTCCTGTTCATCCGGTTCAGCGTGCGGATGATCCGGCGGCAGGTGCGGTGGTGGCCGGGGAACGTCACGCCCGGCGGGCAGCACGTCCACCACGTGGTGTTCGGCATGGTGTTCATGTGCGTGGGCGGTGTGGGCGGGCTGGCGGTGCAGGACGGTTCGTCCGGGTGGGCCGCCGCCACCGCTGCCGTGTTCGGGGTCGGGACGGCCCTGGTCCTGGACGAGTTCGCGCTCGTGCTGCATCTCCAGGACGTCTACTGGAGCGATCAGGGCCGGTTGTCGGTCGAGGTCGTCTTCATCATGATCGCGCTGTGCGGGCTGATGCTGCTGGGCCTGCGGCCATTGGGCGTGGACGACGCGGCGGGGGACGGGTTGTGGACGATCGTGCTCGTCCTGCTGCTCGACCTGTGCGTGGCCGTGGTCGCCCTTCTCAAAGGCAAGGTCTGGACGGGGCTCATCGGCCTGTTCATCGGGATTGTCGCGGTGGTCGGCGCCGTCCGGCTGGCGCGGCCGGGCTCGCCCTGGGCCCGCCGCCGCTACCGGCCCGGCTCGCGGAAGGAGCGGCGGGCCCTGGTGCGCGAACGCCGGTACCGGCGGCCGGTGCAGCGGCTCGGGGACCGGCTGAGCGATCTCATCGCCGGACGGCCGTCCATCAAGTCGTAGGACGAGGTTTCTGTGCGAACCGCGAACTCTTGCGGGGGCCTGAACGTCTGACATGACGGTGGCCGTGGTACATCGGGGGACCACGGCCACCGTCATGCTCGGCGCGGGCCTGGCGACCGCCCTCCGGCCGCCCTCTCAAGGTGGCGGCGGTGGAGCCGCCCGCGGGCCCATGTGATGAACACCCGGTGTCTCACGGACCGGAATTTTGCGGGGGATGTTCGGGGGGTTTGGCATGCTTGTGACGTGAATGCGCGTGTGATGAGTCCCGTTCTGGTCGGCAGGGTGGCGGAGCTGGGGGAATTGCGGGACGCCCTTGCCGCCGCACCCGGGGCCGTGCTCGTCGGCGGGGACGCAGGGGTCGGCAAGACCCGGCTCATGAGCGAGTTCGCCGGGACGGTGGAGGCGAGGGTCCTCGTCGGGGGGTGCCTGGAGCTCGGCTCCGACGGTCTGCCGTTCGCGCCGTTCACGACCGTGCTGCGCGAGCTCGTCCGCGAGATCGGCATCGAGGGCGTCGCCGGGCTCGTCCCGCGCGGCGACACCTGCGGCCTCGCCCGGCTGCTGCCCGAGTTCGGGGAGCCGGAGTCCGACGCCGCGTCCGGGGAGGAGCGCGCCCGGCTGTTCGAGGTCGTGCTGACGCTGCTGGAGCGGCTCGCCGAGCAGGGCCCGGTCGTGCTGGTCATCGAGGACGCCCACTGGGCCGACCGGTCCACCCGCGACCTGCTCGACTTCCTGATCCGCAACCTCGGCACCGCCCCCGTGCTGATCGCCATGACGTACCGGACGGACGAGCTGCACCGGGCCCACCCGCTGCGCCGGCTGCTCACCGGGCTGGACCGGCTCGACCGCGTCCGCCGGCTGGAGCTCGGCAAGCTGACCCGCGCCGGTGTGTCCGCGCTGGTCACCCAACTGCTCGGGCACACCCCGCCGCCCGGCCTGGTGGAGCGGGTCGAGGCGCGCAGCGAGGGCAACCCGCTGTTCATCGAGGCGCTGCTCGACGAAGACGGCGGGCTGGCGTGCGAGCTGCCCGAGTCGCTGCGCGACCTGCTGCTCGTCGGTGTCCAGCGGTTGCCCGAGGAGACGCAGGACGTCCTGCGGGACGCCAGCGGCGGCAGTACCCGGATCGAGCACGTGCTGCTCGCCGCCGTGTCCGGGCTGGACGACGCCGCGCTGACCCGCGTCCTGCGGCCCGCCGTCGCCGCGAACGTCCTGGTCGTGGACGGCGACGGGTACGCGTTCCGGCACGCGCTGATCCGCGAGGCCGTCCACGACGACCTGCTGCCGGGCGAGCACACGCGGCTCCACACGCGCTATGCCGAAACCCTGGAGAAGGACCCTTCGCTCGTTCCCGCCGGGCGGCTGTGGGTGGAGCTGAGCTACCACTGGAAGCAGGCCCACAACAGCACGTGGGCCCTGGTCTCGTCCTGGCGTGCCGCCGGTGAGGCCCGCAAGGCGCTCGCCTATGCCGAATGCCTGGCGATGCTCGAACGCGTCCTGCAACTGTGGGACCGGGTCCCGGACGCGGTCGAGCGCATCGGCGCCGACTACGTCAAGGTGCTCGAGGACGCGGCGAACGCCGCCGATCTGGCCGGCGAGTTCGACCGCGGCATCAAGCTCGTCACCGCCGCGCTCAAGGAGGTCGAGGCTGCGGACGGCGAGCGCGACACCGAACGCTGGGCGAGACTGCTGGAACTGCGCGGCCGGATGCGGTACCGGATGGCGCGGCCCGGCTTCGTCGAGGATCTGCGCGCCGCGGTGCGGGCCCTGCCCGTCGAGCCGCCGACCGTGCTGCGCGCGCGGGCGCTGTCGGCGCTGGCCAGCTATGTGCGCATCACCACCGACATCGACGGGGCCCGCAGGGCGGCGGCGGAATCCCTGGCCATCGCGCGCAAGCTCGGGGACGACGTCGCCGAGGCCGAGGCGCTCATCACGATGTTCTGCACCGACATCGACTACGAGGACGACGACGCCCTCGCCGAGGCCGAGGCGACCGCCGACCGCACCGGCAGCCACCGGGTGCTGCTCCGCTACCACGTGATCAAGTCGCATTTCCTGGAGGGCGCCGGACGGCACGAGGAGGCCGCCGCCGTCGCCGCACGCGGCAAGGAGATGGCCCGCGAATACGGGGTCGCCCGCACCCAGGGCACGTTCCTCAGCATCAACCAGGCCGAACCGCTGGTCTCGCTCGGCCGCTGGGACGAGGCCCTCGCCGTGATGAACCACGCGATGGAGCAGGACCCGGCGATCACCACCCGGACCTCGCTGCTCGTCCTGTCCGGCTGGATCGCGCTGGCGCGCGGCGACCTCGCGACCGCGCGGGAGCGGCTCGTCGCGTCCCAGGAGATCCTGAACCTCAAGATGCGGTGGCTGAAGGCCCAGGACTACTTCAGCATGCTGTGGCTGGACATGAGCATCGCGCTGGAGGAGGGACGTCCCGACGCCGCCCTGGACGCGCTACAGCCCGTCCTGGAACATGCCGGCCTGCCGGACGATGCCCGCTACGCGTGGCCCGCGCTCATGACCGCCGTGACGGCCTGCACGGAGGTGGGCGAGGCCGCCGCCGGCGACCTGCGGCGGATCGAGGAGCGCGTGGCCGCCCTGCGCAGTTCCGGACGCCTCCAGCGGGCGTGCCGGCTGACGTACGAGGCCAAGCTGACCGGCGTGTACGGCGCCCCCGACCCCGACGCCTGGGAGAAGGCCGCCGCCGCGTGGACCGAACTCGGCAACCCCTACTACCGGGCGCGGGCGCTGATCCGCGCCGCGGAGGCGGCGCTGACCGGCGGTGACCACGAGCGCGCGGCGGCGCATCTGCGCGTCGTCGCCGGCACCGCGGACGCGCTCGGTGCCGTGCCGCTCGCCGAACACGCCGCCGACCTGCTGCGCCGCACCCGCGCGCCGCGCCGCGGCGACGCCTCCGCGCCGCTCGGCCTGACCCCGCGTGAGTTCGAGGTGCTCCGCCTGGTCGCCGAGGGACGCAGCAACCGCGACATCGCCGAGGCGCTGTTCATCTCGGTGAAGACGGCCAGCGTCCACGTGTCGAACATCCTCGGCAAGCTGGACGTGACGAGCCGCGGCGAGGCCGCCGCGACCGCGCACCGGCTGGCGCTGTTCGCGTCCGCGAAGCGGCGGTGACGGGCCGGACTCGGTGACCCGTCACCGCCGGGAGCGCTGCCCGTGTCCGGTCAACGCCGGACGCGGGCGACGCAGAAGACCGTCTGCCCGAACGGCGGCCTGATGAGGCGCTCGATGCCGCGGGTCAGCGGCACGACCGTCCGGTCGTAGATCTTGACGAGCCGCGGGTCGGGATACCCGGCGCCGCCGCGGCGGACCGCGAACCACCAGGCGATGCCGCCGAGGAAGTTGATCGGCTTGAGCACCTCGGGGACGAGCCCGGCCTCGCGCACCGTCTTCTCCAGCGTCGCCGGGGTGTACCGGGTGACATGCCCGACCTTGCGGTCGAAGTCGCCGTACAGCTGCATGTAGCCGGGCACCCAGATCACGATGCGGCCGCCGTTGTCGGTGACGGAGGCGAGGTCGCGCAGCGCCTGCACGTCGTCCTTGATGTGCTCCAGGACGTTCATCATCACGACGGTGTCGACCTTCTGCCGGATCTCGATGTCGGCCGGCAGGGCCAGGTCGATGACCTCGACGTCGTCGTTGCCGGCGTGGCGCTTGCGCAGCTCGCCGACGCAGTACGGGTCGTTGTCGCTGACGACGAGGTAGTCGAGACGTCCGGCGAACTGCTCGGAGAAGTGCCCGAGGCCGGAGCCGACCTCCAGCATCGACCGGCCGACGTACGGCGCGACGGTCTCGTACTCGTACTTGCGGTAGTTGCGGGCCTCATCCCCGCCTAGGTGGTTCTCCAGCGCGCCCTCCCCCGCGGCGGGCTGGACGACGTCTTCGCCGGGTGTCGCCGGAGCGGCCTTCTTCGGGCCGCTGCCGAGGAGGTTGAGGAGGGTGCCTGCGATGGACTTCTTCTGACCAGGTGACTGCATACTTCCCGCTCGCTGGGGTGCGTTGGCGTTCGGCTTCACGTTCGCCGGATCGAAGGCCTGGCCCGCTCGGGGACGGGGCTGATCTCTGGCGCGTAGGCCGGGACAGTCTACCCATGCGTGAACGCCGGACGTCCCGCGGTGACCGATTGGCGGGCGTCCGCCGGGCGTGTCGCCTGGTCGGCGGGTGGCGGGGTCAGTCGATGGTGCGGTGCACGGACTCCTTTTCGCTCGGTCCCGGCTCGGACGGCGCGATCCACGGCCCGGGGATGGACGGGTCGAGGACGCCCTCCTCCACCCACGCGAAGTCACCGGCGAGGACGGCCCGCGCGAGCTTCACGTCCATCGTGTCGGTGTTGCGCCACAGCCCGTCGAACAGTTCCTCGACGCGGACGCGCGCCTGCCGGCAGAACGCGTCGGCGAGCCGCAGGGCCGACCTGCCGGGCGTCCCTGCGGTGCCCGACAGCGCGCCCTGCGCCGAGGAGTCGGCGTGGGCGCGGACGCACACCGCGCTCATCGCGAACAGTTCGGCGCCGATGTCGACCATCCGGCCGAGGAACCCCTGCCGGTGCTCAAGACCGCCCTGCCAGCGTCCCGCCGCGTAGAAGATCGACCGGGCCAGCTTGCGGGACGCCCGCTCGACATACCGCAGATGGTGGGCGAGCGGCCCGAACTCGGCGTAGGAGTTCGGGCGCTGCCCGGCGCCGGTGACCAGCGTCGGCAGCCAGCGCGCGTAGAACCCGCCCGCCTTCGCCGCCGCTCGCGCCTTCTGCCCGGTGGAGGCGTCCGGGTCGATGATGTCACCGGCCACCGACAGGTGCGCGTCCACCGCCTCGCGGGCGATCAGCAGATGCATGATCTCGGTGGAGCCCTCGAAGATCCGGTTGATGCGCAGGTCGCGGAGCAACTGCTCGGCGGGCACGCCCCGCTCGCCGCGCGCCGCGAGGGACTCGGCGGTCTCGTAGCCGCGTCCGCCGCGCAGCTGGACCAGCTCGTCCGCGGCCCGGTAGGCCATCTCCGACGACCACAGCTTCGCGAGCGCCGCCTCGATCCGGATGTCGCCCCGTTCGTCGTCCGCGAGCTGGCCCGACAGGTCGAGCATCGCCTCCATCGCGTACGCCGTCGCCGCGATGAACGCGATCTTGCGGGACACGGCCTCGTGCTCGCCGACCGGCCGCCCCCACTGCACCCGCTCCTTCGACCACTCCCGCGCGATCCTGGTGGCCCACTTGCCGCTCGCCGCGCACATCGCGGGCAGCGACAGCCGCCCGGTGTTCAGCGTGGTGAGCGCGATCTTCAGGCCCGCGCCCTCCTTACCGATCAGGTTGGCCTTCGGGACGCGGACATCGTGGAACCGGGTCACGCCGTTCTCGATGCCGCGCAGCCCCATGAACGCGTTGCGGTTCTCGACCGTGATGCCCGGCGTGTTCATGTCCACGACGAACGCGGAGATGCCGCCGCGGTGCCCGTCGGACTTCGGGACGCGCGCCATCACGACGACGAGATCGGCGATGACGCCGTTCGTCGTCCACAGCTTGACGCCGTTGAGGACGTAGTCGTCGCCGTCCGGGGCGGCGGTGGCGCGCAGCCGGGCCGGGTCGGAGCCGACGTCGGGCTCGGTGAGCAGGAACGCGCTGATCTGCCTGGCGCAGCGCGGCAGCCACTCGTCCTGCTGCTCCCGCGTGCCGAACAGCTTGATCGGCTGCGGGACGCCGATGGACTGGTGCGCCGACAGCAGCGCGCCGAGCGCCGGGCTGACCGATCCGACGACCATCAGCGCCCGGCCGTAGTAGAGCTGGCTGAGCCCGAGCCCGCCGTACTTCTCCGGGATCTTCATGCCGAGCGCGCCGAGGTCCCGCAGGCCCGTGACGACGTCGTCCGGGATGCGCGACTCCCGCTCGATGAGCGCCGCGTCGATCCGGGTGGCGCAGAACTCGGTCAGCCGGGCGAGGAACTCCTCGCCCTTGCGCCGCTGCTCCCCGGCCGGGCGCGGATGCGGATGGATGAGATCGAGGCGGAAGTCGCCGAGGAAAAGTTGTTTACCGAAGCTCGGCAGCCGCCATTCGGTCTCGCGTGCCTCTTCGGCGACCTTTCTGGCCGTCCGCTCGTCGACGTGGGCTTGGGTTCGCTGGCTCATGCCGATCGCATTTCCCATGGCTGGATCGGGAAACCCCGCACGTCCGGACTGCGAAGATGTTCCAATGGGCGGGACCGTCACCGACGGCCTGACCGGATCAGGCCAGAGGGGTTCACCGTCCGTCATGGGTGAGACACGAAAACCCACTCTCATCGCCTCGGTGCAGCGTGCTCTGCGTCTGATGGAGGCGGTGGCGTCGCATTCGAGCGGGGCGCCGGCCAAGCAGCTCGCCCGCGAGGCGCGGCTGCCGCTCGCCACCACGTACCACCTGCTGCGCACCCTCGCCCACGAGGGCTACGCGACCCGACTGCCGGACGGGTTCTGGGTGCTCGGCGAGCGGGTCGAATCCCTGCACGGGCGGAGCCGCACGCAGCAGTTGCTCGCCCGGCTCCGGCCCGCCCTGGTCGCCCTGCGGGACGAACTGGGCGCCGCCGCCTATTTCGGGATGCATGTGGATGACGAGATCCGCCTCATCGACATCGCCGACGGCCCGCGCGCCCCGCGCGTCGACCTGTGGGTCGGTTTCGAGGACGCCGCGCACGCCACCGCGATGGGCAAGTGCGTGCTGAGCCAGTTCGACGACGAGCGGCGCCGCGACTACCTGTCCCGGCATCCGCTCGTCGACCTGACCCCGCACACCATCACCGAGCCCGGACGGCTGATGCGCTCGCTCAGCTCGTCCACCGGGCTGCTGCTGGACCGCGAGGAGTACGCGCTGGGCACGGGGTGCGCGGCCGTCCCGGTGACGGACGCGACGGGTTCGGTCCGCGGCGCGCTCGCCGTCTCCTGCCGTCCGGGCAAGCTGCCCAAGATCGAGCGGGCGGCGTCCCAGATGCGCGCGACCGCCGAGCGGATCCAGCGCACGCTGACCCTCCACTCCTGAGAACTACGCCGATGCCGGTGAGCGGCCGCTAGGAGAGGCGGCGGCGCGTCCAGAAGAAGCAGAAGCCCGCGAGGCCCAGCGAGAGGGCGGTGAACAGCCCGGTCTCCGCCCACTGCAATGGCCAGAAGTGATCGCCGGGCTGGTAGACCACCTTCCCTCGATAGCCGAGCTCGGCGATCGCGTCGAAGCAGGCTTGGGCCGGGCCCATGGGGGGTCCGCCGTCCGCCGACGGGGGCGGTGGGGCGCAGGGCCCCGCCGCCAGGGAGGTGGGCATATCGCCGACCGTGCGGCCGGACGCGTCGACCGTTTCGGCGGAGAGCGTCCAAGCCCCAGGTACCCCCCTGACCTGTACGGAGAAGGCGTCGCCGTTCAGCAGGATGTCGCCATGGTTCTCGGACGTGATCGGGACGGTCCCGGTCTCGGGCGGGATGAGGTGCGGGCGGATCCACGTCGGCATCGCGATCTGGACGGCGACGAAGACGACCAGGGTGATCGCCATGGCCGGCAGCGTACGCCGGACGAGTACACCGACGGTGACGCCGAGCGCGAAGGCGAACGCCGCATAGCCGATCGGGGTGATGCCGCGCGCGTCGAACATCAGCGGCGTGATCCGCGGGAACCGGTCGTGGGCGGCCTCGTCCAGGGGGCCGGACCACCAGGTCGCCGCGAGGACGGCGAGCCCGGCGGCGGCCATGGCGGCCAGGCCGATGACGCCGAGCTTGACGGCGAGCCAGCGGGTCCGCGTGATGCTCTGGTTCCAAACGAGCCGGTGCGTGCCGCTCTCAAGCTCGCGGGTGATGAGCGGCGCGCCCCAGAAGACGCCGATGATCCCCGGTACGGACATCACGATGACGGCCAGCGCGCCGAAGTAGCTCCGGTGGTCGTTGAAGAACCGCGCGGTGAACTGCGAGCAGTTCTCCCGGGTGCCGCAGGCTGCCAGCCCGCTGTGGTAACCGTCCGAGATGCCCGGCCCGGTGATCGCCAGGACGGCGCCGAGGGCGGCGAGCCCGCCGAACACCACCGCGGCCTGGACACGGAACTGGCGGAGTGTCAGCCAGATCATCGGATCGCCTCCAGCGTCGGACGGGTCGGGGCGGGGGTCATGTAGGCCAGGACGAGGTCTTCCAGCCCGATCCGCCCGACCGTCCAGGCGGGGTCGTGGATGGGGCCGTCCGTCCGGACGATGAAGGTGCTCTGCCGGTCGGTGTGGCTCTCGGACACGACGTGCTGATCCGCCGGCAGCGTCGCCGCGTCCCTGCGCGGCCCGGTCAGCCGATGGTGCGCGGCCAGGAGCTCATCGACGTCTCCGGCCACCTGGACGCGCGACTTCACCAGCACGATCAGGTAGTCGCACATCCGCTCCAGGTCGGACACCAGGTGGGACGACAGGACGACGCTCAGCGAATTCTCGACGGCGGCCTCCATGAGCCCCTGCAGGAACTCCCGCCGGGCCAGCGGATCGAGGGCCGCCACGGGCTCGTCCAGGATCAGCAGTTCGGGCCGCTTGGCGATGCCCAGGGTCAGGGCGAGCTGAGCGCGCTGCCCGCCGGACAGCTTCCCGGCCCGATGCGCGGGATCGAGTCCGAGCCGCTCGATACGCTCCCGGGCGAGAGCGCCGTCCCACCCCGGGTTGAGCCGCGCACCCAGCTTCAGATGCTCGGCGATGCTCAGCCCGGCGTACGTCGGCGTGTCCTGCGCGACGTACCCGACCTTGGCCAGCTGTTCCGGTCCGCTCGCCGGAGACCCGCCCAGCACCCGGATGCTCCCGGCCGACGGCTCGATCTGCCCCACGGCCAGGTTGAGCAGCGTCGTCTTCCCTGCCCCGTTCGGCCCGACGAGCCCGACGATCCGCCCCTCCGGAATGTCAAGGGTGCAGCCGGACAGCGCCCACCGCTTCCCGTACTTCTTGCCCAGCCCTTCGGCCTGCAGGACGGCGCTCACGCTATGTCCTCCTGACTCGCGGCCCGAAAGGTCGTCATGAACAGCGCCTCGATGCTCTCGTCGTCGAGCCCGGCGAGCCGTGCCTTGGCGAGCCAGCGCCGCAGCTCCTGCCGCAGCGGCCCGTGCGCCGCGAGCGACTCCCCGGCCAGCGTCCGCGTCACGAACGTTCCGACCCCGGGCCGCGGCGCGACGAGGCCCTCGTGCTCCAGTTCCCGGTACGCCTTGAGCACGGTGTTCGGGTTGATCGCGAGCTGCGCCACCACGTCCTTGACGGTGGGCAGCTGATCCCCGACCCGCAGCAGATCGAGCCGCAGCGCATGCCGCACCTGCCGCACGAGCTGCATGTACGGCGACACCCCCGATCCGGGGTCCAGATGGAATTCGATCACCGCCACCTCCATTTATCTAGGATGCTAGTACTTTAGATGTGTGGCTCTACTTCCTGTCAATGCATCCGGGAAAGACCCAGGTCAGCGGCTTCCAGACCGGCCGGCCCGCTCGGCAGCGGCCCGAAGCGGGGACGACGGCGCCGCTTCGTTGGTTGTCCGGTTTTGTGCCGGGGGCGTGGTTCGGGGATGCTTGGGGAGTGTCAACGGAGACTCTGAACAGCGCCGCCGAACTGCGTGCCTTCCTGCACGGCCTGCCGGGCGTGGACCGGGTGGGGGCCGAGGAGCGGGCCGCGCGGCTGGCCACCCGGTCGATCAAGACGACGGCGAAGGCCGCGGCGATCGACCTGGCGATCTCGATGGTGGACCTGACCACCCTGGAGGGCGCGGACACCCCGGGAAAGGTGCGGGCGCTGTGCGCCAAGGCCGCCCACCCCGATCCGGCGGACGCGTCCGTGCCGAAGGTCGCGGCGGTGTGCGTGTACCCCGACATGGTGGACGTCGCCGTCCGGTCCCTCGACGGGACGGGCATCGGGGTCGCGAGCGTGGCGACGGCGTTCCCGTCCGGGCGGGCGCCGATGGAGGCCAAGCTCGCCGACACCCGGGCGGCGGTCGCGGCGGGCGCCGCCGAGATCGACATGGTGATCGACCGGGGCGCGTTCCTGGCCGGCGACTACGCGAAGGTGTTCGACGAGATCGTCGCGGTCAAGGACGCCTGCGGGGACGCGCACCTGAAGGTGATCCTGGAGACGGGCGAGCTCGCCACCTACGACAACGTCCGGCGGGCGTCCTGGCTGGCGATGCGGGCCGGCGCCGACTTCATCAAGACGTCCACGGGGAAGGTGTCGCCGGCGGCGACCCTGCCGGTCACGCTGGTGATGCTGGAGGCCGTCCGCGACTACCGGGCGGCCACGGGACGCCAGGTCGGGGTCAAGCCCGCCGGCGGGATCCGGACGACCAAGGACGCGATCAAGTACCTGGTGCTGGTGAACGAGACCGCCGGCCCGGACTGGCTGACCCCGGAGTGGTTCCGGCTGGGCGCCTCCAGCGTGCTGAACGATCTGCTGATGCAGCGCCGCAAGCTCGCCACCGGCGTGTACTCGGGACCCGACTACTTCACCCTGGACTGATCATGGTTTTCGAGTACGCGCCGGCGCCCGAGTCGCGGGCGGTCGTCGACATCCGCGCCTCCTACGGGCTGTTCGTCAACGGCGAGTTCACCGAGGGGCACGGCGAGCCGTTCAAGTCCGTCAACCCGGCCGACGAGAGCGTCCTCGCCGACATCGCCCGCGCGGACGAGTCGGACGTCGACCGCGCCGTGCGGGCCGCCCGCACCGCGTTCGACAAGGTGTGGGGCCCGATGCCCGGCCGCGAGCGCGCCAAGTACCTGTACCGGATCGC
Source organism: Actinomadura formosensis NBRC 14204 (assembly GCF_001552155.1). Taxonomy (GTDB): domain Bacteria; phylum Actinomycetota; class Actinomycetes; order Streptosporangiales; family Streptosporangiaceae; genus Spirillospora; species Spirillospora formosensis. The sequence continues at coordinate 3,491 of NZ_BCQQ01000083.1, read as the reverse complement.
CCGGCTGGTCCAGGAGCGGTCGCGGGAACTGGCGGTGCTGGAATCGATCGACAACGGCAAGCCGATCCGCGAGTCGCGGGACGTGGACGTGCCGCTCGTCGCCGCCTGGTTCTTCTACTACGCCGGATGGGCCGACAAGCTCGGCCACGCCGGGTTCGGGCCCGACCCGAAGCCGGTCGGGGTGGCCGGCCAGGTGATCCCGTGGAACTTCCCGCTGCTGATGCTGGCCTGGAAGATCGCGCCCGCGCTGGCCTGCGGCAACACCGTCGTGCTGAAGCCGGCGGAGACCACGCCGCTGACCGCGCTGCTGTTCGCCGACATCTGCCGGCAGGCCGAACTGCCGCCCGGCGTCGTCAACATCGTCACCGGCGCCGGTGAGACGGGCCGGGCCCTTGTCGCGCACGAGGGGATCGACAAGGTCGCCTTCACCGGGTCCACCGAGGTCGGACGGCAGATCGCCCGCACCCTCGCCGGGACGGGCAGGAAGCTCACCCTGGAACTCGGCGGGAAGGCCGCCAACATCGTCTACGAGGACGCGGCGCTCGACCAGGCCGTCGAGGGCATCGTCAACGGGATCTTCTTCAACCAGGGCCACGTGTGCTGCGCCGGCTCCCGGCTCCTCGTGCAGGAGTCGGTCGCCGGCGAGGTGCTGGAGCGGCTGAAGGCGCGGATGGCGACGCTGCGGGTCGGCGACCCGCTCGACAAGAACACCGACATCGGCGCGATCAACTCCGCCGCGCAGCTCGCCAGGATCGAGGAGCTGTCGCAGGCCGGGGAGCGGGAGGGCGCGGACCGCTGGTCGCCGCCCTGCGAGCTGCCGTCCCAGGGCTTCTGGTTCGCGCCGACGATCTTCACCGGGGTGGCCCAGTCGCACCGGATCGCACGCGAGGAGATCTTCGGGCCGGTCCTGTCGGTGCTGACGTTCCGCACCCCGGACGAGGCGGTCACCAAGGCCAACAACACCCCCTACGGGCTGTCGGCCGGAATCTGGACCGAGAAGGGCTCGCGGATCCTCTGGACGGCGCAGCGGCTGCGCGCCGGGGTGGTGTGGGCCAACACGTTCAACAAGTTCGACCCGGCCTCCCCGTTCGGCGGCTACAAGGAATCGGGGTTCGGCCGCGAGGGCGGACGCCACGGACTGGAGGCCTACCTCAATGCCTGACCGTCTCGCCGTCCGCAAGACCTACAAGCTGTTCATCGGCGGTGCGTTCCCCCGATCCGAATCCGGCAGGTCGTACGTGGTCACCGACGCCAAGGGCCGCTTCGCCGCCAACGCCTCGCAGGCGTCCCGCAAGGACGCCCGCGACGCCGTCGTCGCCGCACGCAAGGCGTTCCCCGGCTGGTCCGGGCGCACCGCCTACAACCGCGGCCAGATCCTCTACCGCGTCGCCGAGATGCTGGAGGGACGCCGCGACCAGTTCGTGGACGAACTGCGGCAGGCGGGCGCGTCGAAGAACGCGGCCGGCGCCGAGGTGGACGCGGCCGTCGACCGGTGGGTCTGGTACGCGGGCTGGGCCGACAAGCTGAGCGCCGTCGCCGGGGCCGCCAATCCGGTGTCCGGCCCGTTCTTCAACTTCTCCACGCCGGAACCGACCGGCGTCGTCGCGGTCGTCGCGCCCGACTCGCCGCTGCTCGGGCTGGTCTCGGTGGTGGCGCCCGCGATCGTGTCCGGCAACACCGTCGTGGTGGTCGCCTCCGAGCCGGCGCCGCTGCCGTCCATCACGCTCGCCGAGGTGCTGGCCACGTCCGATCTGCCGGGCGGGGTCGTCAACGTCCTCACCGGGCGGCGCGCCGAGATCGCGCCCTGGCTCGCGACCCACATGGACGTCAACGCCATCGACCTCGCCGGTGTCCCGGACGACCAGGTGCGGGACCTCGAAGAGAAGGCCGCCGAGAACCTGAAACGCGTCCTGCGCCCGCAGGACACGGAGTGGACGGACGAGCCCGGAACCACGCGGATGACCGCCTTCCTGGAGACCAAGACCGTCTGGCACCCCGTGGGGATCTAGGTCGATATGACGCAGCGTGTGTAGAGAGTCACAAAGCGTGGAATAGACCTCCCCGTAACTGATCAACACGGGGGGGAGATCAGTGCCTACCAGGACCGCATCGCGTACGACGTCGAGCCGCAGGACGGCCGGTCGTGCGAAGAGCACATCAGCGACCAAGTCCACCACGACCAAGAAGCCGGTGGTCAAGCGCACGCCGGCGGCGGCCGGCCGGGCGCCGTCGGCCGCCGCGACCCACGTCACGAGAGCCGCGAGCCAGGCCAAGACCGCCGCGACGCAGTTGAAGTCGGTCGCGACCAAGGCGTTGTCCGACGCCGTCAAGGCGATGACCAGCGCCATCCATGTGATGGACGCGGCGGCCAAGGCCATCACCACGGCGGCCAAGCCGGGCGGCGCGGCGAAGAAGAGCACGCCGTCGAAGAAGAGGGCGCCGTCGAAGCGGGGCACCTCGTCGTCCCGTAAGCCGGCGTCGTCCCGTAAGCCGGCGTCGGGCCGGTCGAAGCCGGTGTCGGGCCGGTCGAAGCCGGCGGCCTCATCCCGGACGGGCAAGACGGTCAAGGCAAGGCCGTCGAGCACGGCGAAGAAGCCGGCCGCGCCCAAGGCGCGGACGAGCGCCGCCCGTACGTCCGCGTCGTCCCGAACGAGCGCGAGCGCCAAGTCCGGCAGGGCCGGGAGGGCGGCCTCGGCCGCCGCGCCGACGTCGCCGGCCGAGGCCGGGACGTCCCGCTCGTTCCCGCATTCGACGCGGACCGAGGGCGGATTCCTGAACGGCCTAACCGGCACCGGCCGCGAGCGCTGACCGCCGATGGACGGGGTCGAAGGCCCACCCGCGGTGACGCCGCCGCACCGGGCGCGCCGGCCGCTGCGGTTCGGTGTCTGCCTCGCCCCGGACGCGTCCGTGCCGCTGGTCCGCGCCGCGCAGGACGCGGACCGGTTCGGGCTCGACCTTCTCGGCGTTCGCGACCAGCCGTTCCGGCGCGACACCGCGGACGCGCTGACGCTGCTGGCGACCGTGCTGGCGGTGACGTCCCGCATTCGGGTCCTGCCGGCGGTGGCGTGCCTGCCGCTGCGTCCGCCCGCCGCGCTCGCCAAGGCGATCGCGACGATGGACCGGTTCAGCGGCGGCCGTGTCGAACTCGGCCTCGGCGCGGGCGCCGCCCCGGACGGCATCGAGGCGTACGGCGGCACGCGGCTCGACGGCACGGCGGCCCGCCGCGCCCTTGCGGAGGCCGTGCAGATCATCCGGCTGCACTGGAGCGACCAGGCCGGGCTGCGGTACCGGGGCGAGCACTACCGGTTCGTCGCCGCGCAGGCCGGCCCGGCGCCCGCGCACCAGATCGGCATCTGGCTCGGCGTCACCGGGCCGCACGGCATCGACCTCGCCGGCCGCGTCGCCGACGGCTGGATCGCGCCGTCGTCCCTGGTCCCGCCGAAACGGCTCGCGGCCGGCCGGCGCCGCCTCGACGACGCCGCGGCCGGCGC
>NZ_BCQQ01000082.1 GCF_001552155.1 Actinomadura formosensis NBRC 14204 | reverse complement strand
CTCGCGCGCGCGGGCGTGCGCGGCGCGCGGCCGGAGAACTGGTACGCCATCACCGCGCTGTCGGCCTCCGGGCCCGCGTTCGCCGAGGACGAGCAGATCACGATCTCCCCGTCCCAGGTCGAGGCGTTCACCACCTGCGGGCTGCGCTGGCTGCTCGCCTCGGCGGTCGGCGCGCAGGAGGGCGGGCCCAACGAGTACAGCACGATGGGCAAGGTCGTCCACGCGGTCGCCGAGATGGCCGGCGCCGACGACGGGATCGACGAGGTCCACGTCGCGCGGCGGCTCGACGAGATCTGGAACGACCTGGAGTTCCGCAGCTCCTGGTACTCGGAGAAACAGCGCGAGCAGGCCACCGCGATGGTCGACAGGTTCCTCGCCTGGCACCGCGACAACCCCAACGAGGTCGTCGCGCTGGAGGAGGCGTTCAAGGTCGACCTCGGCCGCGTCGTCATCAAGGGCCGCATCGACCGCGCCGAACGCGACGACCAGGGCCGCGCGGTCATCATCGACATCAAGACCTCCTCCACGGCCGTCCCGAAGGACGACCTGGCGCGGCATCCCCAGCTCGGGGTCTACCAGTACGCGGTGATGCTCGGCGCGTTCGAGCGGCACGGGCTGATCGAGCCCGGCGGCGCCAAGCTCATCCAGGTCGGCAAGGCCGCGTTCGCGGCGCGGGCGCGGGAGCAGGAGCAGCCGCCGCCCGGCGAGGACGCCGACCCCGAATGGCCCAAGAAGCTCATCGAGATCGTCGCGACCGGCATGGCGAGCGAGGTGTTCCAGGCGCGGGCGAACGACAAGTGTCGCACCTGTCCCGTACGCTCCTGCTGTCCCGTCCATGACGAGGGCGGTCAGGTCGGCGAGTAGCTCGGGGGGAGCGAGGTGATCACGCCGGGAGAGCTGGCCCGGCTGCTGGAGATCCCCGAGCCCACCGAGGAGCAGGCCCGGGTGATCGAGGCGCCGATGGCGCCGATGGCGGTGATCGCGGGCGCCGGGTCCGGCAAGAGCGAGACGATGGCCGCGCGGGTCGTGTGGCTGGTCGCGAACGGCTTCGTCCGGCCGGAACGGGTGCTCGGGCTGACGTTCACCCGCAAGGCCGCCGCCGAGCTCGGTGTGCGGGTCCGCAAACGGCTCGACCGCCTGCGCGAGGTCCTGCCGGCGAGCGAGCTTGAGCGGCTCGGCGGCGAGGCCCTGTTCGACGGCGAGCCGATGGTGTCGACGTACCACTCGTACGCGGCGCGGCTGTTCGGTGACCACGCCCTGCGCGAGGCGCTCGAACCGACCATGCGGCTGATCTCACCGGCCGTCGCCTGGCAGATCTGCTCGCGGGTGGTCGACACCTACAACGGGCCCATGGACCGCATCGACTGGCAGCCCGACACCGTCACCAAGGCCGTCATGGAGCTGGCCGGCGACCTGGCCGAGCATCTGCGGACCGGTGACGACATCCGCAAGGTCGGCGCCTGGCTGGACGAACGGTTCGCCGCGCTGAAGAAGCCGCTCAAGGCGCAGCGCGACATCCTCGCCAAGCACGCCGTCCGCGAGCAGCTCATGCCGCTGGTCGAGGCGTACGGACGGGCCAAGGCCGGCCGGGAGGTCATCGACCACGGCGACCAGATGGCCCTCGCCGCCCGTATCGCCCACGGGCATCCCGAGGTCGGGATGATCGAGCGGTCCCGGTTCTCCGTCGTCCTGCTGGACGAGTACCAGGACACCAGCCAGGCGCAGCTCGTCCTGCTGCGATCGCTGTTCGCGGGCGGGCACCCGGTGACGGCGGTCGGCGACCCGTGCCAGTCGATCTACGGGTGGCGCGGTGCGAGCGCCGGGAACCTGCTGCGGTTCGCCTACGACTTCCCGGCGCAGCCGGGGGCGGCGGGCGCGCGCCCGGTGCCGGCGCCGGTCGTCCAGCTGAGCCGCTCGTTCCGCAACGGCGAGCTGATCCTGGAGGCGGCGGCCCGGGTGCAGGAGGAGTTGCGGGCCGAGACGAAGGCCGTGCCCCGCCTCATCCCGGGCGCGGGGCGCGAAGGGCGCGGGCGCGTCGAATGCGCCCTCTTCTCCACCGTCGAGGACGAGGCCGACCGCATCGCCGCGCGCATCGCCGGGCTCCTGGCCGCCGACCCGGAGACGGCACCGGACGGCGGCCCGCAGCCCGAGCCGCTCCAGTACTCCGACGTCGCCGTCCTCGCGCGGAAGCGGTCGCAGTTCCCGCTGATCCGGCGGGCGCTGGAGGCGCGCGGCATCCCCGTCGAGGTGGTCGGGCTCGGCGGGCTCCTCACCGTCCCCGAGGTGCAGGACGTCGTCGCGACGCTGCGGGTCATGCACGACCCGACCGCCGGCGCGTCCCTCGCCCGGCTGCTGACCGGCCCGCGCTGGCGGCTCGGGCCGCGCGATCTCGTCGCGCTCGGGCGGCGGGCCCGCACGCTGGCGCAGGAGTCGGCGCGCGACGTCACCCCGCCGGAGGGCTCCGCCGAACCGGTGCCGGACGAGCCCCCGCCGGAGGGCGATCCGCTGCGGCAGCTCGTCGGCGAGCTGAACCAGGAGACCGGCAGCCTCGTCGACGCGCTCGACGACCTCGGCTCCCCGGAGGCGTACTCGCCCGAGGGCCACGGGCGGCTGCGCCGCCTCCGCGACGAGCTGCGCGCCCTGCGCGGCCAGGTCGGGCTGCCGCTGCCCGATCTGGTCACCGAGGTCGAACGGGCGCTCGGCCTCGACATCGAGGTCGCCGCGCGGTCCGGCCTGGACCCGGTGACCGCCCGCGCCGACCTCGACGCGTTCATCGACGCCGCCGCCACGTTCGCGGGCGACGCCGAGGACCCGACGCTCGGCGCGTTCCTCGCCTACCTCAAGGCCGCCGAGGCCGAGGAGTTCGGGCTGGAGGCCGGGCGGGTCGGGGAGACCAACAGCGTCAAGCTGCTCACCGTCCACGCCTCCAAGGGCCTCGAATGGCCGGTGGTGGTCGTGCCGGGCCTGTCGTACGTGCCGCAGAAGAACGGCGCCCCCGCCAAGGGCTCGATCTTCCCGTCACCGCCGCAGAACGCCACCCGCTGGACGGCGAACCCGCGCGTCCTGCCGTTCATGCTGCGCGGCGACCGCGCCGACCTGCCGCCGCTGAACGGGCTGGAGAAGGACGACCTCGCCGCGTTCGACCGGGCGTGCTCCGAGCGCGACCTGCGGGAGGAGCGGCGCCTTGCGTACGTCGCGGTCACCCGCGCGTCCAGCCTGCTCATCACGACCGGCTACTGGTGGGGTTCGTCGGGGCGCCCGCTCGGCCCGTCACCGTTCCTGGAGGAGGTGCGGGCCGTCTGCCTGGCGGGCGCCGGGTCCGTCGCCGTGTGGACCGACCCGCCCGAGGAGGGCACCGAGAACCCGCTGCTCGCCGACCCCGAGGAGGCGCGGTGGCCCGCCGCGCCCGGGGAGCGCGGCCGTTGCGATCTCACCGCCCGCGAACGGTACGAGGCGGTCGTGGCGGCCGCCCGCATGGTCGAGGACGAGATGACCGGGCGGACCCGGCACTGGCCCGGCCGCACCGGGCTGTCGGACGCCGACCGGGCCCGCATGACCGCGTGGGCGCGCGACGTCGAGCTGCTGCTCGCCGAACGCGACCGGGGCCGTTCCGGTGACGGCCTGCTCGTCGAGCTGCCCGCGCACCTGTCGGTGTCGTCGCTGGTGTCGCTGGCGCGTGACCCGGCGGCGCTGGCCCGGCAGATCCGCCGCCCGATGCCGCGGCCGCCCGCCCCCTACGCGCGGCGCGGCACCGCGTTCCACGCCTGGCTGGAGAGCCGCTGGGGGCAGCAGCGCCTCATCGACCCGGACGAGCTGCCCGGCGCCGCCGACGAGGGCGCCGCGGGCGACGCGCACCTCGCCCGGCTGCGGGCGCGCTTCGAGGAGTCGCAGTGGGCGTCCCGCGAACCGCTCGACATCGAGGTGCCGTTCGAGACCATCATCGGCGACCGGCTGGTCCGCGGCCGGATGGACGCGGTGTTCCGCTCCCGGGACGGCTACGAGGTCGTCGACTGGAAGACCGGCTCGCCGCCGCCGGAGGAGGAGGCGCGGTTCGCGTCGGTGCAGCTCGCCGCGTACCGGCTGGCGTGGGCGCAACTCGCCGGGGTGGACGTCGCGAAGGTCAGCGCGGCGTTCCACTATGTCGGCGCCAACGTCACCGTCCGCCCGGCGGACCTGCTGGACGCCGACGGGCTCGCCGCGCTGCTCGACGGCGTCCCGGCGGTGTGATTCGTCCCTGAAACGGGTGATGAGCCTCACTCCCCCCTGTTCACCGTGCGTGCTTTCGGGGGATGATCCGGGCAACCATCCCAGGGAGGCGACGTGACGGTGACGCATGACGAGAAGGTCGTACGGGAGTTCTCCAAGCAGGCGGCGGGGTTCGCCGACCCGAGGCTGAACGGCGCGTTCACCCGTCATCTGGACCGGCTCGTCCGCTTCATGGACCCCGAACTCGACCTTGAGGACGTCGTGCTGGAGGTCGCGGCCGGCACCGGCATCGTGTCCCGCGCGATCGCCCACCGCGTCCGGCACGTGACGGCCCTCGACCTCACGCCCGCGATGCTCGCCGAAGGCAAACGCGACGCCGACCACGCGGGCATCACGAACATCACCTTCACCCGCGGCGACGGCACCGCGCTGCCGTACGTGGACCGGTCGTTCACGCTGGTCGTCACCCGGTTCTCGCTGCACCAGGTCGCCGCCCCGGCCGCCGTCGTGACGGAGATGGCCCGGGTCAGCCGGCCCGGTGCCGCGCTGATCATCGCCGACCTGGTCCGCCCGGACGGCCTGGCGGGCGACCCCGACCGCATCGAGCGCCTCCGCGACCCCTCGCACGGCACCGCGCTCACCGAGGCGCAGATCGCGGACTTCGTCACGGCGGCCGGCGCGGAGGTGAAGCGCACCGAGCGGTTCGACTACGTCCGCCCCCTCGACCCGTGGCTGGAGTTCGCGCGCACCCCGGCGGAGGACGCCACGCGGATCCGGCGGGAACTGGAGGACGAACTGGCGGGCGGCCCGGCGACCGGCATGCGCCCGAGCAGGGTCGACGGCGCCCTGCACTTCACGCATTCGTACCTGTTCGCGCAGGCGATCGTCGGATAACTTTTCGACCGTATGTTCGGCGCGGATCGCTCATATGTTCTATGTTGTCGAACATGGGTTCCAACACCGTGCGGTCCCTCGATCGTGAGCCCGCCGCGCTGGCGATGCGCATCGGCGTCGCCGCGGCCGAGGCCGCCCTCGCGACCTTCGCCCGCAACCTCGACCTCGACGACCTCGCGGACGGCGTCGACTTCCAGGGCGCCATCGGCCCCGCCGAATGGCCGGTGTTCTCCCTGGTCATCGACACCCTCGCGGAGGCCGCCCCGGGCGATCACCGCACGTTGGACGAGCGCCGCGCGGGCGCCCTCGACGACCTCGCCCGCATCTGCATCGCCGCCAGGAACCGGGGTGCGGCGTGAGCGTGTGACCGGGCGCGTCCGGGACCGTGCGGCCTTGGGCCCGGGCGCCGCCCTCAGTCCGGCGGCGCCCCGGTCCTGACCTTGCCGGTGCCGGTGCGCGGCAGCTCCCGGACGAACCGCACGTCGCGCGGCACCTTGTACCGGGCGAGGTGCCCGCGCACGTACTCCCTGAGGTCGTCCTCGGTGACCGCCGATCCGGCCTTCCGCACGACGCGGGCGGCGAGCCGCCGGCCGAACTGCTCGTCGTCCACGCCGGTCACCGACACCTCCGCGACGTCCGGGTGGCCGCCGAGCAGGTCCTCGACCTCGCCGGGGAACACGTTCTCCCCGCCGGACACGATCATGTCGTCGGCGCGGCCGTCGATGAACAGCCGCCCCGCCGCGTCGAAGTGGCCGAGGTCGCCGGTGCCGGTCAGGCCGCGCAGGACGTGCTTGCCGCCGCCCCCGGTGTAGCCGGCGAACCGCAGGCCGCCGCCGGTGTAGATCTCCCCGGTCTCGCCGGGCGGCAGTTCCCGTCCGTCCTCGCCGAGGACCTTGACGGTCAGCCGGTACGACGGCCTCCCGGCGGTGCCGGGCGCGTTCCGCAGGTCCTGCGGTGTGGCGATCGTGGCCCAGCCCGTCTCGGTCGCGCCGTACACGTTGACGAGGACGTCGCCGAACGCGTCCATGAACGCCTCCGACAGGTGGGGGTGGAGCACCGAACCGCCGGACACCACCACGCGGAGGGCCGGGGTCCGCGGCCGGTCGTCCACGGCCAGGATGCGCTGGAGCATCACCGGCACGGCGACCAGCGCCTCCGCCTCGTGGTCGGCGATGGTCCGCAGGATCTCCCGCGCATCGAACCTGCGGGGCAGCACGAGCGGCATGCCCATCGCGAGCCCCACCGCCGTGTAGGCGAGGCCCAGGATGTGGAACAGCGGCGGTGCGATCACGATCGGCGCGCCCGACCGGAGGGGGACGCGCATGAGATGGGTGAGCGCGACGGGCACCAGCGCCGACAGCGACATGTCGTGCCGGGCGCCCTTCGGCGTGCCGGTGGTCCCGGACGTCATCACGATCACGTTGCCGGTGCGGCCCGGGACGATCGGCTCGGGCTCGGTGCCGCCGATCAGCGAGTCGATCGTGTCCGCCCCGGTGCCGGCCCAGGCCAGGAGGCGCCGCCCGGCGAAGCCGGACCCGTCCACGGTGGCGGTGAACTCCTGATCGTGGACGAGCAGCTCGATTCCCTCGCGTTCCGCCACCTGGCCCAGCTGGGTGGCGGAGAAGTCGGTGTTGAGCAGCACGATGTCGTTGCCCAGGCGGGACGCCGCGAGAACCGTCTCCACGAACCCGCGATGGTTGCGGCACAGGACGCCGACGCGTCCGTCCCCCATCCGGCTTCTGAGGGCGGTGGCCAGCGACGCCGCGTGCTCCTCGAGCTCCGCGCAGGTGAGCGTCCCGCGCTCGTCGATCAGCGCCGTCCGGCAGGGGAACCGCAGTGCGGCCATCGCGCCGAGCGTCGCGGGCACCGGCCCGAACCGCGCGTAGGAGAAGACGAGCCGGGCCGCCCGGTCGGGGCGGATGGGCCGCAGGACGCCCGCGTCCCGCACGGCGCGGGTCGCTCTGACTCCGAGTCCCGCGACCGAACGCATCCGATCGAGCACCACTGAACCCTTCCTTTGCGGCCCGTCCATGAGCTGCCCGGCGGGCATACCCGGCACTTCAGAGGATATGTAGAGCTGTCGTCAGGGTGTGCGCGGAAGCGCCGCGGTCAGGATGCCGTGGACGGCCCGGACGGCGGGGGAGCGCCATCCGGCCGCGGGTTCGGCGAGCCACAGGTGCTGCCGGGACAGCCCGCCCGGTGGCCGCAACTCGGCCAGCCGCCCGTCGGCGAGTTCGCCGGCGACCGCGACCGCCGGCAGCAGGGCCACACCGAGCCCGGCCTCGGCGCATCGCTTCGCCGTCTCGATGCCGCCGAAGCGGGGCGGCGTCGTCGTGGGGTCGCTGGACGCCACCAGGGCCGCGAGTTCGTCGCTGTAGGAGCAGCCCTCCTCCAGCAGGAGGACACCCGCCGAGGCCAGCTCCGCCGGCGTGAGAGGGCGGTGCCGGGGAAGGCCGGTGGCGGCCGCCGCGACGAGGGACAGCGGCTGGGCCCCGAGGTCCACCAGGTCCACATCGGGCGGGCTCGGCGAGGGTTCGAGGATCAGGGCCAGGTCGGCGCGGCGGTCGGCGAGCGCGGTCAGCGCCGTCCGCGTGTCGGAGGGGAACAGCGACAGGCTGACGTCCGGGAGCTTCGCCCGCACCTCGGGCAGGACGGGTGCCAGCCAGTAGGCGCACACGGACTCCGGGGCCCACAGCCGTATCGGGCCGGCCGGCTCGGTGGCCGCGGCGGTGAGCTCGGTGAGCATCCGTTTCTCCAGGTCGAGGATCTGCCGGGCATGCTCGGCCAGCAGCGCGCCGGCGCGGGTGGGGGAGACGCCACCGGGACGCCGGTCGAGCAGCGGCGTTCCCACCTGGCGTTCCAGCGCCTGGATGTGCGCGGTGACCGTGGACTGCACGAAGCCGAGTTCCGCCGCCGCGGCGGTGATCCCGCCGACGCGGAGGACGGTCAGAAAGCTGCCGAGCAGGCGCGTGTCCATCGACGACTCCGATGTGCTCCATCACAATTCATCGTTGGACGCGATACTAGGCGGGGCTGCAGACTTCCGGCATGAGCAGCCCGGCAAGAACAGGCGAGCGTTCCGCCGCCCTGCGTTACACCGCCTTCGACGTGAACGGCGAGGGCGGCAACCCGGCCGGTGTCGTTCTTGACGCACGGGGGATGGACGCCACGCGGATGCAGGAGATCGCCGCCGAGATCGGATTCTCCGAGACCGCCTTCCTGATGGACGACGGAGGCGCGGACGAGCGCCGCTTCACGATCAGATACTTCAGCCCCCTGGCCGAGGTCGCCTTCTGCGGGCACGCGACGATCGCCACCGCCGTCGCGCTGGCGGAGCGGCAGGGCACCGGACGTCTCCGGCTCAACACCTCCGCCGGGGAGGTCGGCGTCGAGACACGGCCGGTGGACGGCCGCATCCTCGCCACCCTCACGAGCGTCGCCCCGGCCGTCCGCGACGTCGGCGAGGCCGATCTCGCCTCGGCCCTGAAGGCGCTGCGCTGGAACGCCGCGGAACTCGATCCGCTGCTCGCGCCGCGCATCGCCAACGCGGGCAACGACCACCTCGTCCTCGCGGCGTCCTCCCGCGCGCGGCTCGCCGACCTCGACTACGACCAGGGGGCGCTCGGCGGCCTGATGGCACGCCGCGGCTGGACGACCGTCCACCTGGTCTGGCGGGAGTCGGCGACCGTCTTCCACGCCCGCGACCCGTTCCCGCCGGGCGGGGTCGTCGAGGACCCGGCCACCGGCGCCGCCGCGGCCGCCTTCGGCGGGTACCTGCGGGCGCTGGAACTCGTCCGGCCCCCGGCCCGGATCACGATCCACCAGGGCGCGGACATGGGCCGGCCCAGCCGGCTGCTCGTCGACGTGCCGGCGGGGGACGGCAGCGGAATCAAGGTGAGCGGAACCGCCGCCCCGATCCCCGGTTGAGGACCTGACCGTTCGGCGGGCCCGGGAGATCGGTACGGTCGGGGGATGCCTCGACCAGTGGATCCCGTCACCGCGGACGACCTCGACCGGACCGTCCAGCTCGCCATCGCCGTCCTGCGCGAGGTGCCGCCGGAGGCGTGGGAGGAGAAGGCCGGCTCGCTGGAGTGGACCTGCTGGGAGACCGTTGAGCATCTGGCCAACGCCTTCTTCTCCTACGCTACGCGGCTGGCCCCGAAGGAGCCCCCGCTCAACGGCAGGGTGCCCTTCCCGCGGTGGAGCCGCCGCGCCGGCGGCCCCCAGAACGCCGTCCACGCGGACCCCGACGCCGGCCCCGCGGGCCTGCTACAGGTACTCGACGCGTGCGGCGGCCTCCTGGTCGCCATGGTCCGCACGGCCTCCCCGGAAGTCCGCGCGCACCATCCCTGGGGCGTATCGAACCCCGAGGGCTTCGCCGCGATGGGCATCGTGGAAACCCTCGTCCACACCCACGACCTGGCGGAAGGTCTGGACATCCCCTGGGAACCGTCCGCCGCCCTGTGCTCCCGCGCCCTGCACCGCCTGTTCCCCGGCACCCCGGACGGCACGGAGCCCTGGCCGGCCCTCCTGTGGGCGACGGGCCGTACGTCCCTGCCGGGCAGGCCCCTCCAGACCTCTTGGCGTTGGCACGCCGCCCCTCGTCCCTGACCTGGGCTCACAGGGGGGCGAGACCGTCGCCGCGCTGTCGCCGGCCGGGGAGACCGGCGCCGGCGTCCAGAGCGGCGGGCAGGCTCTACATCTCCGTCCCGGCTGTCAGCGCAGGTAGTGGAAGGCCGGTTTCGGGTGCATCAGGAAGTCGTGGTGGGAGATGTTCCAGGCGTAGGCGCCGGCCATGGTGAACGCGACGACGTCGCCTGGGGTCAGGGGCGGGACGAGGACATCGCGGGCGAAGACGTCTTTCGGGGTGCACAACTGACCTACGAGTGTGGCCGGGCTCTCCGAGCCGGTTGCGGTGAGGACTTCGAAGGGCTGGTCGTGGCCTTTCGTGACCGGGGTTCTTAGGTGGTGGGTGCCGCCGCGGAGGATGACGTAGGTCTCGCCCCGGATCGTCTTCACATCGAGGACGTCGGTGACGTACCAGCCGTGATAAGCGGTGATGGCGCGACCGGGTTCGATGCGGATCCTGGCGGGGATGGAGGCCAGGCCCGTTCCGTAGGCGTGCCAGTCGAAGAGGGCTTCGGGGGAGGCGTAGTCGACGGCCATGCCGCCGCCCACGTTCAGTTCGGGTTCTTCTGCACCACGGGTGTTCAGCCAGGGAATCGCCCATTCGGCGATCCGGTGGGCCAGGTCGAGCATGGTGGGGGCGTCCAGGCCGGAGGCGAGGTGGGCGTGCACGCCCCGGAGGGTGAGGCGGGGGTTCCCGGCTATGAGGCGGGCGCATTCGTTGAGGGCGTCCTCGTCCATGCCGAAGGGGCCGCTCATGGTGAGGGCGGCGTTCGGGGTCTTCAGGGGGAGGTTCGCGCGGAGGAGGATCTCGGCGGAGCGGCCCAGGGCGACCAGGCGCGCGAGTTCGGTCGGGCTTTCCACGTGGATTCGGGTGGCGTTGTGGGCCAGGCGCAGTTCTTCGGGTGTCTTGCCCGGGCCGCCGAAAGCGACCGGCTTGCCCGGCAGGGTTTCGCGGACGTGAGTCAGTTCGCCGCCCGAGGACACCTCTATGCCGTCCACATGGGGCGCCAAGGTACGGAGTATCTCGGCGTCCGGGTTGGCCTTCGCGGCGTAGAACAACTCTGTGCCGCCCAAGGCCGTGCGGATGGCCTTGATGTGGTTTTCCAGGCCGGGCAGGTCGTAGATGTAGGCCGGGTAGGCGTCGAGGCTCAGGGCGAGTTCGTTCATAGCGGTCGGGGCGCGGCGAGCGGGTTCGGGGCCGGGACGTAGGCGGCGCCACGGTCGGCCATGCGGGACCAGCGCGTGCGGAGGTTCGCCTTGGCGGGCAACGGGACGCCGGCCAGCAGTGCCCTTACCTGCGGGTGATGGTCGTGGGCGGTGAAGTGCCCTCGCGCGATCTGCCATAGAGCCTGCTCCAAGGGCGGGTGGAGGTCCGCCACGGCGGCTGCGATCTCGGTGAGGTGGTTGACGAGGAGGCAGTAGACGACGCGGTTCCAGCCTCGGTCGGGCGCATAGGTGAGGCTTTCGGCCACGCGGGGTGGGACGTGTGCCAGGTCCCAGCGGCCCGCGGTCAGCTTGGTGCCTTCGAGGTCGCGGAACGCGGCGTGGACGGGCATCCCCGTTGCGTCGACGCAGACGAGAACGTTCTGGAGGTGCGGTTCAAGGACTATGCCGTAGTCCAGATAGGCGCTCAGGACGGGTGGTGCTACCTGGCCCACGTAGGCGTCCCACCATGCTTGGGCGCTCTCCGGGGTCGAGAGGGCGGGCAGGCCGGCGAGGAACGTGCTGTAGGGGTCGGCCAGGGCGCCGGCCAGGAGCGGTGTGCCGGGGAGGGGGGTGACTCCTTGGCGCAGGATCACGCCCAGCCCCTCGTAGAGGCGGCGGTCGGGGAGCGCGATGCTGCGGTAGGCGGGCTCTGCGAGGAAGGTCGCGTCCAGCTTCTCGAAGATGGGTTGCAGCAACGCGTTGAGGGTGATCGCGCCGGCCAGTTCGTACCAGGCGTTCTTGCGCACGCAGTTGGTGATGCGCACGTCCAGGCTGAACTTGCAGAACACGTCCGCGTCCGGCAGATACGCCGTCCGGACGGAAGAGGTCGGGATCGCTTCGACGCCGGACGGGCCGAGGTCGAGCACGAGGCCCTGCGCCAGCGCCCTCCGAAGGACGGGTTCGTCCGCCAGCAGGGAGTACTGCCACGGATGGACGGGGAGCGACTTTCGGCCGGGCGGCGCGGGCGGTCCGTACGACGACAGGGCCGTGAACGCCTCCGGTGCGCCTTCCTCGGCGATGAGGTCTTCCGGCACGGCCAGCCAGCGCGGACGGAAACGTGCCCCGGTCTCAGGCGCGTACCGGAGCCAGTCGCCTGGCGACCCCTGCCGCGACTTCGGGGAGGGGTGGAAGCGATGGCCCGCGATGAGAGCCTGTTCTGAGGCGATGTACCGGTCGTCCGGGGGTTCGCCCCTGGCGGCGATGATGGCGGTCAACGCGGTGTGGCTGTTGTCCACCTGGGCGAGGAACTCGGGGTTGGGGCGGCCGGTCGCGAGTTCCAGTTCCCCCGCGACAAGGTTCGCCAGCCTGTCCCAGGAAGCCGCGATCCACTCGTCTCCGCGCCGCTCCTCATACGGCGGTACCAGGCGGTAGGTGGGACCGACCGGGGGCCGGCTCAAGCCCGTCCGCAGGACGACGCCTGCGCGGGGCAGCCGGGCCACGAGGTGGCCGCCGTCCGGCCACACCTGCTGCTCGGGCGCGCAGACCTCCCGGATCAGGCAGTTGAGCAGCGCGGTCGAGGTGGCGTCGTCGGCCGTGACGGCCGGTCCGGTCAAAAGCACGTCGCGTCCCGTAGGTAGTTGGGCCCTGGCGGGCCGTAGTGCTTGTTGATGTCGGCCGCGCCGGTCCTCGCCTTGTCGACGAGGGTTCCGGCGGTGACCATGGCCTTGCCCGGCAGGGCGCCGGCGTCCAGCGTGCGGGAGCGCAGGAACGCCTCGCCCGGCCCGAGCGCCGCGTCCAGCCGCTCGCGGATCATCGTGAGCCCGGTGCGCCAGGGGAGCAGGCCGCGTTCGTCCAGTCCCAGTGCGGGCGCGGCGGCGCACAGGTGCAGCGTGATGGTGACGAACACGCGGGCGAGGGCCTCGGGGTCGCCGGTCGTCATCCTGCGGTCGATGAGGTCGCGCGGGTCCGTACCGGGGGACGGGCTGAGGTGCTCTCGGAGCCGTGCCGGGTCGATCAGCGCGCCGTCGTTGTCCTTGATGAGGAGGCGGAGCGGGGCGGCGTCGTCCAAGACGAGAGCGACGTTCTGCTGATGCGCCTCCAGCGCGATGCCATAGCGGAACAGCGTGACGTTCCAGGCGAACAACGCCGACAGGTAGGCGCCGAAGAGTTCTTCCACGTCCCAGCGCTCGATGACGTGGCCCCCATCGGGAGCAGCGGCGAGCAGCGCCGCCACCGGGACGATGTGCGCGCGCGCCGTCTCCGCAGGAAAACGCCGCACCATGTACGCGAGAAGCGGGTCGTCGGTGTGCCCGTAGGTCTGCTCGTCGGCGAGAAGGACGGGAAGCCCCGGTTCGCACGCGAGGACCTCGCGCAGGATGCGTTCGACCAGCGCGCCGTCCGCGAGCGTGCCCGGCATGATGGTCCGCCGGTTGCGGAGGCCCAGCGTGCTGGTCGGCAGCGGCATCTTCAGATGGGCGAGCGGCGCGACGACCACGGTGCGCATGGACAGGGTCGGCCCGGCCCGCAGATACGGGCCGGGCGCGAGGTCCGCGCCGGGCTGCTCGCGCACCCGCCGGACCGTCAGCGGATGGACGGGGAACAGCGCGCCGGCCGACTCCAGCCCCACGTCGGACGGGCGGGGCCACCAGCCGGGGAGCCGCCCGGAGAGCACCGGATCCCGGACCGACGCCCACCGCAGCGGGAACGACGGCGCGAACTCGGGGGCGTAGCGGCTCAGATCGGCCATGGAGAGGCCGGTGCGGCCCTGGCCGGCCGGATGTACCGGATGGTCGCCGTAGGCCGCGAGCGTTTCGTAGAACGTGCCGGGACCCCGGCGCAGCCCGTCCGGGATGCGGGCCAGCCGCCGGTGTACGGCCGGGCGTGCGTCGGAGCGCAGCGTCACGGCCGCCAGCGCGTCCAGGCACTCGCGCTCGAAGGCCGCCGTGTCGTCACGCGGATCGGCCACCGCACGGACTGCTTGGAAGACGTCCCTCAGCCGGAGACCCTGCCCAGGGTCGACGACGAGTTCGGAGAGGAAGACCGGACGTGCCCGCAGGAGCCGCACGGAACGGCCCGGCAGCTCCAGTGTCCGGTCCCGCACGAAGCGCCGTAAGCCCGCGTAGTCCTCGCGCAGGAGCGCGTCCAGGACGCGGGCCGCCAGCGGACCCTCGATGTCGCCGGTCACGCGATCGTCCAGTCGTGGGCGGCGCGGAAGCGCGCCAGTGCGGCCTCGACCTCCTCCGGCCCGGGACCGATCGCCCGCACGGTGCCCAGGTAGTCGCGGTTGGTGCGGGTGACGGCGACGGAATCTCCCACCGCGCGCTGAGGCCGGTAGGACAGCCGCACCGGGCCGTCCTCCATGAGCAGTGGGCCGGGCGCGGCGGTGAGCGTGCCGGAGCGGTCGGCGATGACCGGCTCCGCGATGGCGTGCCGCGGCCGAGGGACCGGCGGATCGGGCAGAGGCTCACCCAAGTGAACCCGCAGAATCTGCTCGAAGAGCGGAACGCCCAGCAGGTCGGCCAACAGAAAGTCACAGTGGTCGCCGATCAGCCGGTAGTTGACCTCGATGATCCGGGCACGGCCCTCATGGACGACGAACTCGGTGTGGCACGCCCCGAACCCGATGCCCAGCGCGTCCAACTGGCGCAACACCTGGGACGTCTCTGGGGGCGGCTCCGCCCACTCAAGGCGCTCCTCCACGAAGAAGGGCGGCGGCGAAAGGGTGGTGCGGAACGAGCCCAGCACGCGTCGTTCCCGCCCGTCGCCCAGCGTCTCCAACGTGTGGAGACGCCCCGGCAGGTACTCCTCCGCGACCAGTGGATCGTCCCGCCGTGCCGAGATCTCGCCGACGCGGGCGGCCAGTTCCCGGGCGTCCTCGACCAGGAACACGTCCTCGCTGGCGACACCCTCACGCGGCTTGAGGACGAGCGGATACGGCGCGTCCTCCGGTACCCGCTGCGCGTCCGCCGAGAAGACCGGGTCGATCGGCGCCAGGTGCCGGCGCATGAGGGCCTTGTTCTTCGCGCGGGCCGCCGCCCGCCAGTCCTTGCCGGGCAGGCCGAAATAGGCGGCCGCCAGCGCGGCGGGCACCTGCAGGAAGTCGCTGTTGGAGAAGACGGCCGCGGGCTCGCGGCCGATGTGGGGGACGATGTCCCGGAAGTCGGAGACGTCGCACTCGACGACCGGCCCGTCGAAGGCGTGCCCGCCGGCGCGGTGGGCGGCGGGACGGTCGGTCAGCAGCGTCACGTCGAGGCCGAGGCGCGCGGCGGCGGGCAGGAGTCCGTGCGTCACCGAGTCGGTCGCCTTCCCGGCGACCAAGTAGAGAGAGGCGGCCACAACCGGCCCTTCCAGTGAATGAGGTAAGGCTTGCCTAACTCGCGTTGATCATCATAGTGCCGGGCGGTCTCGCGTGCGCAAGGACGGCGGCATCGCGTGGCCCGGCTCTCCGGTGATCCGTCAGGATGGGGCCATGGATCTTGTCGACCGGTGGGTCGCGCTCGCGGGGCCTCACACCCGGCATATCGGGACGGAACTGGATGAGCGCTACGGCGAGCCGCACCGCCGCTACCACACCCGGGCGCATCTGACCGCCGTCCTCGACCTTGTGGACGAACTGGCCGGCCATGCCGCCGCCCCCGACCTCGTGCGGCTCGCCGCCTGGTTCCACGACGCCGTCTACGACCCCCAGCGCGCCGACAACGAGGAGCGCAGCGCCCGCCTCGCCGTCCGGATGCTCGCCGACACCGACCTGCGCGAAACCGATGTCGAGGAGGTCGTCCGGCTGGTCGAGCTGACCGCCGCGCACGCGCCGGACGAAGACGACCGCAACGGCCAGGTCCTGTGCGACGCGGACCTCGCCATCCTCGGCGCAGGCCCCGACCAGTACGCCGCCTACGCCGCCGCCGTCCGGGAGGAGTACGCGTTCGTCCCCGAGGAGTTCTTCCGTGCGGGACGGGCCGAAGTGCTCAACGGCCTGCTGAAACTGCCCAGGCTGTTCCACACCCCCGTCGCCCGCGACCGCTACGAAGAACGCGCACGCGACAACATCCGGACGGAGCTGATGCTCCTCAACGCCTAACGCGATGCCTAACGCGAACGCCTAACGCAGGCGCGGGCTGTACTCCTTGCGGCACCGCAACCCCGCCCGGGTGAGCCGCAAGAGCAGCTCTTGGCAGCCGACGGCCACCGCCCCCTGGAGCAACGCGGCCTCGTACAGCTCGGACGGGACGTCGTAGTGGTCGCGCTCGAACGCCCGCGGCGGCATCCCCAGATCCGCGGCGAACAGGTGCAGCTCCTCATACGACACGTCGCTCACCATGTGTGACCAGATACGGCCACGCGCGGGCCACAGCGGCGGGTCGATAAGGATCACGGCTGCTTCCCCTCTAACACGATGCTGACACCAAATGTAAGCTCACTGCCCGTGCGTACGGCGTCCAAGACTCACGTCCCGGCCGCCGGAGCGCAGGTGACGGCCTTGGGTGCCGGTGCACAAAGTACGACAGGACACACATGCAAAGGGGCATGCGGGTGAACGACGTAGTCGCCTATATCCAGGCCGAGCGGGCCCGGTTCATCGCCGACCTCAAGGAATGGCTGACGATCCCGTCCATCTCCGGCGACCCCGGCCACGCCGCCGACGTCCGCCGGTCGGCCGACTGGCTCGCCGCCCACCTGCGCGACCAGGGCTTCCCGACCGTCGAGATCTGGGAGACCGGCGGGCTGCCCACCGTCTTCGGCGAATGGCCCGCCGACGACCCGGACGCCCCCACCGTCGTCGTCTACGGACACCACGACGTCCAGCCGGTCGAGCCGCTGGAGGAATGGGAGACCGACCCGTTCGAGCCCGTCGAGAAGGGCGACCTGCTCATCGGCCGCGGCTCGTCCGACGACAAGGGGCAGATCTTCTTCCACACGCTCGGCATCCGCGCCCTGCTCGCCGCGTCCGGCCGGCAGGCCCCGCCCGTGACCATCAAGCTGCTGGTGGAGGGCGAGGAGGAGTCGGGCTCGGTGCACTTCGCCGACCTGCTCCGCACCCGCCGCGACCGGCTCGCCTGCGACGCGATCGTCATCAGCGACACCACGATGTGGGCGGCGGACGTCCCGTCCATGTGCACCGGGATGCGCGGTCTCACCGAGGCCGAGGTCACGCTGCGCGGCCCGTCCACCGACCTGCACTCCGGCTCGTTCGGCGGCGCCGTCCCGAACCCGCTGCACGCGATGGCCGCGCTGCTCGCCGCCCTGCACGACGCCGACGGACGCGTCACCCTCCCCGGCTTCTACGACGACGTCGTCCCGCTGACCGACGAGGAACGCGAACTGTTCGCGCGCCTCCCGTTCGACGAGGAGGAATGGCTGCGCACCGCCGGTGAGAGCCGCGCCGCGTACGGCGAGAAGGGCTACACGACCCTCGAACGGATCTGGGCGCGCCCGACCGCCGAGATCAACGGCATGTGGGGCGGGCACGACGGGCCGGGCGGCAAGACGATCGTGCCCAGCGACGCGCACGCCAAGATCTCGTTCCGGCTCGTCGGCGGCCAGGACCCGCGCAAGGTGCAGGAGTCGTTCAAGGCGTGGGTCGCCGAGCACACCCCGCCCGGGGTGGACGCCGAGGTCCGCGTCCCGGGCGGCGGCGTCCGGCCGTGCTTCTCGCCGATCGGCTCGCCCGGCGTCGCCGCCGCACGGCGCGCGATGGAGCGGGCGTTCGGCACCGATGTGCTGTTCACCCGTGAGGGCGGCAGCGGCCCCGAGGCCGACCTCGCCGACATCCTGGAGGCGCCGCTGATCTTCGTCGCGGTCGGGCTGAACGGCGACCGCATCCACGCCCCCAACGAGAAGGTCGAGATCCCGCTCCTGCTCAAGGGTGCCGAGGCCGCCGCGTACCTGTGGGAAGAACTCGCCACCGCGCTGCGCTGACATGGGCGGAGAGGAGCACAAGTGACCGAGGCACCGCTGGAGTGGCTGGCGCTCGCGCGCGGAACGCTCGACCGGGTCGCGGTGAACCGCCGCGACGACGCCTGGCTGGACGCGACCTGGAGCGATCCGAAGACCCGGGTCGTGGTCGTCCAGGACGGACGTTCGCTCGTGGCCTACGAGCCGGCCCCCGCACTCGTCCTCGTCCCGCCGGACCGGGCGCCGGACGGTGACCGCTGGCTCCTCGGCGTCGACGAGGACGGCGCCGCCTACTTCGGGGTGTCCGGCCCGCTGCCCGTCATCGAGGGGGCGCAGCCGGCCGGGCTCCGCCGCGTCGGCGCCCTCCTCGGCGACCGGGACTCCGGCCTGCTCACCCATGCCGTCGCGCTGGAGTACTGGCACGGCACCCACCGGCACTGCCCGCGCTGCGGCGCCCCGACCCGGGTGACGTCGGCCGGGCACGTCCGCGTCTGCCCCGAGGACGGCTCCCAGCACTTCCCCCGCGTCGACCCGGCCGTGATCATGCTGGTGACGGACGAGGCCGACCGCATCCTGCTGGCCCGCGGCCCGCAGTGGCCCGCCGACCGCCGCTCGATCCTCGCCGGCTTCGTCGAGCCGGGAGAGTCCCTCGAACAGGCCGTCGCGCGGGAGGTGCTGGAGGAGGTCGGGCTGCCCGTCCGGGACGTCCGCTACCTCGGCAGCCAGCCGTGGCCGCTGCCGCAGAGCCTCATGCTCGGCTTCACCGCCCGGACCGACGGCGGCGTTCCGCTGCGCCCCGACCCGGAGGAGATCGTGGACGCCGCCTGGTACACCCGCGGCGAACTGCGCGCCGCCGTCGAGGCCGGGGAGATCGTGGCACCCGGTCCGCTGTCCATCGCCGCGCAGCTCATCATGCGCTGGTACGGCGACGAACTCCCCGGCATGCCCCCGTTCTGACACATGCGAAGGCCCGCCGGCCCGATGACCGGCGGGCCCTTCGTCCTCAGCGCTCCTTCGCGAGCGTCGCCAGGTGGCGCTTCACTTCCTTCGCGCTGGGGTTGGTGAGGACGATCTCGTTGTCGATCATGACCGTCGGCACCGTCCGGTTCCCGCCGTTGACGCTCATGACGAAGTCGGCGGCCGCCGGGTCGCGCTCGATGTCGACCTCGACCATCTCAATGCCGTCGCGGGCGAGCTGGCTCTTCAGCCGGCGGCAGACCCCGCACCAGGACGTCGTGTACATGGTGAGCTGGCCGGTCGAGCCCGCACCCCGGTCGGTCGAAGGGGTCGCCATCGCCTCGTCGTCTCCTCGTTCGTTCGGACGATCAGTGTCTCCTGAAGAACAGTAGACATCTTCTCCGCATTCCAGGTTGTCCACAGTTGGCGTGCAGGCTGATACAGGTGGGACGGGCTGCGAGTATGGGGGCATGTTGGCTGAGTCGGTGCTGGAGGGACTCGACCCCGAACAGCGGGCGGTCGCCGAGGCGGTGAAAGGGCCGGTGTGCGTGCTCGCGGGCGCCGGGACGGGCAAGACCAGGGCCATCACGCATCGGATCGCCTACGCGACGCTGACCGGCGTGGTGACGCCGCAGCGGGTGCTCGCCGTGACGTTCACCACACGGGCGGCGGGCGAGCTGCGCAGCCGGCTGCGGCAGCTCGGCGCGCCCGGCGTGCAGGCCCGGACGTTCCACGCGGCGGCGCTGCGGCAGCTCGGCTACTTCTGGCCGCGCGTCGTCGGCGGCGAACCGCCCAAGATCATCGACTCGAAGATCGGGCTGGTCGCGGACGCCGCGCGCGCGTGCCGGCTGTCGTTCGCGCGGACGGAGCTGCGCGACCTCGCGAGCGAGATCGAATGGGCGAAGGTCACCCAGCACCGCCCCGAGGACTACCCGGCCGCGGTCGCCAGGGCCGGGCGCAGGCCGCCCGCCGAGATCGTGGACGTCGCCCGCGTCTACGCGATGTACGAGCAGCTCAGGCGCGAGCGCAACCTGCTCGACTTCGAGGGGATGCTGGAGCTGACCGCGGCCGTCCTCAGCGAGCACCGGGAGGTCGCGAACCAGGTCCGCGAGCAGTACCGGTACTTCGTCGTCGACGAGTTCCAGGACGTCAACCCGCTGCAGAAGATGCTGCTCGACACCTGGCTCGGCGACCGCGACGACCTGTGCGTCGTCGGCGACCCCAACCAGACGATCTACTCGTTCACCGGGGCGTCCCCGTCCCACCTGCTCGACTTTACCCGCGAGCATCCGGACGCGAAGGTGATCAGGCTCGTCCGCGACTACCGGTCGACGCCGCAGGTCGTCCGGCTGGCCAACGGGGTGATCGGGCAGGCGAGGGGGAGCCGTCCCACGCCGTCTTTGCCGGAGGGTCTGGGGGGTCGTCCCCTCAACGGGTATGCGCTGGAGCTGATCGCCCAGCGCGCGGACGGGCCCGAGCCGGTGTTCAACGAGTACGACGACGAGATCGCCGAGGCCGACGACGTCGCGCGGCAGGCCCGCAAGCTGATCGACGAGGGGGTGCCGGCGCGCGAGATCGCGATCCTGTTCCGGATCAACGCGCAGTCCGAGACCTACGAGTCGGCGCTGGCGGCGGCGGACGTCCCGTACGTCCTGCGGGGCGCGGAGCGGTTCTTCGAGCGGCCCGAGGTGCGCGAGGCGGTGGTCCGGCTGCGCGGCGCGGCGCGGGCGGGCGCCGACGCCGAGACCGAGGGGATGGGGCTGATCCAGACCGTCCGGCACGTCCTGTCCGGGGCCGGGTTCTCCGACCGGCCGCCCGAGGGCGCGGGGGCGGCCCGCGCGCGCTGGGAGTCGCTCGCCGCGCTCGCCCAGCTCGCCGAGGACATGGCCGCCGACAACCCGAAGGCCGGGCTCACCGATTTCGTCGCCGAACTGGAGGAGCGCGCCGCCGCGCAGCACGCGCCGCCGCTGGAGGGCGTCACGCTGGCATCGCTGCACGCCGCCAAGGGCCTGGAATGGGACGCCGTGTTCCTCACCGGCCTGGCCGAGGGCACACTGCCGATCATCTACGCGAAGACGCCCGCGCAGATCGAGGAGGAACGCCGCCTGCTGTACGTCGGCGTGACGCGGGCCCGCGTCCATCTGGCGCTGTCGTGGGCGCTGGCGCGCTCGCCCGGAGGAGCGCGGAGCCGCCGCCCGTCCCGGTTCCTGGACGGCCTGACCGGCAAGACCACCACGCACACGCAGCCCCGTGCCGACCGGGCGAAGCGGCGCCCCGCCAAGGGGCCGCAGCCGTGCCGGGTATGCGGGCGCCCGCTGACCGCCGCCGTCGAACGCAAGCTCGGCCGCTGCGAGGACTGCCCGTCCGCGCTGAACGAGGAACTCCTCATCGCGCTCAAGGAGTGGCGCGCCGAGACGGCGGCCGAGCAGAAGATCCCCGCCTACGTGGTGTTCACCGACGCGACCCTGCAGGCGATCGCCGAGCACTGCCCCGAGTCGCTGGAGGACCTCGCCCGCATCCCCGGCGTCGGGAAGGTGAAGCTCGACCGGTACGGCGACGCCGTCCTGAGCCTGTGCGGATACTGACCCATGGGTGAGACCGCGGTCACAAATGCCGACAGGGAATACTGGCCGCCGTGAAGGAACCGCTGAAGGCCCTGCTGGACCTGCTCGACCTCGAACAGATCGAGAACGACATCTTCCGCGGCCGCAGCCCCGAGGAGCGGCGGCAGCGTGTCTTCGGGGGCCAGGTGGCCGGGCAGGCGCTCGTCGCCGCCGGGCGCACCGTCCCCGCGAACCGGCCCGTGCACTCCCTGCACGCCTACTTCATCCGGCCGGGCGACCCGCTCGTCCCGATCGTCTACACCGTCGACCGGGTCCGGGACGGACGCTCGTTCACCACCCGCCGCGTCACGGCGATCCAGCACGGCAAGGCGATCTTCACGCTCTCGGCGTCGTTCCAGATCGTCGAGGACGGCCCGTCCCACCAGGCGGAGATGCCGGACGCCCCGGCGCCCGAATCGCTGCCGGACGGCCTGACCCGGCTGGCGCCCATCTTCGGCGAGGCCGGCGCCCGCGAGTTCGTCACTTACCGCCCGTTCGACATCCGGCATGCGACGCCGCTGACCTGGGAGGCGGCGAGGGACCCGTCCCTTGCCACCCCCGAGTCGAAGGTGTGGCTGAAAGTGGACGGCGAACTGCCGGACGACCCGCTGCTGCACGTCTGCCTCATGACGTACGCCTCGGACATGACGCTGCTCGACACCGTCCTGCTGAACCACGGCCTCGCCTGGGGCGACAAGCGGACGATGGGCGCGAGCCTCGACCACGCGATGTGGTTCCACCGGCCGTTCCGCGCCGACGACTGGCTGCTGTACTACCAGGACACGCCGTTCGCCGGCGGCGCCCGCGGCCTCGCCCGCGGCCAGGTGTTCACCCGGGACGGGGAGCTGGTCGTCTCCGTCATGCAGGAGGGTCTGATCCGGGTCGCCGACGCCTGACCGGTATAGGACAGGCCCCCGGGTGCGGCCTCGGCGTCCGGGGCCGTCGTGCGCGCGTCGTACGCGACGACGGCCGGGCCTGGCGATCCGGCGATGGCGGCGCGCGTCAATCCTTCCTGGGAATGATCTACGAAACCGCATGAGCGGTCCGCCGGGTGGATCACGTGACGAGCGGTGCAGCACAAGAATCAGTGGACCATTCCGCATCTTTACGCGGAGAAGACACTGCTCCCGGAAGGGAACTGCATGCGCTTTAGGCACAGGATTCTCGCGGTCGGCGTCGCCGGTGCGACGCTCGTGCCGGTCGTGTCCGTCACCGCCTTCGCCGATCCCGGCGCCCCCGGCGTCCGGGCCGCGTCCGCCGCCGCCGCGACGAGCCCGGCCGAGGGCACGCGCGTCGACCGCGTGCCCACCCCGAAACTCGCCTGGTACAAGTGCTACGAAACCGCCGAATGCGCGACCGTCCGGCTGCCCTTGGACTACGACGCCCCGAAGGGTGCGACCACCGAGATCGCCGTCCTGCGGTTGAAGGCCCGCAACGCCAAGAAGCGGATCGGCAGCCTGTTCGTCAACCCGGGCGGACCCGGCGGCCAGGGCACCGCCCTGGCATACGCGGCGCCGTACTTCCTCGGCGCGGACGTCCTCGACCGCTTCGACATCGTCGGCTTCGACCCGCGCGGCATCGGCTTCAGCGACAACGTCGCCTGCTTCAGGTCCACCAGGGACCAGGCGCTCGCGCTGGCCGGGATGAATGTGGCGTTCCCCGTCGGCGCGAAGCAGGAATCGGCCTACATCAAGTCCGCGAAGGCGCTCGGCAAGGGCTGCTCCACCACCGGCAAGAAGCTGGCGGGCGCGATGTCCACCGCCGAGGCGGCGCGTGACATGGACGTCCTGCGCCGCGCGGTCGGCGACAAGAAACTGTCCTACCTGGGCTTCAGCTATGGCACGGCGCTCGGCCAGTACTACGCCGGCATGTTCCCCGACCGGCTGCGCGCCGTGGCCGTGGACGGTGTCATCAACCCGGTCTCCTGGGTCGGCACCCCCAAGACCGGGAACCAGATCCTCGACGAGCGGCTGCGGTCCGCCGACGGAGCCTACAAGGCACTGAAGGAGATCCTCGTCCGCTGCGGCAAGGCGGGCAAGACGAAGTGCGCGTTCGCGGCGTACGGCGATCCCGTCAAGAACTTCGACGTCCTCGCCAAGCGGCTGAAGGCGAAGCCCGCCGACATCGGTGGCACGAAGGTCACCTACGCCGACTTCGTCGGCGCCATGCTCGGCGATCTGTACGCCCCGGACGGCTACATGTACATCGACTCGGACGCCACCGACCTGTGGAAGGCGACCTCGCCCGCCTCGACGGCGGCGCAGGCCGCCGCGGCGCGCAAGACGCTCGCCGCCCGCATCGCCGAGCGCCGCGCCGAGGTCCGGCGGCAGCGGGACGCCGCCGGGAAGATCACCGCCAAGGACTTCCCCTACTTCAACGACCTTGATGCGTTCAGCGGTGTCACCTGCACCGACGGCCGGCACCCGAAGAAGGCCGGGAGCTGGCCCGGGCTGACGGCGGCGGCCGACAAGCGCGCGCCCTACTTCGGGCGGGCGTGGGGCTGGAGCAGCGTCCAGTGCGCCGGCGACTCCTGGAAGGTCCGCGACGAGGACGCCTACACCGGCCCCTTCAATCGGCGGACGAACGCTCCCGTCCTGTTCGTCGGGAACTACTACGACCCGGCCACGAACTACAACGAGGCGGTGTCGTCCAGCAGGCTGCTGCCCAACAGCCGGCTGCTGTCCAGCAACAGTTGGGGGCACACCGCCTACGGCACCTCCGCGTGCGTGACGAAGGCCGTCGACGGCTACCTCGTCAGCGGCGCGCTGCCGCCCGCGGGCACGGTGTGCGTCGGCGACATCCAGCCGTTCGCGCAGAACCCCCCATCGGCGCTCGACACCAGGGGACCCGCGAACGCCGCCGCGATGGCGACCCGGCCGGCCGCCGCCGGGCAGGCCACGCAGCTGCCGCCGGTGGCGACCCGGGTACCGGCGTCCAGCCTGCTCGGGACCCGGTGACCTGAGCGGCCGCGACGCCGGGCGGCCCGCCCCGACAAGGGCCCGCCCGGCGTCGCGGCCGCCGCCGTGCGCGGAAACGACCGATCCGCGGCCCCACGGCATGAGATGATCGTTTCCCGGGGGACTCCCGTGAGCTCCGACGCCGCGGAGAAGGCGCGGGTTCCCCGGGAAAAGGGTGAAGTCACCCACGAAACCGCAGGTCAAAAATATCTTGCTTGATTCGGCGAGGTCCCCGTACGCTCAATGCGAGCGATCAACCGGCCGACCGTGTGGATCTTGAATCCGCCGGCCCCGGCCCGAGGAGCCAGGAAGGTGGTGTGCAGTCCGGTGAGCAACACGTTGAACAAACTCGCGTCGTCCTGGACCGCCGCATGCCCTGGCGCCTCGATGTCGCGCATCTCCATGCCCGGCGCCTATTTCCAGGCCCCCGGCGGACGGCTGCGCATGTGGCAGGGCGTGGATCTGCGCGATCTGCGTGTTGAGCAGCGAATCCAGGACGACCAGGGACGCAGTGTCTTCGAACACCTCATCGAGGACCTGAGCGTCCCGGCTCCGGCCACGGCCCACACGGGCGCCACCGCCAAGGGTGGCGTGTCGGGTCCGTACCCCTGGAGGCGACCGGTCTAGCAAGACAACCGGCAAGCCCCCAGGCCGCGGATCCAGACACCGGATCCGCGGCCTTCTTGTTTGCCCAGACAACCCACCGACACATCCGTTGAGAACCAACGAGAGGAACAAGGGTGACTGTGATGCCGGGGGCACTCGCGATCAGCGAGGAGGACCTCACGCTTCCGTGCCGGACCGACCCGGAGCTGTTCTTCGCCGAGGCTCCCGCCGACGTCGAGCTCGCCAAGGCCCTGTGCCTGGAGTGCCCGCTGCGCAAGGAGTGCCTCGCCGGCGCGCTTGAGCGCCAGGAGCCCTGGGGCGTCTGGGGCGGTGAGCTCTTCGTGCGCGGTGTGATCGTCCCGCGCAAGCGGCCCCGTGGCCGCCCGCGCAAGCACCCGCGCCCGGACGAAGTGACCGTGTGATGTCCGGCATGCTCGGCCGAATCGACCCCGGAGGTGTGATCCCCGCGCTGGGACCGCGCCTCCGGGCCGCCGGAGAGAACGAGATGATGTTGCTCAGCCAGGACCTGTCCAGAGAACGAATACCGGCGGCCGTGCCGGACGAGCTGGCCGCCCGCGTGCGGGTGCTGCGCCGCGCCCGCCGCGACGCCCGGACGCGGGCGTCCCGCGTGCGGCGCGTCCTGCTCGCCCCGACCACGCCCGGGGAGACCTACGCCCACACCCCGAAGCCGCGTCACCACGGCTGACCGTCACCACGGCTGACCGTCACCGCTCCGGCGGCCCGGTGCCGGTCAGGGGCGTGGTGCCGGTCAGGGCGTGGGGAGCAAGCCGAGAACCCGTGCGGTCGCAGGCCGCCGTCCGTCCTTCTTGGATGGTTTGGCGGACGGCGGGCCTCCCGGCGGGTGTGGAGCGCGTCCGGTGCCCCACTTCGCCGGGCGCGCGAACAGCGGGGCCCCGCGCACCTCATCAATGCGCGGGGCCCCGAAATCCTCCGGTCAGCCGGTGACGAGCTCGCCGTCCTCGTCGTCGGCGAAGCCCGGCACCCACTTCAGCGACTCGGCGCGGGCCGGGATCTCGCACTCCAGCTGGCACAGCACGCCGGTGCCCGCCGACAGCACCCGGTGGATGATCACGTACTCGGGCGGCAGGTTCAGCTGCCGGACGACGTTCGACGGATGCAGGTCGGTGACGCGGGCGGCCATGTCCCGCAGCCACTCCCGGTTGAACTTGAACGTCTCGGTGACGAACGGCTCGGTGATCGGCGCCAGGAACGCCTGCAGCGACTCGGCGTCGACCTCCACCCCGTCCCGGATGAAGTCCTCCCGGCGCAGCGCCTCCTCGATCTCGTCGATGTCGGCCATCGTGCCGATGCGCAGCAGCAGCCCGAGCCGCCGCTGGAAGCCGCCCGGGATGCGGTCGACCGCGCCGAAGTCGAGAACGCCGAGCCGGCCGTCCTCCAGCAGCCGGAAGTTGCCGGGATGCGGATCGCCGTGCAGCATCCCCGACCGCTTCGGCCCGGACAGCAGGAACCGGCAGTACAGCAGCGCCGCGTGGTCGCGGGTCTCCTGGTCGCCCTCGCTGATGATCTTCGAGAGGGCGGTGCCGTCCATCCATTCGGTGATCAGGACGTTGCCGGACTGCGCGATGACCTCGGGAATGGAGAAGTCGGGGTCGTCCAGATAGGCGTTCCGGAAGATCGTCTGGGACTCGGCCTCGATCGTGTAGTCGAGCTCCTCGACCACCCGCTCCTTCAGCTCGGCGAGCATCGCCTTGACGTCCAGCCCCGGCATCAGGACGCCGAACAGCCGGCCGAGCCGGGCGAGCTGGTTGAAGTCGCTGATCAGCGCCTTGCCGGCGCCCGGATACTGCACCTTCACCGCGACGGCCCGGCCGTCGTGCCAGACGGCGCGGTGCACCTGGCCGATGGACGCGGCGGCGGCCGGCCGGTCGTCGAACGAGTCGAAGTAGTCGCGCCAGTCCGCGCCGAGGAACTCCTCCAGCACCGCGTGGACGGTCGACGCGGGCAGCGGGGGAGCGGCCTCCTGCAGCCTGGTCAGCGTGGCCCGGTACGGGCCGGCGATCTCCGGCGGCAGCGCGGCCTCGAAGATCGACAGCATCTGGCCGAGCTTCATCGCCCCGCCCTTGAGCTCGCCCAGCACCTTGAAAAGCTGCTCGGCGGTCCGCGCCTGGATCTCCATCGCGACGGCCTCGGCCGGCTTGCCGAAGGTCCGCTTCCCGACGCCGAGGGCGGTGCGTCCCGCGAAGCCGATGGGGAGGGACGCAAGCTTTGCTGACCGCGTCACCGCGCGGCGGGGGAGATCGCTCACGCCGTACATTGTCGGTGATCGACTGTCGTTTACGCCACAACCATCCGCAACTATCGTCGGCCCCGCCCCCGGCGCACTTCTTTGACCTGCACAAATATTGTAAGTGTGCGCTTTCTCACGGGGAGGGCGGGGGTGGGCGGCCCCATGCCGAGCAGCATTCGGTAGCGTGCGGGCCATGTCCGGAGAGTCCGCCGATGTGCTGCTGGCCGAACGCCGTCCCGACGGGATCGCCGTCCTCACCCTGAACGACCCCGGCCGCCGCAACGCGATGTCGGACGAGATCACCGCCGCGTGGCGGACGGCCATGGCGGACCTGCGCGCCGACACCGGGCTCCGCTGCGTCGTGGTGACCGGCGCCGGAAGCGCGTTCAGTTCCGGCGGCAACCTCTCCTGGCTGGCCGATACGGGTTCCGTCGCCGTCCCGCCGCTGCGCGACCGGATGCTGGAGTTCTACCGGACATGGCTTTTGATCCGCGGCCTTGAGGTGCCGACGATCGCCGCCGTCAACGGGCACGCCGTCGGTGCCGGGCTGTGCCTCGCGCTGGCCTGCGACCTGCGCTACGCGGCGGACGACGCCAAGCTGCTCGCCCCGTTCACCGCCCTCGGCCTGCACCCCGGCATGGCCGCGACCTGGCTGTTCCCCGAGGTGGCGGGCCTGCCGCTGGCCCGCGAGATGCTGCTGGCCGGACGCGTCCTCACCGGCGCCGAGGCGGCGGCGCACGGATTGGTCAACCGGGCCGTCCCGCGCGAGCGGGTACTGGACGAGGCCCTCACCGTCGCCGCGAAGATCGCCGCGCAGGCGCCGATCGCGACGCGGCTCACCAAGGTCGCGCTCGCGAACGGCGGCCACGCCGACATGGAATCGGCGCTGCGCTGGGAATCGCTCGCGCAGCCGGTCACGATGTCGTCCAAGGACATGCTCGAAGGACTGGCCGCCCGGCAGGACAGGCGCAGCCCCGAATTCACCGGCGAGTGAAGCCGCCTCCACCGGTCGCGGGGATTTCCGCAAAGCCCCCGGAGTCGGTCAAAACATAGGTGCTGACCTGCGGGAACATCAAACACCCCTTTTGGTGGACGCAAAATTTCGAGTACGGTTCGAGCGTGCCCCCTAACGTTGAGGTCCGTCGCAGCAGCAGGCGCAGGCGCACCGTGTCCGCCTACCGCGACGGCGACAAGGTGGTGGTGATGGTGCCGTCCAGGCTGACGAAGGCCGAAGAGGAACAGTGGATCGCGACCATCCTGGAACGCCTGGAGGAGCGCGAACGCCGCCGCCGGCCCACCGACGCCGACCTGCAGTCGCGCGCCCGTGAGCTGTCCCGCCGCTACCTGGACGGCCGCGCCGACCCCGTCAGCGTCCGCTGGGTCGCCAACCAGCGCACCCGCTGGGGCTCCTGCACCCCGGACGACCGCACGATCCGGCTGTCCACTCGGCTGCGCGGCATGCCCGGCTGGGTCGTCGACTACGTCCTCGTGCACGAGCTGGCGCACCTGCTCATCCCCGGACACGGCGCCGACTTCTGGGAACTGGTCGGCAACTACCCGAAGGCCGACCGCGCCCGCGGCTACCTGGAGGGCGTCGCCGCCGCCGCGCACCTGCCGCTCGAAGCGGACACACCCGACGACGAGATCACCGGCGTCCACCACGGCGACGGCCTGCACCCCGGGGACGAGTTCCCGCACGAGGCCGCCGGGTGACCGGCGTCCCCGACCGGGTGCCGGGAACGTCCCGCTTCGCCGCGGTGCTGGCGTTCCCGCCCCGGCAGGCGCACGCCCCGCCCGGGATCGACCCCGACGAGTTCCGGCTCGCGCTGCTGGAGGACACCTACGAGGCCGTCGCCGGGCTCGAACTGGTGACGCCCGCGCTCGTCCTCCACCCGCCCGACCAGCCGGACGCCGAGGCCGTCACCTGGCCCGGCACACCGATCGTCCGGGAGGCGACGCTCGCCGGCGCGTTCGCGGCCCTGCACGCGCTCGGCGCCGGGTCCGCCGCGCTGATCGCACCGGACGCCCCCGACCTGCCGCCGCTGCTGATCGGCAAGCTGTTCCGCGCCCTCGGCAGCGCCCCCTCCGCCGCCTGCCAGGCCGAGGGCGGGACGGGCGCGCACGGCCTCGTCGCGCTCGCCGCGCGGCTCCCGCTGCCGGACTGGCTCGCCACCGCCCTGCACGATGTCGATCTCGACACCCCGGACGCCCTGGCCCGGCTGCGCGCCGCCGCACCGCGCCCCGGGGCGATGCCGCAGGGCCCCGGCTGGCACCGCCTGCGCACCGCCGCCGACCTGCGCTTCCTCGACCCGGGCCTGGAAGGCTGGGAGAACACCCGCGCCCTGCTGGAAGGCCACCCGCTCGGCATTTGACGGCGTCAGCCGCGCGCCGGCACCGCCCGCGCCACCAGCCGCCGGACGGCGTCATCGGCGGACTCGGGAAGATCGTCCACGGGGAACCAGCGAAGATCGTCCGACTCGTCCGACACCGCGTGCCGGGCACCGTCCGGAGCGATCGCGACGTACTGGACGTCCAGATGCCAGCTGCCCCGCGGATGGCAGCGGACCGCATGCCGGTCCAGCCGAACGGGCTCGGGCAGCAGCCGCAGGCCCCCGATCCCCGACTCCTCCGTCGCCTCCCGCAACGCCGCGTCCGCGAGCGTCACATCGCCCGGCTCACAGTGCCCGCCGAGCTGCAGCCACGCCTTCACCTTCGCGTGCAGGGTCAGCAGCACACGCGACCGGGACGCGTCGAGGACGGCGGTGCTGGCGGTGAGATGACCCGCCGCGCACTCCCGCCACATCCCCGCCACGGGATGCTCCTCCAGATGCCGCAGGAACTCCCGCCGGAGCCGATCCTGCCCGCCATCGGGCGCCCGCCACGACGAAAGCACCCGCACCGCGTCGTCGTACAGCGGCGTCACCGACCGGGCGCTCACCGGGAGATCCGGATCACGCGCGGCCGACGCGCGGGTAGCGGGAGTTGTCGGGGCGGCGGCGCCGCCGCTCCTGGTCGAACGGGCGCTGCCAGCACAGGCTCGCCCGCGCGACCCGCCGCCTGACCGCGTTCGCGGACGACCCGGGCTCGTAGCTGCAGCCGTTCACCCGGGACAGGCGCGGCCGGCTCATGCGCGCGGCCCGCCGTCGGCTGGACCGGGCCCGTCCTCAGGCCCCTTGTCGTCGGGCTTCTCCTCGTCGGGCTTCTCGCCCTCCTCGCGCGCCTTGGTGAGGTTGGACAGGTCCAGGTCGGACAGGCCCTCGATCTCGTCGCGTCCGTGCACGAAACCGTCCGGGTCGTCGAGGTCGTCGGCCGTCGGGAGCAGGTCCGGGTGGTCCCAGACGGCGTCCCGCCCCTGCGTGCCGCGCGCCTCGGTCAGCGACCGCCACAGCGCCGCGGCCTCCCGCAGCCGGCGTGGCCGCAGCTCCAGGCCGACCAGCGTCGCGAACGTCCGCTCCGCCGGGCCGCCGGTCGCGCGGCGCCGCCGCACCGCCTCGGCCAGCTTCACCGAACCGGGCAGCCGCCCCTCCGCGGCCTCGTTGACGACCGTGTCGACCCAGCCCTCGACCAGCGCGAGCGCCGTCTCCAGCCGGGCCAGCGCGGCCTTCTGCTGCGGGGTCTCCTCCGGCTGCAACTGGATCTCGCCGCCGAGCGCCTCCTGGATGGCCTCCGGATTGCTCAGATCAAGCCCCTGCACGGCCTGCTCGATACCCGACAGATCGACGGTGATGCCGCGCGCGTAATCCTCCACGGCGCCCAGCAGATGCGAGCGCAGCCACGGGACGTGCATGAAGAGCCGCTGGTGCGCGGCCTCCCGCAGCGCCAGGTAGAGCCGGACCTCGTCGGCGGAGACCTCCAGGCCCTCGCCGAAGGCCTCCACGCCGGCGGGCAGCAGCGCGCCCACGCCGTCCGGCGCCAGCGGCAGGCCCACGTCGGCCGAGCCGGTCACCTCGCGGGCCAGCGCGCCGAGCGCCTGCCCGGCCTGGCCGCCGACCATCGCGCCGGCCATCTGCTTGACCATGCCGATCAGCGGGCCGGCCATCGCGTGCATGTCGGCGGGGATCTCGCCGCCGCCGAGTACCCCGCCCATGGAATCGACCATGCGGGTCGCGATCGGGTCGCACACCTTCGCCCACACGGGCAGCGTCTGCTCGATCCATTCGGACCGGCTCCACGCCTGCGGTGTCCGGATGCCGGCGGGCAGCGTCGTCCGCTCGTCCAGCCACAGGTCGGCCAGGCGCAGCGCCTCCTCGACCTGCCGGCGCTCGGCGTCGACGACCGACGGGTCGCCCTGCTCCACCACCGTGTGCCGCGCGATGTTCTTGGCCAGGTCCCAGTTCAGCGGGCCGCCGCCCCCGCCGCCCGCACCCTGCGCGCCGATCATGTCGGCGAACCGGTGCAGCATGTCGGCGAACTGCGCCATGTCGCCGCCCATGCCCTTGAATGGATCCTGGGGCCGGTTGTCGTCTCCGTCACCGGGACGGTTGAAGCCGAAGGGAGTGTCGCTCATCGGATCGCCCCTGGGATGCATGATGGGCTCATATCCGCAACGTTAGCCGGTCTCGGCAAGGTCGCGTACTCAAGGAAGGGGGCAGCACCGTGGCAACGGGCAAGGTTCGCCCTCGGCGTAGCAAGGGCCCGGTCGTCGCCGTCACCGGCGCCGCCTCCGGGGCGGGACGGCTGCTGGCCGCCCGGCTCGCCGAACGGGAAGAGATCCGCAAGGTCGTCGCCATCGACGGGCACCGCGGCGACGTGGCCGGGGTCACCTGGCGCGTCGTCGACATCCGGGATCCGCTGCTGTCCGGCCGGCTCTCCGACGTCGACGTACTCGTCAACCTGGACATCGAGCGGTCCCCGGACGTGGACCCGCGCGACCGCCGCACCCACAACGTCCGCGGTGCCCAAACGGTCATCACGGCCGCCGCGGCGGCCCGCGTCCGCCGGGTGGTCCTCGTCACGTCCGCGATGGTGTACGGGGCCGGGCCGGACAACGAGGTGCCGCTGAACGAGGACGCGCCGCTGCTCGCCGAGGCCAGCACCAGCATCGCCGGCGACTACCTGGAGATGGAGGAACTGGCCGCGACCGCGCCCGTCACCCATCCCGGCCTGGACGTCACCGTCGTCCGGCCCGCCGCGCTCGTCGGGCCCGGTATCGACACCGTCGTCACCCGCCACTTCGAGGCGCCCCGGCTGCTGTCGGTCAAGGGCAGCACGCCCGGCTGGCAGTTCTGCCACATCGAGGACCTCGCGTCCGCCCTGGAGGTCGTCGTCACCGACGCGGTCACCGGGCCCGTCGCGGTCGGCTGCGAGGGCTGGCTCGGCCCGGACGAGGTCG
Source organism: Actinomadura formosensis NBRC 14204 (assembly GCF_001552155.1). Lineage (GTDB taxonomy): Bacteria > Actinomycetota > Actinomycetes > Streptosporangiales > Streptosporangiaceae > Spirillospora > Spirillospora formosensis. The sequence continues at coordinate 278 of NZ_BCQQ01000082.1, read as the reverse complement.
CCGAGATCACCGGCAAGCGCAGCTTCGAACTGCCGGCCGCCCTCACGTTCGGGATGGCGCAGCGGCTGCACCGGCTCGGCATGACCCCCGCGCCCGCCACCGACCTGCACTACGTCGCCTACCCGTGGGTCGTCGACTGCGCGCGGCTGCGCGCCGCCGGCTGGAAGCCGCTGTACGACAACGCCGCCGTGCTCCGCGTCCTGGTGGAGGAGACCGCGGGCCGGCACGCCGTCGTCGGCCGCCGCGTCGGCGGCAAGGAGGCCACGATGGCGACCGCC
>NZ_BCQQ01000081.1 GCF_001552155.1 Actinomadura formosensis NBRC 14204 | reverse complement strand
GCGGACCGGGGCGCGGACCGCCCGCGGCACCGCCGCCGCCCGGACGGTCACCGCCCGGACGGGGGCCGGGACGCGGCCCCGGCTTGGGCGCCTGGCCCATGCCGGTGTTGGTCGAGCTGAAGGGGTTGTTGCCCGGACGCGGCCGGCCGCCGCCTCCACCGCCCTGCCGGGGCCCTGGACGCGGGCCGGGCTTGGGCGGGCGGGGGCCCGGCTTCGGGCCGCCCGGCACGCGGTTGCCGCCGCCGGGACCACCCGAGGGCGGGGCACCCGGGCCCTGCGCCACGGGCGCGTTCACCGGCGTGCTCGGCGCCGGCGGGACCGGCGGACGCGGAGCCGGCTTGGGCACGCCACCCCCCTGGCCACCGGCGCCACCGGGGCTACCAGAGCCACCGGGACCACCGGAGCCGCCGGGGCCCGGACGGGGTGCCGCCGGACGCGGTGCGGCGGGACGCGGCGCCTGCGGGCGCGCGCCCTGCCCGTCGGACGCGCCGCCGGGCGGACCCGGACGCGGCGCGGCGGGACGCGGAGCCGAAGGTCGCTTCGGCGCGCCCCGCTTGTCCCCCTGCTTGGGGGACGAAGAAGAATTTGAGAAGGCTTCTGTCAGCCTGCGAACGACCGGCGCCTCGATCGTGGAGGACGCCGACCGTACGAACTCGCCCATTTCCTGGAGCTTGGCCATGACGACCTTGCTCTCGACACCGAACTCCTTGGCGAGTTCGTAAACCCGGACCTTCGCCACTGCACTCCCTACTCGGTCCGGGGGTGCGGCCTCCGGACCGTCGCTAACTTGCCGTACTCATCGCGGCGTGCTCATCGAGCGCTCATAGCAATCTCGACCTGCTTCCGACTAGACGTCGCTTACCATTCGGCCATCCTGCTGCCGCGCGGCGCGGGCCGCAAGCCGCTCTCGCAGCATGCCACCGTCGAGCGGCCCCGGCAGGCGGAACGCCCGCGGGAACGCCCGACGCCGCTCCGCGAGCTCGAGACACCCCGGCTCGGGATGCAGATACGCACCCCGTCCCGGCAGGCACCCGTCGAGGTCGGGGGCGATGACGCCCTCGACCACCACCAGGCGCAGCAGGTCGGACTTGACCGTGCGAACCCGGCAGCCCACACACGTACGTACAGGGGCCGCCCGGCCACGTTTCATGAGTCTACCGCGCCGAGGCGTCGGCGGGGCCTGTCGCATGCTCTCCTGACGTAGAAGATCCGGTTTGGCCGGACTCGGTGGTCTTCACGGGCGCCTGCTCGGGCTCGGTGTCGGAGCGGATGTCGATCCGCCAGCCGGTCAGCCGGGCCGCGAGGCGGGCGTTCTGCCCCTCCTTGCCGATGGCCAGGGACAGCTGGTAGTCGGGCACGACCACCCGGGCGACCCGGGCGTCGGCGTCGACCACCTTGACTTGGGAAACCCGCGCGGGCGACAGGGCATTCCCGACGAACTCCGCGGGATCGTCCGACCAGTCCACGATGTCGATCTTCTCGCCGTGCAGCTCGGCCATCACGTTGCGGACCCGGCTGCCGAGCGGGCCGATGCAGGCGCCCTTGGCGTTCACCCCCGGCTTGCGCGAGCGCACCGCGATCTTGGTGCGGTGGCCGGCCTCGCGGGCGATCGCCGCGATCTCCACGGTGCCGTCGGCGATCTCCGGAACCTCCAGCGCGAACAGCTTGCGGACGAGGTTCGGATGCGTCCGCGACAGCTGCACCGACGGCCCGCGGTGCCCCTTGCGGACCTGCACCACGTAGGCGCGCAGCCGATCGCCGTGGTCGTAGCGCTCGCCGGGCACCTGCTCCTGCGGCGGGAGGACGGCCTCGATCTTGCCGAGGTCGACCAGCACGTTCCGCGGGTCCTTGCCCTGCTGGATGATGCCGCTGACGATGTCGCCCTCGCGGCCGGCGTACTCGCCGAACGTCAGCTCGTCCTCGGCGTCCCGCAGCCGCTGCAGGATCACCTGCTTGGCCGTGGTCGCCGCGATGCGGCCGAACCCGGTCGGGGTGTCGTCGTACTCCCGGAGGTCGTTGCCCTCCTCGTCGGTCTCGGTCGCCCACACGGTCACGTGCCCGCTCTCCCGGTCCAGTTCGACGCGCGCCTTCGGTGCCGCGCCCTCCGTCCGGTGGTAGGCGATCAGCAGGGCGTCTTCGATGGCCTTGACGGCCACATCGAGCGAGATGTCCTTCTCGCTCTCCAAGCTCCGCAGGGCGGTCATGTCGATGTCCACGAGGTTCCCCCCTCTAATCCGGCTCAGCCGGAGAACGCTTTTCCTCGGCCGCGTGGTTCGAAGGAGAGCCGCTCTCGGCGGACGACCCCCCGGGCTCCCCGGGGAGGTGCTTGAACTCCACCTGCACGCGACCGCGCCCCAGCTCGCCGAGGCCGAACCGGCGCCGCGCCGTCTCCGGCCCGGCGTTCTTCGGCCCGGCGGACCTCCCGCCGCCCCCGGCTCCCCTGCTCCGGCGCTTCTGGACGACGTCGATCTCGACGGCCTCGTCGTCGGCCGCCACCACACGGCCCTCGATCTGGCTCCCGTCGGTCAGCGGGGCGACGACCAGCCGGCCGACGGCACGGCGCCAGTGCCGCGGCTCGGTGAGGGGTCGGTCGACGCCGGGCGAGGTCACCTCCAGCACATAAGGCGAGGTCCCCATGGCATCGGACTCGTCGAGCAGCCGGGAGACCGTCTCGCTCAGCCGGGCGATGTCGTCGAGGCTGACCCCGTCGTCCCCGTCCACGACGATCTTGACGAGCCGGCGGCGGCCGGCCGGGCGCACATCGATCTCCTCCAGATCGAAGCCCGCGGCGTTCACCGCGGGCGCGAGCAGCCGGGTCAGCGCGGCGATGGTGGCATCGCGCGACGGGCGCGCGGAGCCGTCGGCACCCCTGCCCGGACCACGCCCCCCGTGAGCGCGGCCACCACGGGACTCGACGCTCATGGGTCCTCCCTCTGTTGTTGCGCCTGCGATCGCGGATGTCACCGCTCGTCCGTCGACACCTCAAGACTATCGACAGCCGGGGACCACAGCGGTCTTTCCGGCGCCACGGCGGCGCGGCGGATATGGAATGCTTGAGCTGGCCTGATGACGCGTCCAGAGCCCGCGACCGCGGAGGGCCACCGCCACCACACCACCGGGTGAGGAGACTGCCTTGCCAGAGGCCGTGCCGCGCATGCCGGAAATCGTGTCACGCCGGGCCCTGCTCGGCCGGGCCGCCGCGCTGGCCGGTGGCGCGCTCGTCCCGCCCTGGCTCGCGGGCTGCACGGCGGAGGCGGCCCCGCGCACGGACGTGTCCGTGCTCATCGGCGCGATCGCGTCCGAGCAGAGCCTGATCGCGGCGTACGAGGCGGCGCTGTCCGTCGCCCCCTCGCTGGCCGGGCGCCTGAGCCTCGCCCTCACGCACCACCGGGAGCATCTGGCGGTCCTGAAGCGGCACTACGTGCCCGGCTCCGGCGACCGGGCGGTCCAGGGCGGCGCCACCCCCTCCCCCGGCACGGCGCCCCTGATCCCCGTCGGCGGTTCCGGGGCGCTCGCGGAGTTGCGCGGTGCGGAGGAGCGCGCGGCGCGGGCACGGACGGCCGACGCCGCCAAGGCGGGCCCTGCGCTGGCCCAGTTGCTCGCCAGCATCGGCGCGTGCGAGGCGGGCCACGCCATGACGGTGAAGGGCGGGGCTCCGGCGGTCCGGGCCGCCTCCGACACCCGGGCGGTGCAGACGGCGCTGGCCGCCGAACACGCGGCCGTGTACGGGTACGGGGTGCTCGGCGCCCGGCTGCGCGGGCCGCTGCGGGAGACCGCGAAGGAGATGTGGAACGAGCACCGGGCCCAGCGCGACGCGCTCGTGTCGATCCTGTCCGCCGTGCCGGTCGCGGCGGCGCCGGCGTACCGGCTTCCGGTCAAGGTCACCGACGCGCGCGGCGCCGCCCGGCTCGCGGTGGTGCTGGAGGACGACCTCGTCCCCGCCTACGTCGGCCTCGCCGGGCTCTCCTCCCCGGATCTGCGGGCGTTCGCCGCCGACAGCGCGCAGCGGGCGATGGCGCGGTCGGCCCGCTGGCGTTCCCGGGCGGGCGTCCCGGCGCCGCGCGACGCCTTCCCCGGGCTGCCGTCCGCGGCCCTGTCGCCGCGTCCCGAACCGGGGGAGTGATCTTCCGCACGATGGGAACAATGCGCCCGATCGATCGCGTTGGTCCCGGTGGTGCAGGGACTACCCACAGGGACCACTCGGGGGAGGAGCCCAAACGTGACCACCACTCCGCAGGACGGCGGGCGCAGCGCCCTCGACGAGCTGCGGGACACCTACCGCGAACAGCTCGACCGGCTCGCGGCCGAGCGTGACGCCGCACGGCGCCAGGCGCGCAGGGCGCAGGCGCAGGCGGACGTGGCGCGCGCCGACCTCGCCAGCCTCAAGAGCCGGGTGGCCGAGTTGCTGAACGCCGCCGCGCGGCACCTGCCGGACCTTCCGGCCGCGGAGGTCCCGCCGGCGGTGGAAGGCCGGGCCAGGGCAGAGCTCCCCGCCGGGGACGGGCCGAACCGTCCCGCCCACGCGGCCTGACACCCGCGCGGCCTGACAGAGGAGGAACGGCCCGCCCAAGGGCCGTGCGGGGACCGCCGGGTCCACCGGTCCCGGCGGTCCCCCTCTTGTCACCAGTAGAGTTCGCCAGATGACCGCGTACGGCCTCCTCGTCTCCCCCTCGCACAACCGCGTCTATGCCCAGGCCGCCTCCCGCCTGGTGAAGGCCGAGCTGACGGTGTTCAGCGAACAGGCCCTCGGCGGACGCGTCGGCGACATTCAGGAGACCGCCATCGGCGGCGTCCCGTACGTGACGTTCTCCGCCGACGACCTGTCGGACCAGGATGTGCGCCTTCTGTCGAACCTGTCGTCGCTCTACGCGCTGTTCCAGATCGAGGACGGGCTGCTCCGTCCGGTCTTGCTCCAGCCCCTCGACGTGTTCGGCAGCGACCTGCTGACCATCCAGAAGTACTCCGGCAAGACGAACGAGTACTTCACCAAGCTGCTGCTGAACGTCACCGCGATGGCGACCGATTCGCCTATGGACCTGGTGACCGGCCGTCCCCGCGTCCTCGACCCCATGTGCGGACGGGGCACGACCCTCAACCAGGCCATGATGTACGGGCTGGACGCCGCGGGGATCGATATCGACGGCAAGGACTTCGACGCCTACTCGGCCTTCATCAAGACCTGGCTGAAGAACAACCGGGTCAAGCACCAGGCCGAGATCACCAGCGTCCGCCGGGAGAAGGCGGTCCTCGGGCGCCGTCTCCACGTCACGCTCGGCGCGTCCAAGGAGCGTTACAAGAGCGGCGAGACGATGGAGATCACCGTCGTGAACGCCGACTCGCTGCTGGCCGGGAAGTTCTTCCGCCCGGCCTCGTTCGACCTGATCGTGACCGACGCTCCGTACGGCGTCCAGCACGGGAGCCGTCCCAAGGGCGCGGGGCCCGGCGGCAAGGGGAAGCCGCAGTTGTCGCGCAGCCCGATCGATCTGCTGACGGCCGCCGTGCCCGAGTGGACGCGGCTGCTGCGTCCGGGCGGCGCGATGGGGATCTCCTGGAACACCTTCGTCGGCCGCCGTGAGCAGCTCGCCGAGATCCTCACCTCCAGCGGGCTCGAAGTCCGGGACTCCGGCGCCTACCAGGACTTCCGCCACCGCGTGGACCAGGCCATCTCCCGCGACCTGATCGTTGCCGCGAAACCCTCACGGTGAATGCCACCGCTCCACGTGCGGAAGCAGTTCGTCCAGTCCGTGGATGAGCGCGTCCGGGGGCGTGAGGCCCGGGCGTTCGAAGGTGTGGGTGGTCTGGTGCCAGATCTGGACGGCGCGCAGGCCGGCGGACTTGGCGCCGTGGATGTCGTCGTACGGGCGGTCGCCGACGAACACGCAGGATTCGGGGTCGGTGGCGCCGACGGCGTCCATGGCGGCGCGGAACGCCTCGGCGTGCGGCTTCGTCCAGGGGATCTCGCTGGAGTAGACGGCGCCGTCGAGCAGGCCGAGGACGTCGTCGCGGACGAAGACGCGCTCGTGCCACTCGCGGGACCAGATGGTGTTGGACAGGACACCGATCTTGATGCCCCGCTCGCGGAGGGCGTGGAACAGGCCGGGGACGGCGGGGTCGGTGTGGGTGTGCGGGGTCCAGGTCTCGAAGTGCGTCGCGAGGAGCGGCTCGGTGGGCTCCACCCCGGCCATCGCGAACACCTCGTCGAGCGTGGCGCTGCGGTGCTCCTCGGTGCCGCGGCGCCACAGCTCCATCTCGGCGTCGGCGAGCGCGGCGGCGGCCCTCTCGACCGTCTCCGGGGGCAGGTGGGCGGAGCAGATCGCGCGCCACATGTCGGCCAGTTCGAGGTCGTGCCAGGGGGTCAGCGTGCCGCCCCAGTCGAAGATCACAGCTTGTACGCCCATGCACCGGATCGTAACCACCCGGACGGCGTACGCCGGTGTCCTCGGCGGGCTCGTCGCCGTCCGCGAGTAGGGGCCGGGTCAGCGGGGATACCGGTCCGATCACATGAAATCACGACAAACCGGGAGGAATCCATGAGGGCACGCGAGCCCGGGGAGTCCCGCGACTTCCGCGCGGACATCGACCACATGGGCGACGACGATCAGGACGAGCAGATCCGCCTGACCGAGGAGTACGTGACCGACCCGCCCGAGGACCTGGTCATCGAGGAACCCGAGCAGAGCCGGGACGGACTGAGCATCACCGAGTACGAAAAGGAGGCGGCCAGGCCGGGCGACCGGGATCGGCCGCATCCGGACACCCCCGCCGAGGCCGACGCCGTGCACCCCACCCGCCGGCCCTGACCGCATCCGGCGCCCGCACGGGCCGGGTGCGGGCGTCGGGGCGAGCCCCCTGGCCGGCAGCCGATCACGGCCGCCGGTGACGCGTGTGACACGGGCCCCTTTGCGGTTCGTTTCCGCACCGGCGGGAATGTCATAGGTGGGCCGTAGGTTGCGCAATGCGGGCTAGCTTGCGAGGTGACCGGGACATGCATGAGACAGTCACGGCACCGGCTGATCCCCCCGCCGACGTCGAATCCCCTTTCCCGCCCCATGACGAGCGGGAGGACCGGCGCCCCTGGTGGCGGCGCAAGGCGGGCCTGCTCGTCCAGTGGGCACTGGTCCTGACGGCCCTCGCCCTCCTCCCCCTCTACCGGGACGAGCTTCCCGACCTCGGTGCCATCTGGACGGCCGCATCGAACGCCGATCCCGGCTGGCTCACCATGGTCGTCCTGGCCGTGGCGGGGTCGATGGGCGCGTTCGCCCGGCTGCAGCGCCGGCTGCTGCGCATCGGCGGGCTGCGGATGCCGCTGCGCCGCGCGTTCGCGATCACGTACGCGGGCAACGCACTGTCCACCACGCTGCCCGCGGGCCCGGCGGTGAGCATCGTCTACACGTTCCGCCAGTTCCGGCGGGGCGGAGCGTCGGCTCAGCTCGCCACGGCGGTGATCCTGGCCGGCGGCGTGATCACCACGACCGCCTACTCGCTGATCGGCCTGCTGGCGCTGCTCGCCGACCCGCACGCCCGCGGGCCTGCGCTGATCGCGCTGGGCCTGCCGCTGATCCTGGCGGTGTCACTCGTCCCCGTGCTGCGCCGGCCGTCGCTGCGCGCCCTGGTGACCGCGCCGCTGCGCCGGGGCTACCGCGCCGCGCTCGCCCACCCCGGGATCGCCCCGCACGCCGAGCGGGTGGCCGGCGTCCGCGACGTCCTGCGCCCGGCCCGCCGCGACTGGGCGGCACTCGCCGCACTCGCCCTGCTGAACTGGGGGTTCGACATCCTCGCGTTGCTGTCGGCGGCGCACGCGGTGGGCATCGAGGTTTCGCCGAACGGCATCGCCCTCGCCTACTTCGCCGCCCAGGCGGCGGGCAGCGTGCTACCGCTGCTGCCGGGCGGGCTCGGCGCGATCGAGGGCAGCATGGCCGCGTCGCTGGTCGCGTTCGGCGCGACGCTGTCACCCGCCGCCGCGGCCGTCGGCCTCTACCGGCTCGTGTCGTACTGGGGTGTCGTCGCGGTCGGCTGGATGGCCTGGGGCGTCCTCCACGAACACGGCCGCCTGGGAGCCCGCGTCAAGGGCCGCCTCACCACCGCCGGCGCCCTCCTGATGGACGGCATGATGGCCTTCGCGTTCGTCACCCCTTATACCGCGGTCCCCCTGCGCACCCCCGAGATCCGCCGCTGCGGCGACGCGATCACACCGGGCTGTCTTCGGGGGCTCTGAGGCGGGCCAGCACCTGGACGGGGTCGGCCAGGACCTCCGCGAAGGCGAACTCGGCCGCGCCCACGAGCGTGGTGTCGTCGCCGAGGGCGGTGGTGCGGAGCTTGACCTTTTCTCGGGGCGCGGCGAGCGCGCCGGTCGCAAGGACGCTGCGGATCTGCGCGGCGGCACCGAGATAGATGTCGCGGAGCGTCCCGCCGAAGACCACCATGCCGGGGTTGAACACGTTGACGAGGTTGGCGACGCCGAGGCCGAGCCAGGTGCCGACGCGGTGCAGCGCCTCCCGCGCCACGATGTCGCCCGCGTCGGCGGACGCCACCACCTCGCGGACCGCGTCCCGCCCCGCCTGTCCGGGCATCTCCGCGCGGCCGGCGTGGTGCAGCAGGGCCCGCTCCCCCACCTCCGCCTCCAGGCAGCCTTTGGAGCCGCACGCGCAGGGCCGTCCCCCCGGATTGACGATCATGTGGCCGATCTCGCCGCCGAAGCCCTCCTCGCCGCCGAGCAGCCGGCCGTGCGCGATGATGCCGCCGCCGACGCCGACGTCACCGTGCAGGTAGATGAGGTTGTCGCAGTTCACTCCGGCGCCGCGCTCATGTTCGGCGAGGGCGCCGAGGTTGGCGTCGTTGCAGACCGAGACGGGGATGCCGAGGCCGAGCCGGCGCGACAGCGCGTCACCGAGCCGGAGGTCGCCGGCCTCGAGGTTCGGCCCGAACACGATGGTGTCGTCGGACCGGCGCACCATGCCGGGGAACCCCAGCGCGGCGCCCACGCAGACGGCGTCGCGTTCGGCCTTGCGGACCAGGGACCGGGCGCCCGCGACGAGCACGCCCAGCAGCTCGGCGGGGTCGGAGCCGCGGGCCCGCACGCCCTCGCGGCGGTCCAGGACGACACCGCCGAGCCCGACGCGCGCGACCACGAGCCGGTCGACGCCGACCTCGAACGCCAGCACGTACACCCGGGTCGACTCGGGCCGGACGACGAGGGACGGCCGCCCGGCGCGGCGCCCCGGGCCGCGCGGCAGTTCCTCCCGGACGAGCCCCGCGGCGGTGAGGTCGGACGTCAGCGCCATGATCGTGCTGCGGTTGAGGCCGAGCGACTCGGCGAGCGTCGCCCGCGACGCGGGGCCGCGCAGGTGCACGAAACGCAGCAGGGTCCCGAGGTTGTGCCGCCGGATGTCCTCCTGTGACGGGCCCGCCTTCATCATCGGCGTAGCCCCAGCTCTCCGCTGACACCGGAGGTGATCAGCTCGACGATCTGCCGGTGGGTGACGTCGGCCGTCCTGACCTGCGCGACCATCCGGCCGAGGTAGAGCGCGGCGATCCGGTCGGAGACGGCGAAGACGTCGTTCATGTTGTGCGAGATCAGCACGACGGCCAGGCCCCTGTCGGCGAGCCGCCGGACGATCTCCAGGACCTGCTGGGTCTGCGCGACGCCGAGCGCGGCGGCGGGCTCGTCCAGCACGACGACCTTGCTGTCCCACAGGACGGCGCGGGCGATCGCGACGGTCTGCCGCTGCCCGCCGGACAGGGTCGCGATCCGCTGCCGGACCGAGCCCATCGTGCGGACGGCGAGGCCGGACAGCGTGCTGCGCGCCATCTCCTCCATCGCGGCCTCGTCGAGGGCGAGGCCGCGGCGCCGCTCGCGGCCGAGGAAGAGGTTCTGGACGATGTCGAGGTTCTCGCAGAGCGCGAGGTCCTGGTGGACGATCTCGATCCCGAGGCGGGCGGCGTCGCGCGGGCTGCCGACCCGGACCGGTCTTCCCTCGAAGCGGTACTCGCCCCGATCGGGGGGATGGATGCCGCCGATGCACTTGACGAGGGTCGTCTTGCCGGCGCCGTTGTCGCCGACGAGCGCGGTGACCTCGCCGGGGTGGGCGCAGAACGCGACATCGTGCAGAACCTTCACGGACCCGTAGCTCTTGTCGATGCCGCGGAGGTCCAGGGCTGGCGTCACTGACATGCCGAGGGGCTCCCACCGTGCCGCGCCGCCGCCGCGCGCCAGGCGGCCGTGGTCAGTGAGCGTATCAGCCACGCCCCCCGGCAGGGCCGGAGAGCCGATGGTGCGGGCCACCGGCTCCCAGCCGTCCTCCGCCCCCCGCACGGGTGTCACCGCCCGGCGGCCGACCGCCGCCGCCTGGCCAGCGCGTCCATGCTGGCGGCGAGCAGCAGCACGAGGCCGGTGATGAGGAAGCTCAGGTAGGCCTTGGTGCCGAGCAGCCCGAGCCCGTTCTCGATGATCGCGATCACCAGGCCGCCGAGCACGGCGTCGCGGGCCTTGCCGCGCCCGCCGAACAGGCTGGTCCCGCCGATGACGGCCGCGCCGACCGCGTACAGCAGCGTGTTGCCGCCGCCCGCGTCGGTGGCGACCGAGTTGAGCCGGGACGCGGCCACGATCCCGCTGATCGCGGCCAGCCCGGATCCGATCATGAAGACGGAGATCCGGATGCGGGTGACGTTGATGCCGGCGCGGCGCGCGGCCTCGGCGTTGCCGCCGACGGCGTAGATGTGCCGCCCGTAGGCGGTGCGGCCGAGCACGAACGTGCAGACGATCAGCAGGACGCCGACGAGCGGCACGCCCCAGGGGATGCCGCCGAGGAAGACCAGCGGGCTGACGGCACGGTCCTGGCTGAGCACATGGGTGCAGCCGAGCAGGGCGGTCGCGACGACGGCGCACTGGGCGAGGACGAACTGCAGCGGCCTGGAGTGCAGGTTGCGGACGCGCTGGCGGCGCCAGCGCAGCAGCTGCGTCGCGGTGTAGCCGGCGGTGCAGAGGGCGGCGAGCAGCCAGCCGAGCCAGATCGGCATGTTCGTGTTGGACAGCGCCACGATGACGTCGTCGCGGACGGGCACCGTCCCGCCCTCGCCGATCAGCCGCAGCGTGATGCCCTGCAGGCCGAGGAAGAACGCCAGCGTGACGACGAACGAGGGGATCCGCAGCACCGACACGAGCCAGCCGATGGCGGTGCCGATGACGATGCCGATCGCCACGCCGCTGATCACCGCGACGTACCAGGGCTGCCCGGCATCGGTGATCAGCTTGGCGAGCACGGCCGCGCACAGCCCGCTCGCGACGCCGGCGGACAGGTCGATCTCGCCCAGCAGCAGGACGAACACGAGCCCCATCGCGAGGATCGTGATCGGCATCGCCTGCGTGGACAGGTTCGCGAGGTTGGCCTTGCTGAGGAACGTGTCCGGCTTCAGCGCGGTGAACAGCACGACGAGCGAGATGAGCCCGAGGATGGCGGGCAGCGCGCCCAGCTCCCCGGCCTTGATCTTGTTCAGGTAGTCGAGCGCCGCGGACCTCATGTCGTGCTCGCGGCGGTCGCCTGCGAAGTCGGAGTCCGCCAGCTTCATGACGGCGGCCTCCCTGCCTTCGGGGATGTCGGTGGACACCTGCTCCCCCTTCAGATGCTCTCGGCGGCGGTCGTCGGCGCGAGGCCGAGATCACCGGAACGGCCGGCGGTGATGAGCTCCACGACCTGGCCGTGGGTGACCTCGGAGCGGGCGACGTCCGCCGCGACGCGGCCGAGGTAAAGGGCGGTGATGCGGTCGGCGACCTCGAACACGTCGTTCATGTTGTGCGAGATCAGCACGACCGCGTGCCCGGTGTCGGCGAGACGCCGGACGAGGTCGAGCACCTGCCGGGTCTGGGCGACGCCCAGTGCGGCGGTGGGCTCGTCCAGGATGACGACCTTGGACTCCCACAGCGCGGCCTTGGCGATCGCGACGGTCTGCCGCTGCCCGCCGGACAGGCTCGACACCTGCTGGCGGACGGACTTGACGGTCCGGACCGACAGCTTCGCGAGCGTCTCCCGCGCCGCCTCCTCCATCGACGACTCGTCCAGCACGATGCCCTTGCGCCGCTCCCGGCCGAGGAACATGTTCTGCACGATGTCGAGGTTGTCGGCGAGGGCGAGGTCCTGGTAGACGACCTCGATGCCCAGGTCGGACGCCGTGCGGGGGCCGTCGATCGTCACCGGGCGGCCCGCGAACTCGATCTGTCCCGAGTCGATCGGGTGGATCCCGGCGATGCACTTGATGAGGGTCGACTTGCCGGCGCCGTTGTCGCCCACGAGGGCCATGACTTCGCCCAGCCGCACGGTGAAGTCCACGTCGTGCAGCACATGGACGGCACCGAAGCTCTTGTTGAGCCCGGTCAGGCGCAGGACGGGGTCTCCGTTTTCAGCCACGTGCTTCCTTCCGCGAGGATCTGTGTCCTGCCCGTGGCGGGCCCCTGGCGTCCCGGGTTCCGGGTACCCGGGGCGCACTCAGCGGTGCGGGGCCCGCCACGAGGTCGGCGTGGGCTCGCTACTGGATGCCCGCGTCCTTGCACTTGGCGGCGTAGGCGCCCTTGCACAGGTCTTCCTTCTTGACGAAGCCGTCGTCGGCGACCTGCTTGACGTTCTCCTTGAAGACGCCGATCGGGTTCAGCAGGACCGACGGGACGTCCCGCTTGCCGACGGGGTCGTTCGTCGTGCCGTTGGTCTCGGCCTTCTCACCCTTGATGAGTGAGACGGCGAGCTTGGCGGCGGCGTCGGCCTCCTGCTTGACCGGCTTGTACACCGTCATGCACTGGTTGCCGTCCAGGATGTTCTGCAGGCCCTCCAGGGTGGCGTCCTGGCCGGTGACGGCGACCTTGCCGGCCTCCTTGTTCTTCTTGAGGATCGAGACGACCGCGCCGCCGAGGCCGTCGTTCGCGGCGAGCACACCGTCGATCTCGCCGTGCTGCTCGGTCCACATCTGCTCGAAGAGCGTGGCGGCCTTCTCGGCCTTCCAGTCCGGAACGGGCTGCTCGGCGACCTTCTTGTACTTCGAGACCGGGTCGAGGACGTTGTGCGCGCCCTTGGCGAAGAGGGTCGCGTTGTTGTCGGTGGGGGCGCCGTTCAGGTAGGCGATGTTGGCGGCCTTGTCGCCGAGGCACTTCTGCAGGCCCTTGCCGAGTTCTTCGCCGACCTTCACGTTGTCGAACGATACGTAGTAGTCGGCGACGCCGCCGAGGGTGAGGCGGTCGTAGTCGATGGTCTTGACGCCCTGCGCCTGCGCCTTGCGCTGGACGGCCGCCGCGGAGTTGGAGTCGAGGCCGTCCACGATCAGGACCGTGACGCCGCTGGTGAGCATCTGGTCGGCGATCGTCTGGAAGCGCTGGGTCGAGCCCTCGGCGTTCTGGATGTCGTAGTCGACGCCGGCGGCCTTGAACGCCTGCTCCAGGTACGGCCGGTCGAAGCTTTCGTAGCGGACGGACGAGGTCGTGTCAGGCAGGATCACACCGACCTTGCCCTTGGCCGATCCGCTGGAGCCGCCCTTGTCGTCGCCCCCGCACGCGGTGAGGCTGAGCGCCGCGGCTGTCGTGAGGGCCGTCAGGCTGAGGATCCCCTTGCGCATTGCCCGGGTCCTTTCTGGGGGTGGCCGCGTGCCGCGGCCGGGGGGTAAGCCATGCCGATGAGCCAGGTCACACGTTCACCGGCGTGAATGTTGTGCCCCGCAACTTATGTCGCGCCCGCCCGGAACGCCAGACCCGCCGGCTCGCTGATTTGTTGTGCGCGGTAACAATCACATAACACGAGATCAACGAGGGTGGAACGCGACATGACGGGCCCGGTGCCGGCGAGCGGCGTCCACCGTCCACGCGTTCCTGCGGCAGCCAAGGTCGGCGAAATGTTTAGCGCCTCAACATTCACCCGGCCAACCGCCGGTCCCGTGGGCGGCGCAGCGGACGGGCGTGCGAGAGCGCCGGGACGGTGCGGGAGGACCGCCCCGGCGGCGGGCGCCCTCAGCGGGCGGCGAGAACGCGGGCCACGCGGTCGGCGGCGGCGGTGACGTCGTCGGCTGCGGCGATGCGCTCGGCCCACGACCACCAGTACCACCAGCCGCCGGCGCCCTGCTCCACCAGGATGTTCTCGGTGAGGGCGGAGACGTCCGGGTTCACCACGTGCAGGCTCGGCGACTGGCCGCGGGGCAGGAGAAGACGCACCCGGAGGCCGCGCTTGACCAGCTCACCGCCGAGCTCTTCCAGATATTCGATCCGCGTCTTCGACAGCGCGGCCGTTCCCGTATCGTCAGGCGTCATCCTTGCTTCCTCACGGACTCCGCACGGCCCGACGTGTGCTCAGCCTCCCGCTTCACCGGCCCCGGCGCAAGCACATCGGCTGGTCAGCGGGGTGTGAGGCGGCACCGAAGGCGTGCGCGGCCCGCGTTTTGGAGGTCCCGGGGACCCTATCCGGGATATCTTGCGCGTAGCACAGGAACCGGAACATGGGGGGCGAAGATGACGGTGGGCGCGGGTGCCCAGCCTGGAGCCGGCCCGGCCGCCGCACCGCCGGGCGGCGCCGCACGGGGCGCGCGGACGTGGCACCGGTTCCATTACGCGGTCGGGGTGTTCCTCGTCGCCTACGGCGTGACGAGCCTCGTCAGCGGGGTGCTGCTGTGGGGCGACCGCGTGGAGGAGATCGAGGGCTACTTCGGGTCCGGCCCGGCGGCCGGTGTCCTGATCTTCGTCAAGGCGATCGAGGCGCTGCTCGTCCTCGGCACGGTGGCGGGGGTGCTGCTCCGCCGCGACATGATGTTCGTGCCCCCGCTGGCGGGATGGATGGCCGGGTTCGCGATGTTCGCCGTCCTGGACGTGTTCAAGGGCCGGTGGGGCGGCCTGGCCGAGCACCTGCTGTACCTGGCGGCGTTCGTCGTGCTGCTGTTCCTGTCCTACGGGCTGAGCGCGAAGGCCCAGCTCGCCGCCGCGCCGCGGGAGGCCGCGCCGGGCTCGTCCCCCATCGGGCCGCGGGGGCTCACCCGCACACAGGAGTTCGCCCTCCAGGCCATCAACCGGGCCGCCGCGCTGACCGGGCCGCGCCCGCGCCCCGAAAGGCGCGACTGATCTTGGCAGATGTTGCCCTTGGTGTGACCCTCGCCCGGTGTCACGTTGTGGCCCATGAGAGCCCGAAGACTGGCATGGCCGGTGGTCCTGGCGGCATCGCTCGCGGTGCCCGCGTCGCTCGCGGCGCCCGCCGCGGCGCGGCCCGCCGCCCCGGCCGGCTGCGACCCGGTACAGACGGCCCCGGTGTACCGGGGCAAGGTTCCCTCCCCCAAGCAGGTCCTCGGCTTCGACCTCGGTGAGCGGCCGGTCAGCGCCGCCCAATCCGACGCCTACCTGGAGACGGTCGCCGCCGAGAGCGAGCGCGTCGTGTCCGGGACACTGGCCACGACCGCGCAGGGACGTCCGCTCAAGTACGCGATCGCCGGACGTCCCGCACTGATGTCCAAGGCGGGACTCGCCAAGGTCCGGTCCGATGCCGGCCTGCTGCGCGACCCGCGCACGCCGGAGGCGCTCGCGCGGCGGATCACCGAGCACGGCGTCCCGATCCTGTGGATCAGCGGCAACGTCCACGGCGACGAGCCGAGCGGCACGGACGCGGCGCTCAAGGTGCTCCGCGACCTCGGTGACCGCACCGACTGCGCCGCCACGGCGATCCTCGACAACGCGCTCGTCGTCGTCCTGCCGACCCAGAACCCGGACGGCCGCGAGCTGAACACGCGCCAGAACGCCTACGGCTTCGACATGAACCGCGACTGGTTCGCGCGCACCCAGCCGGAGACCGACGGCAAGCTGGCGATGCTCAACACCTACCCGCCGGCGCTCTATATCGACGCGCACGAGATGGGCGGGACGTCGTACTTCTTCCCGCCGAACGCCGACCCGATCTACCACGAGACGCCCGAGCAGGCCATCGGCTGGATCAACGACCTGTACGGCGCGGCGATGGCGGCCGAGTTCACGCGGCAGGGCATCGACTTCTTCAACCGCGACGTCTACGACCTCTTCTACCAGGGGTATGGGGACTCGGTGCCGACCAGCGGGTTCCTCGCCGCCGGGATGACGTACGAGAAGGGCGACGAGAGCCCGTACCCGGAGCGGGTGAAGGAGCAGTACCTCACCCAGTGGGTGTCGCTGTCGGCGGCGGCACGCAGCCGGCACCGCGTCCTCACCGACTGGCGCCGGATGACGGTGGACGCCTACGCGCAGGGCAAGACGGGCGAGCTGGAGCCCAACCAGATCTACAACCCGCCGAACCAGATCGACCGGCAGGTGCCGGACCGGAAGGTGCGCGGCTACTTCCTGCGGGACGACGACCCGGCCAAGCGCGCGGAGGTCCGCCTCATCGTGCGGCGCCTGCAGCGCATGGGCGTGCGCGTCGAGAGGCTCGTCCGGCCGCTGACCGTCCCGGACTTCAAGGCGTACGGGCGGGCCGAGGCGAAGACGACGCTTCCCGCGGGCACGTACTGGATCACGATGGCGCAGGGGCAGAAGCACTGGATCCAGGCCATGCTGGGCGAGGACTCCTACACGCCGTTCCCGTACTTCTACGACGTGACGGCTTGGAGCCTGCCCCTGCTGGGGAACGTTCCGGGCGGGTCGTCGGGCGCCGTCCTGCGCCCGCGGGCGGTTCCGGTGCGGACGCTGCCCGCGCCGCGTCCGGGGCATGAGGGCAGGGCGCCGAAGCTCGGCGTCCTGCAACTGTCGAAGACCTCCTCGTCGGCGCGCGAGTCGGCCGGGTGGCTGCGGCACCGCCTCGACCGCGAGTGGAAGCTGCCGTTCACGCCGCTCACCCCGGCGGACGTCGCGGCGGGCGGGCTCGACGGCATCGAGGTCCTGGTCACCCCGGACGGTCCCGCCTCGTCCGCCTACACCGCGCTCGGCGATGCCGGGCGCGCCGCGCTCCAGCGCTGGACGCGGGACGGCGGCCGGTACATCGGCTGGCAGGGCGGCACGCAACTCGCCGCCCGGCTGGGGCTCACGACCGCGGTGCTGGCGGAGCCGACGTCCGACATTCCCGGCACGATGTTCCGCGTGAAGGTGGACCGGTCGAGCCCGCTGGCGCGGGGCGTCGGCGCGACGGCCTGGAACTTCACGTCCTACGACCTGGTCATGCGGGCGTCGACCGGCGTCGTGGTGTCGTATCCGCGGGCGGACTCGCCCGACTGGTTCGTCTCCGGGTTCGAGCGGGGCTCATCCGAGCTGGGCGGCACCGCGGCGGTCGTGGACCAGCCCGTCGGCGCGGGACGTTCCGTGCTGTTCGCGGCGGAACCGAACTTCCGCGCGTTCAGCGACGGCACGGCCAAGCTGCTCTACAACGCGATCCTCGGGCCCGACCCGGCCAAGGCCCCGGCACCGCAGGGGACGGCGAAGGCCGTGCGGGCGGCGGCGGAACTGCCGTCGCATGAGTCGCCGATCCGCGTGTCGGTGAAGGCGGCGGACGCCGCGAAGGCCGCGTCCGTCCTGCGGTCGGCCGGTGCGCGGTGGGCCGAGACCCGTTCCGGCGGGGTCGTCCACTACGTGATCGACAACCCGCGGGGCCTGCCGGTGGACCACCACCCGTTCGCCGGACGCCTGCCGTCCCTCATCCGCGCGGCCGGCATCGAACCGGTCGCCGTCACCCTGCCCTGACCGCTCACCGTGGCGCGCCGGCGACCCCGGCGCGCCACGTCCTACTTACGGACGATCCACGCGATGGCGGTCATCGTGCCGGGCGGAACCTCGGTGAACCCGCCGTCCCGGACGGCGACCGCCGCCTTCTTCACGCACCGGATCCACGGGACGTCGCGGGCGAGGTGCACGCGGGCACCGGCCTCGGCCCACGCCGCCACGTCCTTGCGGCGCCCCTGGCGGAGAAGCAGCTGCGCGGCGTGCCCGCACTGCGCGGCGGCCTTGCCGGTCGTGATCGTCACGTCCGGGTTGAGGGCGATCACCGCGTACGGGGGTTCGGGCGGCGGCCCGGGCTCCGCTTCCTCGGCCAGATCCAGACCCGCGACCTGGAGCCTGGCCAACTGCGGCGGGACGTCCGCCACCGGCCCGGGCGGGAAGGCCCGGACCTGCGCGCCCGCGTGCTCGACGGTGACACCGGGCAGTGCCTCCGCCTCCGGCCACCGCACCCCGCGTGCCCGCCGCGTCACCTTCCGGATACGGCGCGACTCCCACTCGCCGACGGCCTCCCGCCATTCGCCCTCGGTCGCGCGGGGATCGGTGAGCAGCCGGACGACCGCCGTCGCCGCCGCCTCGCAGACCGCGTCATGGCCGGGCGGATCGGCCTTCTCGGCGTGTACCACCAGTTGCATCGCCCAAGGCGGATCATCGAGGGGGTCGTAGTCGGGTCGCACCCGTGGAGTATTCCAAACCCGATCCGGCTTTCCGGGGTCGGAGTGTGGGTAATGCACCTCTTACCGTCCCCCGGACGTCGTTCAGGTACGGGAGGTCTCCGGTGACCAGTGGCGCGTGGAGTGATTCCATACCGGGAATCGGGACGTTCTTCGTCGGCATCGACATCGCCCCGGGCCGCTACAGATGCGAAGACGGCAAGGGCGGCTGGTGGGTGCGGTTCACCGGCCCCGGCGGAGGCGACCCCGTCGGCTCGTGGCCGCTGCCCTCCGGCCCGACCGAGATCGAGATCGCGTGCACCGACTTCGCGTTCGAGACCCACGTCCCGACGTCCTGGCGGCGCACAGCGCCCCCGCGCGCGCCCGAGGACGGCTCCCCCGCCGAGCCGCGCCCCGTCGCCGACCCGACGCTCCGCGCGGAACTCGACACGATCGTGGAGCGCCGCCGGCCGCTGCTGTGGCTGGCGCCGCTGTCGGTGCTCGCCCTCGGCCTGGTCGGCTCACCGCTGCTCGGCTCGCTGTGGCTGGTCGGCCTCGGCATGCTCGCGGTGCTGGTCGCGCTCGGCACCCCGTCGGTCTCCCTCGACCTGCGCCGCGCCCGCGAGTTGGAACGGCGCCGCGACCGCTACCTGACCCCCGAGGACTTCGACGACGAGGGCCGCGCGATGCTGGCCCGCGTGCAGAGCGCGATCGACACCGTCCGCGACTCCGACGTCAACCGCGAGGGCCTGCTGGACGCGGTGGACAACGCGGTGACCCTGCCCCGCCAGGAGTGGGAGATCGCGCAGGTGCTCGCGAAGCAGTCGAAGCTGCGCGCCGACCACGCCACGATGTCGGGGACCGCGGCAATCCCCGAAGTGGAGGCGGCGCTCCGCCCGCTGCGCGACAAGCTCGACATCTCGGTCGACGCGGTGACCCGCCGCGTCGAGGCGCTCGAACGCTACGCCGAACGCGCCAAGTCGGCCGACGAGGTCCTGCACGCCCAGCGCCACCTGGAGGCCATCGCCGAGAAGGCCCACGAGTACGACGAACTGCTCGCCGACACCGTCCGCGACGACCTTGCGCTCCCCGCGATCGAACGCCTCACCGAACAGGGCGACGAACTCCTGCGCACCCTCCGCGAACGCCTGGCCAAGGCCGCCGAAGCCGGCAGCGAACTCCCACCCGCCCCCTGATCCCCCTATCCGGCATCGAGATCGTCCTGGAGCCGCTGTAGCTCCTGCAGTTTCTCCGTGATCTCCCGCATCGTGTTCCGCACCTCCGCCTGGAGGCGCCTGTACTGCTCCACCTGCTCCTCGTCCACCACCTCCTGCTCCTCGGCCATCGCCTCCTGCCACTTCTCTTCGACCTGGTCGATGCGCGGCGACATCTCGGCACCGAAGATCGCACTGCCCGCCGCCTCCCGTAGCGACCTGCGACCGGCCAGAACGTCCTGGACGAGCCGCTGGAACTCGGGATTCGCCGAGTTGTCCTTGAGGACCTCGAGATCGCGGCGAATCCGCATGGAGGCCCGCTGGTCACCCCGCGCAATGTCCATCATCGGCTGACCGGTCTCGTCGAACTCTGTCATCGCTAGATCACCTTGTTGTCGTAGGAGCCTTTCGGGAACGGCTGGGCGTCCAGGCCGTGGATCGAACCGAGCGTCCCGCTGACCAGGCCGATGAACCCGAAGACCGCGGCGACGGTCAATCCGACATATCCAAGGACCTCCAGCCACTTCTGGATGCCCAGGCCGATCTGTGCCATGATCACGGCCATTCCGACGGACGGCCCCACGATGGTCCAGCTTGTCGCGGCCGAGGCGGCCGCCTCGATCGCGACCATCAGAGCCAGATCGACAATCGCTTCCACACCGCTGGCCGCGGCCTTGGCGGAGGACCATGCTCCGAAGGCGGTGGACTGACACTCGTTCGCCACAGTCTTGATCGGATCGACCTGCTTGTCGATCGCGCTCACGAAGTTCTGGAAGTACCCTTCACAGGCGTCAGCGGCATTCCCGTCCCAACTCTTCAGCATCGTGGCCGAGCCCTCCCGCACCCCCTTCGCGTACTCACCGTAGAACTCGCTCACATGCCCGAGGGACGAGGCGAACTTCGAGATGGACTCCCAGTCGCCACCGATCTGTTTGCCCAGCCATTCCGCCGGATTGACGCCACATATCTTGTCGAGCGCCCAGAACAGCCAATGGCTCGGGCTGACGAAGTCGGTGAGTGACAGGGATACGTCGACCGCCTTGGGCATGGGCTCCGCCGTCGTCGGAGCCACCAGCTTGGCGGCAGGCGATGTGGTCATGGGTTGCCTTACGGATCAGAATTACTTCTTCGGGTAGGTACGATCTATTTTTTCGGCGATCTTTTTCTCCGTTGCACGATAAACCTCAGCGCACTTGTGCAGCTCTTTTCCCGATGAGACGGTGAGGGCATCCAGCCGCTCAACGTTCTTCTGCACGGCATCGCCTATGCGCAGGACTCCGAGGGCGTATACATACCCGAAGAGCAGTCCTCTCTCACTGTCCACCGCCTTCTGATTGCCCTGCACATAACCCTTTGCCTTCTTGGCGTCCCCGGCGAGCACCCCCAGAGACTGAGCGAATGTCTCCAGCGCACCCGGCTCAACACGGAACGACATGCATTCTCCTTCTACCGGAAGACCGAGGTTCCCGCTCGACTTGCAATCGCCTCCGCCTCCTGCCAACATCTTGCCCGCCATCGATATACCCAAAAAGGAGGGTCACCATGGATCATCGCTTTCGTCTCCGTTTTGTAGGTGGCATGGCCATGGCTGCAGGTGCAGCCCTTGGAGCCTCATCCGCGATATACCTCTACTTCGGCGGTCTCGTAGGCGCCACGGGATTTCTCATCGGAGGATATCTGTTCCTCCGCGGAGCAAAAAGTAACGGCAAACGTGCGGCCGCCCTCACTCTCGCCGGCATGGCCGTCATGGCCGTCGCATTCCTCCTTACCAGACTCCTTGCTCACACCTGACCAATCCCGCACATTCACGAACCGCATTCATGACATCGGCGCGGCGGTCGCGACTCCCATGCAAGATCACCAAACTACAGAATTTTCACATCCATCGGAGGTTCTTCACGGCCGACCTCCGATGATCCCGGCGGCATCTGAGTCGAATTATCGACTCCATCGGCTTCGAAATATGCCCCATCCATAACGAGTAGACCCTCAAAGGCTCGGCGTCCCATGGGGGCGCCATGCCCAGTTCAACTCCATAAGGGCCGCCCGGAAAAATAAATATCGGCGACCGTAACCTCTGTCCGGGATTGGCTGCCTTTTATGGGCTCACCTGGAGTCTTTTTATGCACCCTTGACCGCATCCGGTCACTTCATATGCAAGCCACAGCGGCGTCGCGGACCTGCGCTGGTTCCGGCACCCGCTGCGGTTGCTGGACGACGGCGAGCTGGACGTCACCGGGCACTGGTGACCTTCGACACCGCCCGCTACCTAGCCGAAGACGAACAGGGCGACTACCTGCCGACTATCAAGGGAACCGGCCATCGCCGCCGGCAGCGAGCCGATCGGTGCCGATCCCGCTCAGCACATGACGACACAACCGCCGCGCGGCAGGCGACCTTGAAATCGCCCCGGATATGGACCATCCGATGTCGAGGCTCCGCCGCGGCGACCGATCGAATCACTCATCTTGCACGGGATACCTCTCAAAGAGATGCCCGAAAGGGGTGATCGCTGCGACCTTAATCGGGGTCGGAACAGATGGCCGTTTCCAGGGTGGGTCTGGTGTGCTCGGGTCATCATGGCCACATACGGACAGCCGGGGGAAAGCGTTCACTCGCTGCATGACGGTTATGCGGCCGGCGGTTCTAGGGTGGTGCGGACCATTCCCGGGGAGGTGGCATGGCACAGGACGGGACGGCGCAGCCGGGTCCGGTCGTCGATGTGACGAGGCCGCATCAGGCGCGGTTGTGGAATCACTGGCTGGGCGGCAAGGACACCTATCCGATCGACCGTGAAATCGGTGATCGCATCGCGGCGGTGTATCCGGAGATCGCGGACGTGGCGCGGCAGTCGCGGGCGTTTTTGATCCGGGTCGTGCATTTCATGACCGGCCAGGGTGTCCGGCAGTTCCTCGACATCGGGACCGGGCTGCCCGCCGTCGACGACACCCATGAGGTCGCGCAGCGGGACGCCCGGGACTCGCGGATCGTGTACGTCGACAACGACCCGGTGGTCGTGGCGCACGCTCGCGCGCTGCTGACCAGCGCTCCGGAGGGGGCCTGCGCCTATATCCAGGCCGACATCCGCGAGCCTGAGGCGATCATCGAGGAGGCCGCGGCCTTCCTCGACTTCACCGAGCCGGTCGGGCTGCTGCTGCTCGGCATCGTCGGCAACGTGGCGGACGAGGACGACCCGCCGGGGATCGTCCGGCGGCTCGTCCAGGCGCTGCCGTCCGGCAGTTTCGTGGCCGTCAACGACGGCACGAACGTCCTCGGCGTGAACGAGTGGACGCCCGCCGAGGCCACCGCTCGGGGCGAGGCGCTCCGCCTCTGCGCGGAGGCCGGGACGGTCCCGTACCACGCGCGCACCCCCGAGTACATCGAGGCGCTGTTCGCGGGCCTGGAGCCGGTGGAGCCCGGTGTCGTGTCGACCCCGCTGTGGCGGCCCGACTTCCCGCAGGTCGGCGCGCCCCGGCCCATCGACTCCTTCGGCGGCGTGGCCCGCAAGCCCTGAACGACGCCGGCCGCGCGCCCCCGGCGGCCCGCCGGGGTGCGGGCGGTTCAGCCGACCAGGGCGCGTACCTGAGCGGGGCCGGTGAAGACCTCGGCGCGCATGCCCGCCTCGCGGGCGGCGAGGACGTTGCGCTCGGTGTCGTCGAAGAAGATGGCGTCGGCGGGGGTGACACCGAGGCGCTCGGCGCAGATCTCGTAGGCGCGCGGGTCGGGTTTGGCGACGCCGATGCGGCACGAGTAGACGAGGGCGTCGAAGCGGCCGAGCCAGGCTCCGTGCCGGGCCTCGAAGCGGGGCACCAGGTCGTCGATGATGTTGGACAGCAGCCCGAGCGTGCGTCCCTCATCGGCCAGTTCGCGGACGAGGGCGACCATCTCGTCGTCCACGTCCGTCCAGCTGCCGAGGTCGGCCTCGATCAGCGCGGGGACGTCGGGGAAGGTGACGCCGAGCCGGCCGGCGACCTCCGCCCAGTAGGCCGCGCTCTCCTGGCCGGCGTCGTAGGCGGGGCGGCAGCCCCAGTAGGCGTCCCAGAAGGCCGGGCCGGACGTCCCGGCGATGTCCTCGATGCGCCGCACCGCCTCGGGGCTCTGGGTGCGGGCGATCACTCCGTACAGGTCGAACACGATCACGTCGGGCATGCCTTCGACCCTAGATGCCGCATGAGACACTCGCCCGGAAATGTAGCAAGCGCTTGGTATTGCCCGTACGCTGGGGCGGCGATCGAATCGAGCAAGCGGTTGGGCGACACGGCATAATGAGAGGGTGACGACCACGAGCGCTAAGTCCGGACGATCCAGAACCCGTGCCGCGGGCGAGGGCGGATCCCGCCGCGGCAGGGGCTCGCCCGCCCTGGCGTCGGAACGGCGCGAGCACCTGGTCAGACTCGCGGCCGAACTCTTCGCGGAGAAGGGCTTCCAGGCCACCACGGTCCGCAACATCGCCGATGAGGCGGGCATCCTCTCCGGCAGTCTCTACCACCACTTCGACTCCAAGGAGTCGATCGTGGACGAGATCCTCTCCGGGTTCTTCACCGAGATCATGGAGTCCTACCGGGCGGTGATCGACGAGGGCCGCAACCCGCGCGACACCATCGCCGGGCTCGTCCGCGTCGCGTTCGGCACGCTGGAGCCGCACCGGGCCGCGATCACGGTGATGCAGAACGACTGGAACTACCTGAAGGGGATGGAGCGGTTCGCCTACCTGACCAAGTCCGAGGACGAGGTCGAGAAGATGTGGGTGTCCACGCTCCAGGCGGGCCAGGCGGAAGGGCTGTTCCGTCCTGACCTCGACCCGAAGCTCACCTACCGGATGATCCGCGACACCGTGTGGGTGGCGGTCCGCTGGTTCCGGCCCGGCGGGCAGTTGGACGCCCAGGGCCTCGCCGAGCACTACCTCAAGGTGATGTTCGACGGCATCAACCTGCACTAGACCCGCGCGCCCGGCCGCATCTCCACCGCGTGCGCGGGGCGGGACGGCAGCAGCCGCCCGAGCGGCCCGGGAAGCCACCAGTTCGCCTCCCCGAACAGCTCCATCAGCGCCGGGACGAGCACCAGCCGCACGACGGTCGCATCGATCAGGATCGCGACGCTGAGGCCGAGGCCCATCTGCTTGACGGCGACGTCCGCGCCGAGCAGCACCGACAGGAACACCATCACCATGATCGCGGCGGCCGCGGTGATCACGCGGGCGGTGCGCGACAGCCCGAGCGCGACGGCTTCGCGGGTCGGCATGCCCGCCTCGTAGATCTCGCGGACGCGGGAGACGAGGAACACCTCGTAGTCCATCGAGAGCCCGAACAGGATCGGGAACATCATCAGCGGCACCCACGTCGTGACCGGCATGTCGGTGGGGAAGCCGAGCAGGCGTCCCGCCCAGCCCCACTGGACGACGGCCGTCACCACCCCGTACGCAGCCGCGATCGACAGCAGGTTCATCAGCGCGGCCTGCACCGCCACCGTGACCGACCGGACGAGCGCGACGAGCAGCACCAGTGACAGGCCGACGACCACGGCGATCAGCAGCGGCAGCCGGCCGCCGACCTCGTCGGCGAAGTCGATCGACGCGGCGTTCGGCCCGCCGACGTGGGCGTGCACGCCCGTCCGCGGGATCACCTCGTCCCGCAGCGTGTGGACGAGCTTCGGCGTCTCCTCGTCCTGCGGGCCCGTCTTCGGGAACGCGATGACGATGGACGCCCGGCCGTCCTCGCTGGTGCGCGGCGGCTGGACGGCGGCGATGCCCGGCGTCTCGCGGACCGCCCCGGCGAGCCTGGCCGCCGCCCCGCCGTTCCCGTCCTCCGTGACGATGACCAGTGGCGCGGCGGTGCCGGGCCCGAAGCCCTCCGCCATGATGCGGCTCGCCTGGTAGCCGCTGTGGTCGTGCGGCTGGGTGCTGGAGTCGGGCAGGCTCAGCCGCATCGACAGCGCGGGGACGGCGAGGAGCAGCAGCACCACGGCCGCGCACAGCCCGGCGGCGACCGGGTGGGCCTGGACGGTCCGCGCCCAGCGTTCGGCGAGCGGGCGGCGGGCCCTGCCCGCCCGACCGGAACGCGGGCCGGGGACGCGGAACCGGTCGATGGCGTGCCCGGCGAAGCCGAGCAGCGCGGGCAGCAGCGTCACCGCGCCGAGCATCGTCATCAGCACGGCGACGCCGGCCGCGACCGCGACGCCGTTGAGCAGCTTCTGCTGCATGATGAACAGGCCCATGAGCGCGATCACCACGGTGCTGCCGGCGAAGAGGACGGCCCGTCCGGCGGTGCTGACCGCGGTGACGGTGGCGTCCTCGGGATCGTTGCCGGCGTGCAGTTCCTCCCGGTGGCGGGTGACGATGAACAGCGCGTAGTCGATGCCGACGCCGAGGCCGATGAGCGCGGCGATGATGGGGCTGAACGCCGGCGCCGGCAGCAGGTGCCCGATCAGCATGATCAGCGCGAGGCCGGAGCCGATGCCGAAGAGCGCCGTCACGATCGGCAACCCCATCGCCAGCACCGACCCGAACGCGACCAGCAGGATGACGATGGCGGCGAGCACGCCGATGGCCTCGGAGGGGCCGCCGCCGGGCGTCTCGGCCGTGTCGACCGCCGATCCGCCGAGTTCGAGCCGGACGGGCCCGGCGCCGGTGCGCACGTCGTCCAGCAGCGCGGTCACCGCGGACCTGGGCATGTCGTCGGAGGGGACGTCCAGCTCGCCGACGGCGAACGCCGTCTTCCCGTCCCGCGATATCTGGCCCGGCCGCTCGTACGGGGACGACACCGACGCCACGTGCGGCGTCTTGGCGAGCCGGTCGATCGCCTGCTCCACGCGGGCCTTGACCTGCGGGGACCGGACGCCGCCGTCCGCGCGGACCGCCAGCGTGATCGAGTCGCCGCTGTTGCCCGGGAAGTGCTCGTCCAGGAGGTCGGACGCCTTCGCCGAACCCGAGTCACCGCCGGAGAAGTCGTTCAGCGGCTCGGCCGCGAAACCGAACCCGAGGACCATCACGACGATCGTGCCGATGATCCAGCCCGCCACCGTCAGGCGCCGTCTCCGATAGCAGAACCGGGCGAGCCTGGCCAACCTCATGGGAACCACCTTTTGCGGACGCACCGCACTCGGAGGGATACCGTCCGCTCCAGCGTGGTTCCGCGGCGCCGCCCGGGGCATCCGGCTGGCGGCGTCATTCGGCTGTCCGAATACTTCGGTTGGAGTACATCCGGCGCGGTATCCCACTGTGCGCCGTCCCTAACCCCCATAGTGGACTTAGTCATAATTTGCCGAGTAGGGGTGTCGCCTTGGCCCGTGGGGATGCTGCCACTGAAGAGTTCTACGGGGGGAGGGCGACATGACGGTTCAACGGGGCACCGGCGGTCGCGACGAGCCCACGCCCGCGGCCCAGCGCGCCGCCACGGCGCGTGGCCTTCAGCAGCAGTTCCCGGGGGTGCGAGTCTGGTACGGCGAGGCGACCGGGTCCTGGTGGGCGATGGTGCCGCTGCGGGAGGGCCCGCGGCTGCTGGAGGCTCCCTCGCCGCAGCAGCTCCGCGAGGAGATCATGAGCCTGCGGAGCCGGGGGTGACCAGTCCCGACTCGTAGGCGAGCACCACCAGCTGGGCCCTGTCCCGCGCGCCCGCCTTGCCCATGGCCCGGCTGACGTGCGTCTTCGCGGTGAACGGGCTGACCAGCAGGCGCTCGGCGATCTCCTCGTTGGACAGGCCCCGTCCGACCAGCCGGACGACCTCGCGCTCGCGGCCGGTGAGCGTCCCGAGCGCCCCGGCCCGCGGCCGGGGCGGTTCGGGGGCCCGCGCGACGAAGCCCTCGATGACCGCGCGCGTCACCGCGGGGGCCAGCAGCGACTCGCCGCCCGCGACGACCTGCACGGCCCGCAGCAGTTCCTCCGGCTCGATGTCCTTCACCAGGAACCCGGACGCACCCGCCCGCAGCGCCTGGTAGACGTATTCGTCCTCGGTGTAGGTGGTGAGCACCACGACCCGCACGTCCCGCAGCCCCGGGTCGGCGGCGATCACCCTGGTGGCGGCGAGCCCGTCCATCTCGGGCATGCGCATGTCCATGAGGATCACGTCGGGACGCAGCTCGCGGGCCAGCGCGACGGCCTCGGCGCCGTGGTCGGCCTCGCCCACCACCTCGATGTCCTCGCCGTCGGCGAGCAGCGAGCGGAAGCCGGCCCGCACGAGGGACTGGTCGTCGGCGAGCAGCACGCGGATCATCGGGTGTTCCGCCCGTCGGGAGTGTGGCTCACGCCGCAACGTTACGACGTCGCGCCCACGCCGGGGGACGGTCCGGAGCGTATGCCGCCCGCCGGGAACGGGGCGCGATCCGTCCCCAGCGGGCGTCTCTGTCGAAACTAACCCGAAAATCGTTCAAGCACAAGCGCTTGCTCGGTTTTACTCTCCGTCACATCTCGTACTGGATGGCGGCGCGCTCGGCCACGATCGGCGTGATGAACTCGTCGAGCACCGCGCGGTGCGCGGGATGGTCGCGGTAGACGAGGTAGGCGTCGCGGTCGGCGAAGTCCGCGACGATCGCGAACTCATAGCCGCCGGGGTTCACGCCCGCGTTCACCCCCGTGCTGTACACCTTGATCTCCGGGATGAGGCCGGGCAGCTCACCCAGCTTCGCCGCGACCTCGTCCTGCTGGCCGGTCGTCGTTCCCTCGACCCACTTGAACATCGCCACATGACGGAAACCACTCATGCGGGCAAACTATCGGTGGCGGCCTCCGGTCAGCCGGAACCGAGCTCCGCCGCCGTGATCGCGCCGAGCTCCCAGCACGCCTCCAGGTCGGC
This sequence comes from Actinomadura formosensis NBRC 14204, assembly GCF_001552155.1. GTDB lineage: Bacteria > Actinomycetota > Actinomycetes > Streptosporangiales > Streptosporangiaceae > Spirillospora > Spirillospora formosensis. The sequence goes on along the minus strand of NZ_BCQQ01000081.1, from coordinate 4,455 downwards.
CTTGCCGGGCTCCCCCGTCACCACGACCGGCGGCTGGACGGCCTTCCATCCGAGCCCGGTCGTGATGGCGTCGAGAGCGCGCAAGGCGCCGGTGGCGTCGTTGTTGCCGTGCAGGAACGCCCCGAACGGGCGGCGGCCCGTCTCCTCCAGGCACGGGTAGTAGATCTGGTCGAAGAAGTGCTTGAGCGCCCCGGAGAGGTAGCCGAGGTTGACCGGCGAGCCGAGAAGGTACCCGTCCGCCTCCAGGGCGTCCACGGCGGAGGCCGTCAGCGCCGCCCGGGTCACGAGCTCCACGCCCTCGACCTCGTCGGTGGACGCGCCCGCGCGCACCGCCTCCACCATCGCCTGCACGGACGGGGACGGCGTGTGATGGACGAGCAGGAGCCGCTTCATCATCTGGAGGGTACCGGTTCGTCGGGCGTCCGGCGGGGCAAGAGATCGGTGAGCGGTCTGCGCTTGCGACCGCGGGCCGCCCTGAGAGGCGTGATCGACGCCCGGCCCAGGGAATGAGTTCCAAAGGATCTTGGTTGGGGGCTCAGCGGAGGTGTCCTTCGTGGAACCGGGGAAACCGGCCGTGCGCGCGGCGGCACGGCCCGTCTGGCCGCTCGCACTGGCCACGGCGCTCATCGCCGTGCTGATCGCGGTGCCGGCGCTGCCCGGGTCCCCGCACTGGCTCGGCCGGCTGTCCCGGCTGGTCACCGGCGGCCCGCTCATCCACGCGCACGCCATCGCGCTGGCGCTGGCGCTCGCGCTCGTCGCCCGCGGCGTGCTGCTGCGCCGCCGCGCCGCCTGGTACGGCCTCGTCGTGCTGATCGCGCTCGGCCTGCTCGCCGTCGTCACCGGCGAGGACCCGCCGTGGCGGCTGCCGCTCCTCGCCGCGGCCCTCGGCGGGCTGTGGCTGGAGCGCGCCCGGTTCCCGGTGCGCCCGCACCACGAACGGGTCCGCACCGCGGTGAAGACGGGCGCGCTGCTGGTGGTCGCCGCCGTCTCCGGCTCGCTGCTGTTCGGCGGCGTGTCGGTCCGGTCGGTCGGCGACGTCGCGGCCGGCCTCGGTTCCACCGGGGCGCCGCTGGACGGCGCGTCCTGGCTGCCCGGCGTGCTCGGCCTCGCCGGCGCCGCCGGGCTCCTCGTCCTGGTCACCACGCTGCTCGCGCCCGACCCCCCGCCGCCCCCCGGCGACGCATCAGAACGCCGCCGCGTCGCGCACCTCGTCGCGCATCCCGGCTCCGACACCCTGGCCCCGTTCGCGCTGCGCCGCGACAAGGCGTACGTGTTCAGCGCGGACGGCCGGGCCGCGATCGGCTACCGCGTCCTGTTCGGCGTCGCGGTCGCGGGCGGCGACCCGGCCGGCGACCCCGCCTCGCACGCCGACGCCGTCCGCGCGTTCCTCGCGATGTGCCGGACGGCGGGGTGGCGCCCGGCCGTCCTCGGCGCGAGCGACGGCATCCTCCCCGCCTGGGGGCGGTGCCGGACGATCGGTTTCGGCGACGAGGTCGTCATCCGGCCCGCCGAGTTCACGCTGACCGGCCGCCGGATGCGCAACGTCCGCCAGGCGGTGAAGCGCACGGAGAACACCGGGGTCACCTCCCGGATCGTCCCGGAGAACGAACTGTCCCCGGCGTTGCGCGACCGGCTGCTGGACGTCGCGGCCCGCTCGCTCGGCGGCGCGGCCGAACGCGGCTTCGCCATGAATCTGGACGAACTGCTCACCGGCTACCACCCGGGGGCCATCGTCGCGATCGCCTACGACGCGGGCGAGGAGCCCATCGCGTTCCAGCGCTACGTCACCGCCGGCGAGGGCCTCAGCCTGGACGCGATGCGCCGCAGCCCCGGCGGCCCCAACGGCGTCAACGAGCGCCTCATCGTCGAGATGATCGAGTACGCGGCCGAGCACGGCCACGGCGTCGTCTCGCTGAACTTCGCCGCGTTCCGCGAACTCCTCGACAACGACGAGCGCGGCCCCCTGGAGAAGGCCGGCTACCACGCCCTCCGCCTGCTGGACCCGTGGATCGCCGTCGAGTCCCTGTATCTGTTCAACAAGAAGTTCAGGCCGTCCTACAAGCCGCGCAACGTCGTCTTCCGCTCCTGGTTCGACATCGGCCTGCTGGCCGCCGCGCTGCTGACCCTGGAGTTCGGCCGCACCCGCCTGCCCCAGCGGACGGAAGAGCCGCTGGCCGAACCCGTCCACCACCTCGGCCGCTAGCGGCACCCAGCGGCCGAGGCCGCCCGCGCCTCGCTGTCCCGACCGTGTAGACACGGACGCATGGAGATACGTGACCTGCACCCCTGGCCGTCGACGGCCGAGGAGGCGGAGGCGATCCAGGACCGGCTGCGCGCGATGCTCGAACCGGACGTCCCCGGGCCGGTCCGGCCGCGCACGGTCGCGGGGCTGGACGTCTCCTACGCGGGCGACGGCGGCGGTGTCGGGACACCGCTGGCCGCCGCCGTGGTCGTCCTGGACGGCACGACGCTGGAGGTGCTGGAGGAGTCGGTGGCCGTCGGCACGGCCGCGTTTCCGTACGTACCGGGCCTGTTCGCGTTCCGGGAGCTGCCGACGCTGCTGGACGCGCTCCGCAACCTCAGGGCAACGCCCGGCCTGCTCGTCTGCGACGGGTTCGGGGTCGCGCATCCCCGGCGGTTCGGGCTCGCCTGCCATCTGGGGGTCCTGACCGGACTGCCGGCCATAGGCGTCGGCAAGACCGCCTTCATCGGCACGTACGAGCAGCCGGGTCCGCGGCGCGGTGACTCCAGCCCGCTGATGGACGGCGCCGAGGTCGTCGGGCGGGTTCTGCGCACGCGGGACGGCGTGAAGCCGGTGTTCGTGTCCGTCGGTCACCGCACCGACCTTGATACGGCGTGCCGGAACGTCCTCGCCCTCACGCCCGAATACCGGCTGCCGGAGACCACGCGCCGAGCCGACCGGCTGTCCCGGGAGGCCCTGGCCGGGTAGCGCGCCGCCCGCGGAGATGGCAGGCTCGTCCGAAAGCCAGGCGGAGCCCCCGGGCCATCCGCCACACCGCTGGACGGTGCCCATGGACACCCGGCCGATGCGGGCCGACGCCCGCCGCAACTATGAGCGACTCATCACGACCGCCCGCACCGCCTTCATGGAACACGGCACGGGCGCGTCCCTCGACGACATCGCCAAGCGCGCGGGCGTCGGGTCGGGGACGCTGTACCGGCACTTCCCCACCCGCGACGCGCTGCTGCACGCCGTCCTGCGGGAGCGGATCGACGGTCTCCTCGCGCACGCCGAGGATCTGCTGACCGGGCCCGAGGACGCCGAGACCGCGCTCGGACGCTGGCTGCGGACCTATCTCGCGGGCGCGGCGACCCCGCGCGGCACGTCCACCGTGATCATCGAGGCGATGTCGGCGGAGTGGGCGGACACCGGCCTCGGCGCCGCGGCCGCCGCGATCTGCGACGCGCTCGGCCGGCTCCTGGACCGGGCTCAGCGGGCGGGGACGATCCGCACCGAGATCGACCCGCACGACCTGCTGCGGCTCACCAACGCGATCGGTGTCGCGTCCGAGCGCGCCCCCGAGCCCGGCGCGTACGCGGACCGCATGCTGACCCTGCTCTTCGACGGCCTCCGCACCGGGTAGGGGCGCCTTGTTGCATTGACCAAGCGTTCGCTAGGTTAGCGGGGTGGCAACGGGCGACGAGGAGCGTTGATGGGGCAGCTTGACGGGAAGGTGGCGCTGATCACCGGCGGCGCGCGCGGGATGGGCAAGGCGCACGTGCGCCGGTTCCTGGACGAGGGCGCCAAGGTCGTGTTCGGCGACGTCCTGGAGGAGGAGGGCGCCAAGCTCGCCGCCGAACTCGGAGACGCCGTCCGGTTCGTCCGGATGGACGTGTCGTCGCCGCAGGACTGGGACGCGGCCGTCGAGACCGCGACGTCGACGTTCGGGGCGCTGAACGTCCTCGTCAACAACGCCGGGATCATCCGGCACAAGCGCATCGAGGACATGGAGCTGGACGAGTTCCGCCGGATCCTGGAGGTGAACCTGATCGGCCAGTGGCTCGGGGTGAAGACGGTCACCGGGCCGATGCGCGAGGCGGGCGGCGGCTCGATCGTCAACGTGTCGTCCACCGAGGGCTTCATCGGGGCGGCCGGCCTCGCCGCCTACAGCGCCAGCAAGTTCGGCATCCGCGGCCTGACCAAGTCCGCCGCCCGCGAGCTCGGGCAGTACGGCATCCGGGTGAACTCCGTCCATCCCGGCGGCGTGCTGACGCCCCTGTCCATGCAGGACGACGTCGTCGCGGCCACGGTCGACAGCGCCGACGCGTTCCTCAAGGCGCTGCCCCTAGGCCGCATGGGCAACTCCAAGGAGGTCTCGGGCCTGATCGTCTACCTGGCCTCGGACGACTCGTCCTACTGCACCGGCAGCGAGGTCCTGGTGGACGGCGGCATGCTGACCGGCGCGGGGTACTGAGCGCGGCGGGCCGCCGGTC
>NZ_BCQQ01000080.1 GCF_001552155.1 Actinomadura formosensis NBRC 14204 | reverse complement strand
CCAGCCGGTCGCGTGCGCGCGGACGGGGGCCGTGCGGGCGAGGTGCGGGCGGGCGGGGTGCGGGCGGGCGGGGGCCGCGCGGGCCCGGTCCGGAGTCGGAGTCCCCAGCCGAGGGGACGCCCTCGGCGTCGGAGACGGTCGTCACACCGCCCAACCGTAGAGCGTTACACGCCCGGAACATGTCGCATCGCCCATTTCCATGGTCTGCTCCACGCGTTGCGTGCCGATCGCCTCCCCCGCCGGATCGTCCCGCTCCGGGGTCCCGGCCCCGTCCATGTCCTTGCCCATACCCGGTAGGACGGATCAGAACGTCGCCCGGACCATGATCGTTCCGCCCGGCCACCGGCGCCACCCCGGCATTCGCCTTCATGGGCGACAATGGGAGACATGATCTGCCCGGCGTGCCGTGACCACCGCCACGAGGAGTGCCGCGGCGGTTCCTGGTGCGACTGCCAGCACCGCCCTCCGCCCGCCACGCCCGAGGGCGGGCGCCGGCCCGGCGACCGGGCCGGCCGTCCGGGCGGCGAGGACGCCGAGCCCCCGGTGAACTGGAAGCGGCAGGGATAGCCGCGGGGATGACGCAGCTCACGCGTCCGCATGGCGGACGCCGCTGGACAGCCCGCGAGACGTCATGTCAGAGTCGGAGTATGACTGCTGCGGACCCGTTGCTGGCCAAGCGCCGGCACGTGGACTTCCTGCGCGTCCGCAGCGCGATCTGTCGGTGACGCCCCGACCACGCCCCTCGCTCAGCGGGCGCGTGGCGCATCGGCGTCCCTTTTGACCTGATCCTGCTCAGCGTTGAGCCGGCCGTCCGCGACCGCCGGTGCGTTACGCGTCCCTCATGACCAACAGATCCAACAGATGAGGACGCGCGCCGTGCCAACCGCGATCAAGCGCAAGAAGGGCGAGGGCCAGTGGGCCCTCGGCTACCGGGAACCTCTGAACGCCACCGAGGAGAACAAGAAGAACGACGACGGGCTGAACGTCCGCCGCCGCATCATCGACATCTACTCCAAGTACGGGTTCGACTCGATCGACCCGTCCGACCTGCGCGGCCGGTTCCGCTGGATGGGTCTCTACACCCAGCGCAAGCCCGGCATCGACGGCGGCAGGACCGGCGCGCTGTCGGACGAGGAGATCGAGGACCGCTACTTCATGATGCGGATCCGCATCGACGGCGGCCAGCTGAGCGGACCGCAGCTGCGCACGATCGCCGACGTCTCCCGCAAGTACGCGCGCGGGACCGCCGACATCACCAACCGGCACAACATCCAGCTGCACTGGGTCGGGATCGAGGACGTCCCCGCCATCTGGGACGCGCTCGGCGCCGTGGGGCTGCACACCACCGAGGCGTGCGGCGACGTGCCGCGCACGATCATCGGCTGCCCGCTGGCCGGGATCGCCGCGGACGAGGTGATCGACGCGACGCCGCAGATCCGCGAGATCCACGACCGCTACATCGGCTCCCCCGAGTTCTCCAACCTGCCGCGCAAGTACAAGACGGCGCTGTCGGGCTGCACCTCGCACTGCACCGTCCACGAGATCAACGACGTGGCGTTCGTCGGCGTGGTGAACGAGCAGGGCGCGACCGGCTACCAGCTGTTCGTCGGCGGCGGGCTGTCCACCAACCCGATGTTCTCCAAGAGCCTCGGCGTGTTCGTCGAGCCGGAGCAGGTCCGCGAGGTGTGGCACGGCGTCACCTCGATCTTCCGTGACTACGGCTACCGGCGGCTGCGCAGCCGCGCCCGGCTGAAGTTCCTGATGAAGGACTGGGGCGCGGACAGGTTCCGCGAGGTGCTGGAGCGGGAGTACCTCGGGTACGCGCTGCCGGACGGCCCCGAGCCCGCGGCCCCGGACGTCCACCGCGACCACCTGGGCGTGCACCCGCAGAAGGACGGCCGCTGCTACGTCGGGTTCGCGCCCCGCGTGGGCCGGCTGAACGGGGATCTGCTCGGCGTCATCGGCGAACTGGCCGACCGCTACGGCTCGGGCCGGGTCCGCACGACGCTCGAACAGAAGATGATCATCTTGGACGTGCCGGAGGAGCACACCGAGGCGCTCGTCGAGGCGCTCGCCGAGCACGACCTGCACGCCCGCCCGTCCACGTTCCGGCGGCACATGATGGCGTGCACCGGCATCGAGTACTGCAAGCTCGCGATCGTCGACACCAAGCAGCGCGCCATGGACCTGATGGACGAGCTGGAGAAGCGGCTCCCGGACTTCGACCAGCCGCTGACCGTCAACATCAACGGCTGCCCGAACTCCTGCGCGCGCATCCAGGTCGCCGACATCGGGCTCAAGGGCCAGTTGGTCGTGGACGAGAACGGCGACCAGATGGAGGGCTTCCAGGTGCACCTGGGCGGGCGGCTCGGCGCATCGTTCGGCAAGAAGGTCCGCGGGCTGAAGACGACGTCGGCCGGGCTGACCGACTACGTCGAGCGGGTGGTCCGCGCGTTCGACGAGCAGCGCGCCGAGGGCGAGACCTTCGCCGAATGGGTGGACCGCGCGGACGAGGCCGATCTCAAATGAGCGGGGCGGACCTCACATGAGCGAGCGCATGGCGCCGTTCTACTGCCCGTACTGCGGCGAGGAGAACCTGGAACCGCGCGCCCCCTCCGAGTTCCCCGGGGAGCGTGGGGGGCCGTCCCCGCACGGGGACGGGCGCGGTTCCTGGTTCTGCCCCGACTGCCTCCGATCCTTCACGCTGAAGTTCCTCGGTGTCGGAGCTCCCAACACCGCGAGCAAGGAGACCCCTCGGTGACCCTCCTGGAGACCGACAGACGCACCCTTGACCTCGAAGACATCGTCGAATCGGCCGCCCCCGCACTGGAGGACGCGCCCACGCCGGAGGTCATCCGCTGGGCCGTCGCCACGTTCGGCGACCGCATCTGCCTCACCTCGTCCATGTCGGACGCGGCACTGATCCACCTGGTGTCGAAGGTGAAGCCCGGCATCGACGTCCTGTTCGTCGACACCGGCTACCACTTCGCCGAGACGATCGGCACCCGGGACGCGGTGGAGGCCGTCTACCCGGTGAACGTCATCAACGTCACCCCGTCCCGGACGGTCGAGGAGCAGGAGGCCGCGCTCGGCCCCCGGCTGTTCGGCCGCAACCCGGACCTGTGCTGCCACCTGCGCAAGGTGGAGCCGCTCGGCCGCGCGCTGGAGGGCTACCTGGCCTGGTTCAGCGGCATCCGCCGGGACGAGACCGCGAACCGCCGCGACCGGAGGGTCGTCGAGTGGGACCGCAGGCGCGGCATGGTCAAGGTGAACCCGATCCTTGACTGGTCCCAGGAGGACATGGACCAGTACATCGAGGACAACGGCGTACTCGTCAACCCGTTGCACTACGACGGCTACCCCTCGATCGGCTGCGCCCCGTGCACCCGCCCGGTCCCGCCCGGCGAGGACCCGCGCAGCGGCCGCTGGGTCGGCCTGGGCAAGACCGAATGCGGCATCCACCTTTGAGCGTGCCCATGGTGGCGGTGGCGCACGGGAGCAGGGACCCGCGCGCCGCCGCGACGGTCGCCGCGCTGCTCGGCGCCGTCCGGGCGCGCCGCCCGGACGTGCCCGTGCACGCCGCGTTCCTGGACCACGCGCCGCCGGCCCCCGGCCGGGTGCTGGACGGCCTGGCCCGGGACGGCGCGGACGAGGCGGTCGTGCTGCCGCTGCTCCTCACCGCGGCCTACCACAGCAAGACCGACCTCCCGGGCGTCCTGAACCGGGTGCGTGCCCGGCACCCCCGGCTGGGTCTGCGCACGGCCGGGACGCTGGGCCCGCATCCGCTCCTCATGGCCGCTCTGGAGCACCGCCTCGCCGACGCCGGTGTGGAGCCCGGCGATCCGGACACGGCGGTCGTGCTCGTGTCGGCGGGGTCGAGCGACGCGGCCGCCAACGCCACGGTCGCGCGGCTCGCGCGTGAGTGGCGGTCGCGGGGATGGCGGGACGTCGTCCCGGCGTACGCGTCGGCGGCGGGCCCGAAACCGGGCGAGGCCGTGGCGGCGCTGCTCGGCGCGGGGGCGCCGCGCGTGGCGCTGGCGTCCTACTTCCTCGCGCCCGGCCACTTCGCCGACAAGGTCCGGGCCGAGGCCGTGGCCGCCGGCGCCGCCGCGGTGTCGCCGGTTCTCGGCGCGGCCCCGCAGGTCGCGGACCTCATCGTGCGCCGCTACGCCGAGGCGCTGCGGACCGGCCGCGCGGCGTCCGCCGGACGCCGCGGCGACGGCCGCTGACGGCGGTCACCCGCGGCCGTTCCACCACTCGGTGATGCCGCGGCGGACGGGCGCGTGGTGCTCATCGTCGATGATCTTGATGTCGCCCATCACGACGGTGGCGGTGACGCGGACGACGGGGACGCGGGCGCCGGGGTGCGCGCCGCGGACGTTGACCCTGCGGTCGCCGAGGAAGTTGTGGCCGGTCAGCTCGACGCTGACGCCGTTCGGGACGATGATCTTGACGTCGCCCATCACGGCGGTCGCGGAGATGTGGACCTCGCCGGTCGGCACCTGCGCGCCGCGCAGGTCGAGCTCGACGTCGCCCATCACCGACACCGCCTCCAGCGGGCCGTCGATGCGGCCGACGATGCGCTCCTTGCAGTCGCCCATGACGGCGCTGAACCGCCGCTTGACCTGCACGGGCGCGGGGTTGGCGCCGGGGGCGCCCAGGCCGGGCAGATCGGCGGTGATGTGTTCGAGGTCACCGCGGCTGACGGCCGTGTAGGCGGCCTCGGTGCGCTCGGTCAGCTCCTCGAAGGTGAGCCGTCCCTCCACCGAGGCGATGCGCAGCCGCTCGACGGCGGCCTCGCGCTCGGCGTCGGACGCCCGGATCGCATCGGGCGCGGTCGTGACGTCGAAGGGTTCCGGAACGGGCCGGTCCGCAGGGGGGTCCTGTCGCCGGGCCGGCGGGCGGCTGGGACGGGGCCGCTCGGGCTGCGGACTGGACTGACTCATGGTTTCGAAGGTATGCCCCCGCCGGCGTCGGACAATCCGCCGGGGGGACGAGATCGCCCCACCCCTTGAGGAGGATGAGCGCCCGGTCACGGCCGGGCACGATCACCTCCCCAACCCGAACGTGATTCTGTATTCTGCGGGTAACGGCACGACCATCGGGAGCGGACGTGGAGGGCGGCGCGGTGACGCACGAGGTGTTCAATCAGGTTCCCCCGCTCGCCGGGCACGACGTCGCCGACGAGGCCGTCCTGCTGGACGGGCTGGCGCGCGAGGGCGCGGGCTGGGCCGAGGCGGAGGTGCGCGAGCTGGGCCGCCTGGCGGGCACCGAGCGTGCCCAGGAGTGGGGCCGGCTCGCGAACGAGCACCCGCCCGCCCTCCGCACGCACGACCGGTACGGGCACCGGATCGACGAGGTCGAGTTCCACCCGGCGTGGCACGAGCTGATGACCGTCGCGGTGACGCACGGCCTGCACGGCTCCGCGTGGGCCGACTCCCGCGAGGGCGCCCACGTCGCACGCGCCGCGAAGTTCTACACCTGGCGCGTCGACGCGGGGCACGGCTGCCCGGTCTCGATGACGTACGCGGCCGTCCCCGCGCTGCGGCAGTCCCCCGAGCTGGCCGCGCAGTACGAGCCGCTGCTCGCCAGGCGGGAGTACGACTTCGGCCTGCGCGCACCGCTCACCAAGAACGCGCTGCTCGCCGGCATGTCGATGACGGAGAAGCAGGGCGGCTCGGACGTCCGGGCCAACACCACGCGGGCCGCACCCGGGCCGGACGGGACCTACCGGCTCGTCGGCCACAAGTGGTTCACCAGCGCCCCCATGTGCGACGTGTTCCTCACCCTCGCCCAGGCGCCCGGCGGCCTGACCTGCTTCCTCGTCCCGCGCGTCCTGCCGGACGGGAGCCTCAACCCGCTGCGGCTGATGCGGCTGAAGGACAAGCTCGGCAACAAGTCCAACGCGTCCTCCGAGGTGGAGTACGAGAACGCGGTCGCCTGGCGGGTCGGGGACGAGGGCCGCGGGGTCCGCACCATCATCGAGATGGTCAACATGACCCGGCTGGACTGCGTGATCGGTGCGGCGTCCGGGATGCGCCAGGGCGTCACGACCGCCGCGCACCACGCCGCGCACCGCAAGGCGTTCGGCGGGTACCTGATCGACCAGCCGCTGATGCGCAACGTCCTCGCCGACCTCGCGATCGAGTCGGAGGCGGCCACGATCACGATGCTGCGGCTGGCCGGCGCGACCGACCGCTCGGTGCGCGGGGACGCGGCCGAGACGGCGTTCAAGCGGCTCGCCCTCGCGGTCGGCAAGTACTGGATCTGCAAGCGGTGGCCGGCGCACGCCGCCGAGTCCCTGGAGTGCCTGGGCGGCAACGGCTACGTCGAGGAGTCCGGCATGCCCCGGCTGTTCCGCGAGTCGCCGCTGAACTCGATCTGGGAGGGCTCCGGCAACGTCGCCGCGCTCGACGTCCTGCGGGCGATGGTGAAGGAGCCGCAGACGGTCGAGGCGCTGTTCGCCGAGTTCGACCGGGCGGCCGGCGCCGACCCGCGGCTGGACGCGGCCGTCCGCGAGGTCAAGACGTCCCTCGCGGATCTGGAGACCATCGAGATCCGGGCCCGCCGCGTCGTCGAGCGCATGGCGCTCACCCTGCAGGCGTCCCTGCTGGTCAGGCACGGTCATCCGGCCGTCGCCGACGCCTTCTGCGCGTCCCGCCTCGCCGGTGAGGGGGGCGCCGTCTTCGGCACCCTGCCCGCCGGACTCGACCTGGCCCCGATCATCGACCGCGCCACCCCCAAGCTCGGCTGACCGCACCGGCGGGCGTCCCCGCGCCGGCTCAGCCGGCCGCGCGCAGCCGGCGGGCGGCCTCCTCCGGGAGGACGTCGTTGATGAACGCGCCCGCCCCCGACTCGCTCGCCGCGAGGTACTTGAGCCTGCCCTCCGCCCGGCGCGGCGTGAAGATCCGGAAGTACAGGTGCGCCAGGCCGGCGTCCGCGCGGGCGGGCGCCTGCTGCAGGTGGGCGATGTAGGGCGCGGGCGCGTCGAAGAGCCGGTCGAAGCGGCGCAGGACGTCCCGGTAGAGCACCATCAGCTCGGAACGCTCGCCGGGTTCCAGCTCGGGCAGCCCCGTGACGTGCCGGTACGGGTAGACGTGCACCTCGTACGGCCAGCGCGCCGCCTCGGGGACGAACGCGATGAAGCGGTCCGTCCGGGCGACGACCCGTTCGCCCGTCCGCTCGGCGGCCACGATGGAGCAGAAGAGGCAGGAGCCCTGTTCGGCCCGGTGCCGGCGCGCCATCTCCAGCGCGCGCGCCGCGCTCGCCGGGACGAACGGGTAGGCGTAGATCTGCCCGTGCGGATGGTGCAGTGTCGTCCCGATCTCCACGCCGCGGTTCTCGAAGATGAAGACGTACTCGGTGCCGGAGAGCCGGTTGAGTTCGGCGGTCCGGTCCGTCCAGGCGCGCGCGACCGTCTCCAGGCGCCGGTCCGGCAGGAGGGAGAACGAGGAGCCGTGCTCGCTGGTGAAGCACACGACCTCGCACCGGCCGCCGGCGGGCGGGCCGCCGAGGGAGGGGAAGCGGTTCTCGAAGGTGACGACGTGGTAGTCGGCGGCCGGTATCTCGCTGTGCCGCCCGCCCGCCGAGGGGCAGAGCGGGCACTCGCTCTGCGCGGGCAGGTGCGTGCGGTTCTGCCGGTGCGCCGCCATGACCACCCACTCGCCCATCACCGGGTCGAACCGCAGCTCCGATCTCGGCCGGTGCGCGGGCAGCGGGCGCGGGTCGGGCGCCGAGCGGTCATGGCCGGGCTCGTCGTCGAAGTAGATGAGTTCCCGCGAGTCGGCGAGCCGGACCGACGTGCGAAGGGAGCTTCGGGTGTCCAGGACGTGATCCCTTCTCGCGACCGGGTGGTGCCGCCATTCAGCCACTATCGATCAGTTTCTGTCAATAACAATCAGATGTGATGTTCGTCGATGACAGAACTTGATCGCTTCTCTCAGGTAGCGACCCGGACCTCGACCCCCGCGCTCGCCAGCCCGGCCAGTTCCGTCTCCGGCGCCCCCGCGTCCGTCACCAGGTAGGAGATCTCGTCGGCGGGGACCGTCTGGAACATCGTGTCCACGCCCACCTTCGTGTGGTCCACGAGCGCGACCACCTCCCGGGCGGCCTGCGCCAGCGCGCGGTCGACGCCTGCGACCAGCATGTTCGGCGTGGACAGGCCGCGCTCCGCGGTGAGGCCGTTCCCGGAGATGAAGGCCCGGCGGACCCGCAGGCCGGCCAGCATCTGCTCGGCGGCCCCGCCGACCAGGGCATGAATCGCGCCGCGCAGCGAGCCGCCCGTCATCACCACCTCGACGCCGCGCGCCTCGGCGAGCACCTGGGCGACGAGCAGCGAGTTGGTGACGACGGTGAGCGCGCCGAAGCCGGCCAGTTCCCGGGCCAGCTCCCGGGTGGTCGTCCCCGCGCCGATCACGATGGCGTCGCCCTCGTCGACCAGGTCCGCCGCGAGCCGCGCGATCGCCGCCTTCTCCGCGGCCGCGACGCCGGCCTTCTGCCGGTAGGTCGGCTCCCGGGACAGCCCGCCCGGCGCCATCGCGCCGCCGTGCCGGCGGTCGAGCAGCCCCTCCGCCTCCAGGGCCCGGATGTCGCGGCGCACCGTCGCCTCGGACGCCTCCAGCGAGGACGCGAGGTCGCGCAGGGAGACCGCGCCGGTCGCGCGGACCATCTCCAGCAGCCGCTGCCGCCGCTCGGCCGCGAACCCCGGACGACGTGGCATACGGGCCCTTCCCGAAACGATCCGGCGTTACCGAGGACACCTCTTCGCCGAGGGCGCCGCCTGGCGAGGGCACCTCGATGATGCCAGATCGGGGGTCAGGGTTTGCGGGCCACGGCGCCGTAGGCGTCGATGGGGACCGGAGCGGTGTCGGGACGCCACTCGCTGATCGGGACGAGGCCCGGCTCGACCATCTCCAGGCCCTCGAAGCAGCGGGCGAGCTGCTCGGGGCCGCGCAGGACGTACGGGACGCCGCCGCTCTCCACGAGCTTCTCCGCGCCCTCGACGACCTCGGCGCCGGTGTCGGTGCCGTCCCACAGCACGAGGTGGCTGCCGGACGGCGTCGCGTCCATCACCCGCCCGACGATGCCGCGGACCACGGCCAGGTCGGGCTCGTATCCGAGCACGCCCATGAACATGACCGCCACGGGCTTGCCGAAGTCGAGCATCTCGCGGGCGCCGTCGAGGATGCGGTCGGGGTCGTGGTAGTCGGCGTGGACGTACGTGGTGGCCCCCTCGCCGGTGACGCTGCCCATCAGGGCACGGGCGTGCACGAGGACGAGGGGGTCGTTGTCGACGTACACGATCCGCGACTCGGGCGCGATGCTCTGCGCGACCTCGTGGGTGTTCTGCATCGTGGGGAGCCCGGTCCCGATGTCGATGAACTGGCGGATGCCGCACTCGCCCGCCAGGTGGCCCACCGCGCGGACCAGGAACCGGCGGGACAGCCGCGCCATGGTCACGATCTGCGGATACACCTCGGCCACCGCGTCGCCGGCGGCACGGTCGGACGCATAGTTGTCCTTGCCGCCCATCCAGTAGTTCCAGATCCGCGCGGCGTGCGGAACCTCGGAATCGATGGCGGCGGGGTCGACGGAATCGGCCATGGGGTCCCTTTCGGTCACGGCGTGCGAACTGCTTGAGGAGGGCGGGCGTGCGGCGGGCGCGGCACGGTCAGGGCTTGCGGGCGACCCCGCAGAGGGTGGAGGTGCGGGGCGTCTCGCCGAACGGGCTCGGCTCGGGACGCCACTTCTCGCATGCCACCACGCCGGGCTCGACCAGTTCGAAGCCGTCAAAGTAGCCGATGATCTGCTCCGGGCGGCGCAGCCGGTACGGGACGGCGCCGGTGTCGTCGTACCCCTGCTGCGCCTTGTTGTGGGCCTCGTCGGCATCGGTGTCGTCGTAGAGCACGAGGTGGCTGCCGGACGGCAGGCCCCCCATCAGCGTCCTGATGATGTGCAGGATCTCGTCGTAGGAGTCGATGTGCCCGAGGACGCCCATCAGCATCAGGGCGACCGGCCGGTCGAGGTCGAGCCTGTCGCGGGCGATCCGGAGAATCCGCTCGGGGTCCCGCATGTCCGCCTCGATGTAGCTGGTCTCGCCCTCGGGGCGGCTCGTGAGAAGGGCGTGCGCGTGGGAGAGGACGAGCGGGTCGTTGTCGACGTACACGATGCGTGTTTCGGGCGCGACGCGCTGTGCCACCTCGTGGGTGTTGTCGACGGTGGGCAGCCCGGTGCCGACGTCGAGGAACTGGCGGACGCCCACCTCCCCGGCCAGGTACCGGACGGCGCGGGCCAGGAAGTGCCGGCCGGTCCGCGCGATGTCGATGATCCCCGGATAGACGCTGACATACTGGTCACCGGCCTCGCGGTCGACGGGGTAGTTGTCCTTGCCGCCGAGCCAGTAGTTCCATATCCGGGCGGAGTGCGGAACGGACGTGTCGATGACGTCGGCCGGCTCGTCAGCCATGGGCCTCTCCCTGCGGTGCTCCATCGGTGGTCGCGCATAAAATAAACCATTCTTCTGGCGCTGAGAACAATGACCGATGAAGTGAGGCCGGAGTGTGTTTTGGGCGGCTTGCCGCGGGCGCGGTGACACTGATCGCGCTCGCCGTGCTCGCCGGCTGCGGCGGCGGAACGCCGGTTCGGGAACAGCGGGCCCGGATCGAGGTCGCCGTCCTCCACGACGGAGGCGCCCACGTCGATCTGTACGCGGTGGGCCGGCTCGGGTCGGACGCCGAAGTACGGGCCCTCGCCGGAGACATCGCCCGAGAAATGTTCCCCGGTGCCACAAATATCCGTATTCGAATGAGAAAGGCGCGCGGCGTCCCGTTCGCTCGGGCGGAGATGGAACACGTCTATCGGACAGGCCGAAAAGTGTCACTGCGGATCGACATGTCCGGCGCGCTGCGGCGCCTCACCGCGCGGGGCTTCCAGAACACCGCCATGAAGCTGAGCGTCCCACCGGTCCCGGCCACGGTTCGGGCGGGCGGAGAGCCGTCCGGGCCGCGGGGCTGGCGGCTGCGCGAGGGTGCCCCGGCGCCGGTCGTGGCGGTCGAGATGAGACCGCGGCCGGTCCGCTGGTGCGGGGCGATGGCGCTGCCCGTGCTCGGCGCCCTCGGGGTCGCACTCGGGTTCTTCGCGCGGCGCCGCGTCCTGGCCCTTCCGGCGGCCGGGCTCGCGGTCGTCACCGCGCTCCTCGCGGTCGTCCTCCCGGCGGGCCGGCAGGGCGCCAACCTCGGCGTCGCGGGCCTCCTGCACGGGACGGCGCTGGAGGTCGCGGCCGTCGCGCCGCTGGTGGCCGTCCCGCTCGGCCTGCCCGCCGGGATGCTGCTGGCGGCGGTCCTGGTCCGGGGGCTCACGGGCCCGGCGACCGGCGGCACCCCCGAGACACGGCCCCGGGACACCGGCGTCTTCTGGTGATCCGGAGAGGGACGGCGCTCGCCGAGGGTCGATTGATCGTAAACTGAGGGTCATGTCCGGCGACCGCCCCCCGTGCACCTGCGTGATCTGTCGTGGCCACGGCGACCGCGACCGTCTGGACAACTTCCAGCTCCGCACCATCGTGCACGTCACCCAGTACGGGTGGAGCGTCGTCCTCGTGCAGCCGGACGAGGACGGGCCCGGCTGGGCGTACACGATCGGCCTCTGGCACAGCCACCGGGCGCCCGAACTGGCGCTGTTCGGCGGCGATGTGTACGAGACCGAAGAGGTCCTCAACAGGCTCGGCCGGCAGACCGCCGAGGGGAACGGCCCGGCGGACGGCGAACGCCGCGACGGCGTCGTCCGCGGGCAGCAGGCCGCGTTCCGGGAAGCCGACCCGCGCTGGCACGACGGGCTGTTCGCCGGCGTCCTCGCGTTCTACCGGTGTCCCACGCCGCCGATCCTGCAGGTCGTCTGGCCCAACCGGGAGGGCCTGTTCCCCTGGCAGCCCGGCACCGACCTGCCGTTCCGGCGCACCCAGCCGTGGCTGTGGCTCGACCCGAAGCAGCACTCGGAGGGCGTCTGGACGCGCCGGCTCACCGCACGCGGCACCACGCGGCCCTGACCCGCCGGGCGGGCTTACGATCGGCGGGTGTACGGGCCGATCGCCGAGACCATCCGCACCCAGCGTCTCGTCCTGGAGCCGCTGGCGGTCCACCACGCGGACGAGATGGCCCCCGTCCTGGACGATCCGCGCCTGTACCGCTACATCGGCGGAGAGCCCCCCACCCTGGACGAGTTGCGCGCCCGCTACGCGCATCTGGTCGCGGGCCCGGCGCCGTTCCACCAGGAGTCCTGGCTGAACTGGATCGTCCGCCGCGTCCGGGACGGGCAGGCCATCGGCTACATGCGGGCGACGGTCGCACCCGCGGCGCCGGGCTTCACCGTGGCCCCCGTGTCCGCCGGGTCGACGGTCACGCCGGGCCCGCCGCGGCGGATCGCGTCGCTCACCTGGGTCATCGGCATGCCCTACCAGGGGTTCGGCTTCGCCACCGAGGCCGGCCGCGCCCTGCTGGACTGGCTTCGCGCGCACGGCGTGGAGAGCATCGTCGCGACCATCCATCCGGGCAACCGCGCGTCCGCCGCCGTCGCGGCCGGGATCGGCATGCGCGCCACCGCGCAGACCAGCGGTGACGAGATCGTCTGGCGGCTGCCGCCGGCGCCGCCCGCGTGACACTCTGCGGGCGGGTCGTGGCGCGCGAGCGGTGAGCGGGTACGCCACAATCAACGGGCCAGGACGAACCGGCCGGGAAGGAAGAGCATGCGGGAGGTGTGGCCCGGAGACCCCTATCCGCTGGGCGCCACCTGGGACGGCACGGGCACGAACTTCGCGCTGTTCTCCGAGGTGGCCCGGCGGGTCGAGCTGTGCCTGTTCGACGCCGACGGCCGCGAGACGCGGCACGGCCTGCCCGAGGTCGACGGGTTCGTCTGGCACGGCTACCTGCCCGGCGTCGGACCCGGGCAGCGCTACGGATACCGGGTGCACGGGCCGTTCAGCCCGGCCGACGGGCACCGCTGCAACCCGTCCAAGCTGCTGCTCGACCCGTACGGCAAGGCCATGGAGGGCGAGGTCCGCTGGCACGAGTCGCTGTTCTCCTACCGGTTCGACGACCCCGACGCGCTGAACGAGGACGACAGCGCCCCGTACATGCCGAAGAACGTCGTCACCAACCCGTTCTTCGACTGGGCCGACGACCGGCCGCCGCGCGTCCCCTACCACGAGAGCGTCATCTACGAGGCGCACGTGAAGGGCCTGACGAAGCTGCATCCCGGCATCCCGCAGGAGCAGCGCGGCACCTACGCGGGCCTCGCGCACCCGGTGATGATCGACCATCTGCTCGATCTCGGCGTGACGGCCGTGGAGCTCATGCCGGTGCACCAGTCGGTTCCCGAGCACGCGCTGGTCGCGCGGGGCCTCGACAACTACTGGGGCTACAACACGATCGGGTTCTTCGCGCCGCAGAACACCTACAGCTCGTCCGGCCAGTACGGGGAGCAGGTGCTGGAGTTCAAGGCGATGGTCCGCGCCCTGCACGAGGCGGGCATCGAGGTCATCCTGGACGTCGTCTACAACCACACCGCCGAAGGCGACCACCTGGGGCCCACCCTGTCGTTCCGCGGCATCGACAACGCCTCCTACTACCGGCTGCGGGACGACGACAAGCGCTACCACCTCGACTACACCGGCTGCGGCAACTCGCTGAACGTCCGCCACCCGCACGCGCTGCAGCTCATCATGGACTCGCTGCGCTACTGGATCCTGGAGATGCACGTCGACGGGTTCCGGTTCGACCTCGCCTCCGCGCTCGCCCGCGAGCTGCACGACGTCGACCGGCTCGCCGCGTTCTTCGACCTCGTCCAGCAGGACCCTGTCGTGTCCCAGGTGAAGCTCATCGCCGAACCGTGGGACGTCGGCGAAGGCGGCTACCAGGTGGGCAATTTCCCTCCCCTGTGGACGGAGTGGAACGGCAAGTACCGCGACACCGTCCGCGACTTCTGGCGCGGCTCCTACGCGACCATGCCGGAGTTCGCGTCCCGGCTGACCGGCTCGTCCGACCTGTACGAGCACAGCGCGCGCCGCCCGTTCGCGTCCATCAACTTCGTCACCTGCCACGACGGGTTCACGCTGACCGACCTGGTCTCCTACGACCACAAGCACAACGAGGCCAACGGCGAGAACAACCGGGACGGCACCGACGACAACCGCTCCTGGAACTGCGGCGTGGAAGGCCCTACCCGCGACCCCGCCGTCCTGGATCTGCGCGCCCGCCAGCGCCGCAATTTCCTGGCCACATTGTTTCTGTCGCAGGGCGTCCCCATGCTCTCCCAGGGGGACGAGCTGGGCCGCACCCAAAAGGGCAACAACAACGCCTACTGCCAGGACAACGAGATCTCCTGGGTCCACTGGGAGGACTCCGACGACATGGAGTTCGTCCGCCTCCTGTCCCGGCTGCGGCACGACCATCCGGTGTTCCGGCGCCGCCGCTTCTTCACCGGAACGGGCACCGGCGCCGCCGCCGACATCGCCTGGCTCACCCCGGCCGGCGACAGCATGACCGACCAGGACTGGAACGTCGGCTTCGCCAAGTCCCTCGGCGTCTTCCTCAACGGCGACGCCATCACCGAACCCGACCCGCGCGGCCGCCGCGTCCGCGACGACTCGTTCCTCCTGCTGATCAACGCCGGCTCCGAGCCCCTGGAGTTCACCCTCCCCGGCGCCGAATACGGCGAACGATGGGAGTTCACCCTCGACACCGCCGAACCCGGCGCGGTGGGCGAACGCCCCCGCCTCAAGGCCCGCGACACCATCCTGCTCACCGCCCGGGCCCTCCTCGTCCTCAGGCGGCTGCCCTGACGGCCGCCTAGGCGCGGGTCACCTCGATCGCGGTCAGGAAGACCAGGACGATCGTGGTCACCGCCACCGCGCCGTGAACGGCGACGGCGGTGCCGGGGAAGGTCTGCCCGGCGCCGCGGGCGTGGCGGCCGCCGTGGCCGACGAGCCAGCGGGTGAACAGCACGAAGCCCTGCAGGATGACGACCAGCAGGGCGGCGAACGCGACCCACGCGTAGCCGGGGTTCCGGGTGAGCAGGTAGGCCACCCAGACGGCGAGGCCGCCGAGGGCCGCGAGCGGATGCGCCACCACGACCAGGACGGGGAACCGCGTCACCTTCGTGGAGCGTCCGCCGTCCCGCATCCAGACGACCAGCAGAGGGCCGCCCGCGACGGCGGCCAGAATCCACGCGCCCAATGCCGCGAACTCCACCCCCGCTCCCTTCTGTGAGATTCTCATCCCGGTCCCGGGGGGCAAGTGTCACCCCCAGACACTCCCGCCATGACGGATTCGCACAGATTTGTGTACGTACCGTTATCGGAGGGGGGCGGCGCGGCGTGCAGTAGCTTGAGAGATCTATGCGGACTCTCTCTCCGGAGCCCGGCGAGGTCGATCTCGCCGAGCGGTACGCCTATCCGGCCGACACCACCTGGATGCGGGCCAACATGGTCGCCAGCCTGGACGGGGCCGCGCAGCGCGACGGGCGCAGCGGCGGTCTCGGCAACGCCGCCGACCGGCATCTGTTCCTGCTGCTGCGCGGGCTCGCCGACGTGGTCATCGTCGGGGCCGGGACGGTGCGGGCCGAGGGGTACGGGCCGGTCAGGCCCAGCGAGGGCTGGGACGGCGTCCGGGACGGCAGGCCGCCCGTACCGCCGATCGCGATCGCGTCCCGGACCCTCGACCTGGACTTCGACGCGCCGATCTTCACCGAGGCGCGGGTGCCGACGATCGTGCTGGCGACCGCGACCGCCGACCCGGTGCGGCTGAAGGCCGCACGGGAGCGCGCCGACGTCATCATCGCCGGGCGCGACTCGCTCGACTTCCCGGCCGCGGTGCGGGAACTCGCCGCCCGCGGCCACCGGCGCCTGCTGTGCGAGGGCGGTCCGGGTGTCCTCGCACAGGTGGTGGCGGCCGGGCTGCTGGACGAACTGTGCCTGACGCTGAGCCCGATACTGCTCGGCGGGCACCCCGCGCGGATCCTGAACGGGCCGCCGGTGCCCGTCCCGCCGGAGATGACGCTCGCTCACGCCCTGCAGGACGAGGATCTCCTCTTCCTGCGCTACACCCGCAGCCGGTAGCGGACGAACAGCACGCCCTCGTCGATGTAGAGGGCGGTGGGGTCGAGCGGCACCTCGGTGTCGAGGCCGTCCAGGAGGCGGGTGTGGTGCGCGCCTCCGAGGAGTGTCGGGGCGAGGTTGAGGCATAGTTCGTCGACGAGGGACGCGCGGATCAGCGCGGCCGCCAGAGTGGGGCCGCCTTCGCAGAGGAGATGTTCCCGGCCGAGGCCGCCGCGGAGCGTATCGATGGCGGCGGGCAGGTCGATGTCGTCTTCGCCTTCCGCGACCACCTGAATGTGGGCTGGGACGTTCTTCCGGCCGTTCTGGCACGTCACCACGATGGTGGGTGTCTCGGCCTCGGTGAACAGCGGCAGCGTCCAGTCGAGGTCGGCGGAACGGCTCACCACGACGATGGGGGCGGGCGGTCCGCCGCGGCGCGCGCGCAGGTCGGGACGTAGGCGGGCCGGTCCCAGGCGCCCTGTGCGGACCGTGCCGGCACCCACGAGGATGGCGTCGGCCAGCGCGCGCAGGGTCCGGAAGACGCGGAAGTCGGCGTCGCCTCCGAGGCCGTCCGTCCAGCCTTCGGCGTCGGTGACGGAACCGTCCACGCTCATGACCATGCCCAGCCGCAGTCCAGGCCGGTCGCCGTAGACCTCGTACGGGTCGACGCCGGCGGCGGGCTCGGGCAGGAGGCGGCGCATGACCCGCACGTTATCGGACCCCGGAGGCCGCTCTTTTGTCGGTGCCGGGGCGCAGGATGGGGGGATGGACCTGCCGATCAGCCCGCCGCTGCCGCCGATGCTGGCCAAGGCGGTCAAGACCATGCCCCGGGGCGACCTGCTGTACGAGCCGAAGTGGGACGGCTTCCGCTGCGTCGTCTTCCGCGACGGCGACGAGGTGGAGCTGTCCAGCCGCGGCGAGAGACCGCTCACCCGCTACTTCCCCGAGCTGGTCGAGGCGGTGAAACGCGAGCTGCCGGAGCGGTGCGTGATCGACGGCGAGATCGTGCTGCCGAACGGGACGCGCCTGGACTTCGACGCCCTCCAGCAGCGCATCCACCCGGCCGCGTCGCGGATCAAGCTGCTGTCGGAGCAGACCCCCGCGTCGTTCGTGGCGTTCGACCTGGTGGCCCTCGGGGACGAGTCGCTGATGGAGGTGCCGCTCGGCGAACGGCGGCGGCGGCTCGTAGAGACGCTGTCCCGGGTGAGGGCGCCGATTCACGTCACGCCCGCGTCCGACTCCTACGAGCTGGCGCTGCGCTGGTTCGACGAGTTCGAGGGCGCCGGGCTGGACGGCGTCATCGCCAAGCCGCTCGACGTCCCCTACGAGCCCGACAAGCGCGTCCTGTTCAAGGTCAAGCACGAGCGGACCGCCGACTGCGTGGTGGCGGGCTTCCGGTGGCACAAGTCCGGGCCCATCGTGGGGTCGCTCTTGCTCGGGCTCTACAACTCCGAGGGCAAGCTCCAGCACGTCGGGGTCGCGGCCTCGTTCACGATGAAGCGCCGCGCAGAGCTGGTCGAGGAGCTGCGGCCCTACCGGATGGAGGATCTCGCCGGCCACCCGTGGGCGGAGTGGGCGAACCAGACCGAGGCGACCGTCGACCGCATGCCCGGCGCCATCTCCCGCTGGACGGGCAAGAAGAACCTCAGCTGGGTGCCGCTGCGTCCGGAGCTGGTCGTGGAGGTCGCCTACGAGGCGATGGAGGGCGACCGCTTCCGGCACACGGCCAGGTTCCGGAACTGGCGTCCCGACCGGAGGCCGGAGTCCTGCACGTACGAGCAGCTGGAGGTTCCGGTCGCCTACGACCTGGACGACGTTCTCGGCGGCTCGGCCACGAGCGCCCGCGCCGACCGCTGAACGGGCCCGGCACCGGCCCCGTCCAGGGGGCGGTGCCGGGTCACGAGGATCAGGGGCGCGAGGGGGCCACCCGCCACAACGCAATAGTGGAACCACGCCGGAAGATCATGCGGCGCGGAGCGAGGAATGCTAGGCTGAAGGCTTGCGACTTGCGCAGAAAAAAGCCCAATCCTATAAATAGGAGTGTAGTCGAAGCATGGGACTCCGTCAAGCGGACGCTGTCAACCCCGATTGCGAGAAATCCGCGCCGCTGCGCACCGAGCAGGCATACGTGTCGCGCCTGTACGCGCGACTGGACGTCGAGCGCGCGAACGCCGAGGCGGCGCTGCGCGAAGGCCCCGCGGCGGGCGGCGGCGCCGCCTTCCAGGCGCGGGTGGAGAGCGCCGTCGCGACCGAAGAGGCGGCCCGCCGCCTCGCCCGGCTCGGCGGCGTCGAGCACGGCCTGTGCTTCGGCCGCATCGACCACCGCGCCGACGCGGACGGTCCCGGCGACACGTTCTACATCGGCCGCATCGGCCTCCGCGACGAGGACCACGAGCCCCTGCTGATCGACTGGCGCGCCGCGGCGGCCCGGCCGTTCTACACCGCCGCACCCGGCGCGCCCGGCACCCTCGCGCGCCGCCGCCACCTGCACCTGCGGCACCGCGAGGTCGTCCGGCTGGACGACGAGGTCTTCGACCTGGAGGGGCTGGAGGAGTCGGAGCGGCGCGGCATCGTCGGCGAGGCCGCCCTGCTCGCCACCCTGCGCCGCGGCCGGACCGGCCGGATGAGCGACGTGGTCGCGACCATCCAGGAAGAGCAGGATCAGGTCATCCGCTCGGGCCTGCACGGAGTGCTCGTCGTCCAGGGCGGTCCCGGCACCGGCAAGACGGTCGCGGCCCTGCACCGCGCCGCGTACCTGCTCTACACGCACCGGGACGTCCTCGAACGGCGCGGTGTGCTCGTCGTCGGCCCGAACGCGACGTTCCTCCGCTATATCGAGCAGGTTCTTCCCGGCCTGGGCGAGACCGACGTCGTCTTGGCCACGGTCGGCGAGCTCTACCCCGGCCTCAAGGCGACCGCGAGGGACACCCCGGCGGTCGCCGTCGTCAAGGGCGACCTCCGCATGGCCGACCTCGTGCAAGCGGCCGTCCACGACCGGCAGCGCGTGCCCGCCGATGGCCTCCACATCGACATCGACGGTCTCACCCTCGTCGTGGACGCCGACAAGTGCGAACAGATCCGCGACCGTGCCCGCGCCCTGCGTCTCCCCCACAACGTCCAACGGCGCCGCTTCGTCCACGACATGCTGGAGGCCCTCGCCATCAACAGGGCCGAGCAGTACGACCGCATCATGGACGAGCCTCTGGAGGAGATGGCGAAATCCGGCGGGCTCCCCGACTGGCTCCAGGAACTCATCGACGAGGCCGAAGAAGAACCCCTCCTGGACGAAACGGACCTCCGCCTGGCCAAGGAGGCCCTCTGGCAGGACCCGGCCGTCCACGAGGCCCTCAACGAACTCTGGCCTGAGCTGACCCCTCAACGGCTTCTGACCGACCTCTACGCCTCCCCCGACACCCTCGCCCGCCTCGGCGCGCGGGCCGTCCTTCCCGACTGCGCGCTCCTGCACCGTCCGGCCGGCTCCCCGTGGACGGTGTCGGACGTCCCCCTCCTGGACGAGGCGGCCGATCTCCTGGGCAAGGACGACTCCGCCGACAGGGCCCGCCGGCGCGCCGCCGACGCCGCCCGCGCCGCGGAAGAGCGCTACGCCCGCGAGGTCATGGAGACGACCGGCACCGCCGAGCGGATCTCCGCGAGCGAGCTGGTCGAACGCCACCTCGACGACGGCCCGTCCCTCACCACCGCGCAGCGGGCCCTGGCCGACCGTGAATGGGCCTACGGGCACGTGATCGTGGACGAGGCGCAGGAACTGTCGGAGATGGCCTGGCGGGCGGTGATGCGCCGCGTCCCCACCCGTTCCCTGACCGTCGTCGGCGACATCGCGCAGACCGGCAGCGCCGCCGGCGCCACCACCTGGGGCCAGATGCTCGACCGCTACGTCCCGGGCCGCTGGCGCGAGCAGCGCCTCCTCGTCAACTACCGCACCCCCGCCGCCATCATGCGGGTCGCCGCCGACGTCCTCGCCGCCGTCGACCCGGGCCAGACGCCGCCCGAGCCCGTCCGCGACGACGGCCCGCCGCCCCTCGCCCTCGCGCTGCCGCCCGGCGAACTGCCGGCGCTCGTCCGGTCCGAGCTGTCCCGCATCACCGGCGACGCCTCCACCGAGGGCCGGCTCGCCGTCATCACCTCCGGCGCCCGCCGCGCCGCCGTCCTGGACGCCCTCCCGGGCGCCGCCGCCGGCGCCACCCCGGAGGCCCTCGACTCCCAGGTGGTCGTCCTCACCGCCGAGGAGGCGAAGGGCCTGGAGTTCGACTCCGTCATCGTGGTCGACCCGGCCGGCATCGTGACGGAATCCCCCAAGGGCGGCCAGGACCTCTACGTGGCCCTGACAAGGGCCACCCGCCGCCTGACGGTCGCCCACGACAACGACCTGCCCCCGCTTCTAGCGTCCTTGAAGTAGGACGGCGAGGGTCTGGGTGAGCTCGGTCTTGATGGTGCGGCCGGCGGCGGAGGGGGCGCCGTCGCGGATGGCCTTGACCAGGGCGGCGTGGGCGGCGCGGCCGGGGGCGGCGTCGGACGTGCGGACGTCCACCAGGGTGACGAGGTCGAGGAGGCCGTCGCGCAGGACGGGGACGAACTCGGCGAACAGGTCGGCGAGGATCGGGTTGTGCGCGGCGGCCACGACGGCGGTGTGCAGGGCGATGTCGGCGTCGATGAACGCCTCGATGGCGGGGCCGGCGAACGCGTCGTCGCGGGCGGCGAGGGCCTTGTCGAGGGCGGCGAGGTCGGCGGCCGTGCGGCGCTCGGCCGCCAGCTCGGCGGCGCGGACCTCCAGCATCATGCGGATCTCGTAGACGTCGGCGACCGAGGCGCGGCGGAGCCGGGCGGTCCAGTCCTCGGCCGGCTCCGCCGCGATGACGAACACGCCGGCGCCCTGGCGGGCCTGGACGAGCCCGGCGCCGGCCAGGGCGCGCAGGGCCTCGCGGACGGTCGAGCGGCCCACGCCCAGTTCGCGGGCGAGGGTCGTCTCGCCGGGGAGTTTCGTCCCGACCGGCCACGAGCCGCCCGCGATCTGGTCGCGGAGCCGCTGGGCGGCCTGCTCGACGAGGGGGCTGGGGCGGAGCGGGCCGAGCGGCATCTGGGTTCCTCCGGAAGAGCGGGCCCCCAGGCTATCTTCTCTTCAGCTTGTCTGAGGAGCTGAGGTGTGGTTGGGTGGCCGTCATGGCGTGGCGGGTTCTTCTTCTCGGTCGCCGCGGCGGGACCTGATCCGGACCGGCACCCCGCCGCGGGGTCCGGTGCTGCCGGTCATCCGGCGATCGTGAGGACCACGCCCATGAACTTCCCGACTCTGCGCACCCCGTCCGGCCCGGTGGCCGGGCCCTTCTGGAATCCCCAGCGCGGCAGTTCCATGCCGTTCCACCGCTACCGGTCGATTCACGACCGGGTGCCGTCGCCCGTTCCCGAGGTCGAGCGGACCTGGCCGTCCCGGCGGATCGAGGATGCCCCGCTGTGGGTGCCGGTCGACCTGCGGGACGGCAACCAGGCGCTGGCCGAGCCCATGGACACCGCGCGCAAGAGCCGGATGTTCGGCCTCTTCGTCGCGATGGGGTTCAAGGAGATCGAGGTCGGCTACCCGTCGGCCAGCCGGACCGACTTCGACTTCGTCCGGCACCTCGCCGAGACGGGCCTGCCGGACGATGTGACGCCCGTGGTGTTCACGCCCGCGCGGCGCGAGCTGATCGAGCGGACGTTCGCGTCCATCGAGGGGCTGCCCAGGGCGGTCGTCCACCTGTACACGGCGACGGGCCCGGTGTGGCGGGACGTCGTGCTCGGGTCCGATCGCGAGGGGGTGCGGCGGCTGGTCCTGGACGGGGCGGCGGACGTGGCCCGGCTCGCCCGGCCGGGAGTGCGGTTCGAGTTCTCGCCCGAGACGTTCAACCTCACCGAGCCGGACTACGCGCTGGAGGTGTGCGACGCGGTCACCGGCCTGTGGGACGCCTCCCCCGACCGGCCGGTGATCCTGAACCTGCCGGCGACCGTCGAGATCGCCACGCCGAACGTGTACGCCGACCAGATCGAGTACATGCACCGGCACCTGGCCCGGCGGGACGCGGTGATCCTGTCGGTCCACCCGCACAACGACCGCGGGACGGGTGTCGCCTGCGCCGAACTGGCGATGCTGGCGGGGGCGCAGCGGGTCGAGGGATGCCTGTTCGGCAACGGCGAGCGGACGGGCAACGTCGACCTGGTCACCCTCGCGCTGAACCTGCACGCGCAGGGCGTCGACCCGCGGATCGACCTCTGCGACATCGACGAGATCCGGCGGACGGCCGAGCACTGCAACCGGCTGCCCGTCCACGAGCGGCATCCGTACGCCGGCGACCTGGTCTACACGGCGTTCTCCGGAACGCATCAGGACGCGATCGCCAAGGGGATGGCCCGCCACGCCCGGCGGGCGCGGGAGTCGGGCGTGCCGCCGGAGGAGCTGCCGTGGGACGTCCCGTATCTGCCGATCGATCCCGCCGACGTGGGGCGCGGCTACGAGGCGGTCGTCCGGGTCAACAGCCAGTCCGGCAAGGGCGGGATCTCCTACCTGCTGCGGACCGGGTACGGGCTGGAGCCGCCGCGCCGCCTGCAGATCGAGTTCTCCCGGGTCGTGCAGCGGGCGACGGACGACAGCGGCGGGGAGATCACGGCGGCCGGGCTGTGGGACCTGTTCCGCGCCGAGTACCTCAACCCCTCCGGGCCGGTCTCCGTGGCCGGCTGGCGGACGTCCCGCACCGGCCCGGCGCGGCACGACTTCACCGGCGTCATCCGCGTGGACGGCGACGAGCGCGAGCACACCGGCTCCGGCAACGGCCCGATCGACGCCCTCGCCGATGCCCTGTCGTCCGCCGGGATCAAGGTGGAGGTCCTGCAGTACGCGGAGCACTCCACCGAACCGGGCCCGGGCGCCGCGGCCGTCGCCTATGCCGAATGTCGTGTGGACGGCGTGACCCGCTGGGGCGCCGGGCGTGACACGTCCGTGCTCACCGCGTCGGTGGAGGCCGTCCTGTCGGCGGTGAACCGCGCGAAGAGCGGCTAGCGGCGCCGGTGCAGGGGGCGCCGCCAGGACAGGCCCGTCCCCGGGATGCGGAACGTCATCTCGCGGCGTCCGTCCGCCGAGCGGGTGTACCGGGCGCCGCGCGTTCCGACGCTGTGCCCGACGCCCTTCTTGGAGAAGTTGATCCGGAACGGTCCCATCCGAAGTGATTTCCGATAGCTCCAACCCATGGTGGCGGGGATGCCCGGCGGACGAGCCGGGCATCCCCGGCGCCGTTAAGAGACAGACCGATATCTCTGATACGGACAGACCGATGGGTGCAAGGGCAGGACGTGACCAAATCCCGCCCGAGTTCGTCATGCGCCGCCCTTTACCCGGCGCCCCCGGGCGAGGAGCGTGTGCCCCCGTAGAGATCACTTCTCAGCTCCCGGAGGTGCGGGTTGGCCAGGAGATCCCTGAGACGAACCCGGAGGACGACGACGGTGGCCGTGCTGACCGGCGCGGCGCTCGCCGCCACGGCGGGCGGCGCGACGGCACTCGCGCGGCCGTCCCCGAAGATCGTGGTGAAGGACGGCGTGACCCAGCCCGTCTTCTCCTACAAGGACGCGATCCGCGAGCACGTCTACGTCGAGTCGAGCGTGGACAGCGACCGGGACGGCAGGCGCGACCGCGTCAACGTGGACATCATCCGGCCGAAGGAGACCGAGCACGGCCTCAAGGTGCCGGTGATCATGGATGAGAGCCCGTACTACGACAACGCCGGCCGCGGCAACGAGAGCGAGCGCAAGACCTACGACGCCGACGGGAACCCGCTGAAGTTCCCCCTGTTCTACGACAACTACTTCGTCCCGCGCGGGTACGCGTTCCTCGCCGTGGACATGGTCGGGACGACCCGCTCGGACGGCTGCCCGGTCAGCGGCGGGCCGACCGACGTCCTCGGCGGCAAGGCCGTGGTGGACTGGCTCAACGGCCGGGCGACGGCCTACCGGCCGGACGGCACCCCGGTGAAGGCGACGTGGACGACCGGCCGCACCGGCATGATCGGCAAGTCCTACGACGGCACGCTCGCCAACGGCGTCGCCGCGACCGGCGTCGAAGGGCTGGAGACGATCGTCCCGGTCGCCGCGATCAGCAGCTGGTACGACTACAGCCGCATGAACGGCGTGAAGTACTGGACGGACGAGCAGCCGTGGCTCGCCGGCTACGTCGACACCGACCCGCCCGCCAAGTGCGCCGCCGTCAACGCCGACCTCGACAAGGGCGAGGACGACGCGACCGGAAACTACAACGCCTACTGGAAGACCGCCGACTACCGGGACGGCACCATCGCCCGCGCATCCCGCATCCGCGCGAGCGTCTTCGCCGCCCACGGCGTCAACGACCTCAACGTCAAGGACAACCATTTCGCCCTGTGGTGGGACGCGCTCGCGCGGCGCGGCGTGCAGCGCAAGGTGTGGCTGACGCAGCGCGGCCACGTCGACCCGTTCGACATCCGCCGGGACGCGTGGGTGGCCACCCTGCACCGCTGGTTCGACCACGAACTGCAGAAGATCCCGAACGGCATCATGCGGGAGCCGCGCGCCGACATCGAGATCGGCCCCGACCAGTGGATCACCCAGCGGGACTGGCCGTCCCTCGACGCACGCGACATCGTCCTGCGGCCCGGCGCCGGCGGCACCCTCGGCTTGAACCGCGCCGCGCCGGGGGCGACGGCGACCTTCACCGACGCGCCCGGCCCGGACGGCCAGGGCAACTCCGAGAGCGCGATGGTCGCCGACCCGACGGCGGCGCGGCCGTTCCGGGCCGCGTTCGTCTCCGGCCCCCTGCCGAGGACGGGGCGCCTGTCCGGCACCCCCGACGCCCGCCTGCGGATCACGCTGGACCGGCCCACGTCCAACCTCACCGCGCTGCTCGTCGACTACGGCGAGGACACGCGGGTGAACTACCTCGGCGCCGGCTCCGGCATCCGGACCCTCGGCACCGAGGACTGCCACGGTGAGAGCACGCCCGCCGACGACGCCTGCTACAAGCAGACCGAGGTCACGACGGTCACGTCCCCGGTGAACGTGGTCGCCCGCGGCTGGCTCGACGCCCAGAACGACCGGTCGCTGAGCCACCCGACGCCCCTGGAGCCGGGCCGCGCCTACACCGTCCGCTGGGAGACGCTCAGCCAGGAGCACCTGCTGAAGAAGGGGCACCGCCTGGCCCTCGTCCTCGCCGGCACGGACGCCGACTACAACACCGAGACCCCCACGGGCGCCCAGGTGACCCTCGACCTGCGGGGCACCTCGATCACCGTCCCGGTCGTCGGCACAGGGGACGGGGCGACCACCATGATCGCCCCGCCGCGCTCGGCCGCCGCCTGGCGAGGCCCGTCCAAGGTCTCCCTCCCCGTCCAGGAACGCGACCTCCACTGACCCACCCGCTGACCCACCCGGTGGCCCGCCGCCCGCCCCGGCGGCGGGCCACCGGCAACCGCACCCGGCCGCCGAGGGCGATCAGGTGTGGTTGCCGGTGTCCTTGCTGGGCTGGACCCGCTTGGGCTCGCCCGGCATCTTCGGATAGTTCGGCGGATAGGGCATGTCGCCGAGGCCGTGCTCCTTCTCGTCACGGTCGGCCATGTCGAGCAGGGGCTCCAGGGAGAAGGACGCGTCGTCGATGGACGCGTGGAGGTCGCCCAGTTCGGCGAAGCGGGCCGGCATCGTGGCGATGGTGAAGTCGCGGGGGTCGACGTCGGGCAGTTCGTCCCAGGTCACGGGGGCCGAGACGGGGGCGTGCGGGGCCGGGCGGACGCTGTAGGCCGAGGCGATCGTCCGGTCGCGTGCGTTCTGGTTGAAATCGATGAAGATCTGCTCCCCCCTCTCCTCCTTCCACCACTTCGTGGTGACCTCGGCGGGGGCGCGGCGCTCGACCTCGCGGGCGAAGGCCAGGGCGGCCCGGCGGACCTCGGTGAACGTCCAGCGGGGCTCGATGCGGACGTAGATGTGCACGCCCGCCTTGCCGGACGTCTTCACATAGCCGGTGCAGCCCAGCTCGGACAGCAGGTCGCGGACCGGGCCGAGCGCCACCCGGACGGCGTCGGCGAAGCCGGTGCCGGGCTGCGGGTCGAGGTCGATGCGCAGCTCGTCCGGGTGGTCGACGTCGCCCTCGCGGACGGGCCACGGGTGGAACGTCAGCGTGCCGAGATTCGCGGCCCAGGCGATCACCGCGGGCTCGGTCGGGCAGACCTCGTCGGCGGAACGCCCGCTGGGGAACACGATCCGCGCGGTCCGCACCCAGCCGGGCGCGCCCTTCGGGACGCGCTTCTGGTAGAACGCGTCGGACTTGCCGGCGCCCATGCCGGCCTGGCCGCGCGCGTAGTCCTCACGGGTGGCCATCCGGGCGCCCTCGAACACCCCGGCGGGCCAGCGCTCCAGGGTCGTCGGGCGGTCGCGGGTCGCGCGCAGGATGCCGTCCCCCACGGCCAGGTAGTACTCCACCAGCTGCCGCTTGGTGTAGCCGTGCTCCGGAAAGTAGACCTTGTCGGGATTGGTCACCTTGACGAGCCGATCCCCGACCGGGATCTCGATGAAGGGCGAGGCCATGACGGCACGGTAACCCACGGGCACGACAGTCCCCCGGGACGGCCGCGCCGGGTACCGTCGAGGGATGGAGAAGATCCGCAAGAGCGAGGAAGAGTGGCGGGCGCGGCTCAGCCCCGAGGAGTACCACGTGCTGCGCGAGGCGGGCACGGAGAAGCCCTTCACCGGCGAGTACACCGACACCAAGACCGTCGGGGTGTACCGGTGCCGCGCCTGCGGGACGGAACTGTTCCGGTCCGGCACCAAGTTCGAGAGCCACTGCGGCTGGCCGTCGTTCTACGAGCCGTCCGGCTCGGACGCGGTCACGCTGGTCGAGGACCGCTCGCTCGGCACGGTCCGCACGGAGGTGCGGTGCACGGCGTGCGACTCGCACCTCGGGCACGTCTTCCACGGGGAGGGCTACGACACCCCGACCGACGACCGCTACTGCATCAACTCGATCTCCCTGACCCTCGAACCCGCCGAGTAGGCGGCCCGCGGGCACCGGCGGGTCTCGCCGGCGAGGACGGCGTCGTCCGCGAGACCGCCCGGCGGGAGACTCCCCCGCGGCCGGCGCCCTGCCGCCGTTCCGCCCGTCCCCGGGCGGATCAGGCCAGGTTGGCGACCAGTTCGGCGACCGGCTTGCGGCGGCCGGTGTAGAACGGCACCTCCAGGCGGGTGTGCAGCCGCGCCCTCGCGCCGCGCAGGTGGCGCATCAGGTCGACGATGCGGTGCAGCTCGTCGGCCTCGAACGCGAGCATCCACTCGTAGTCGCCGAGCGCGAACGCCGACACGGTGTTGGCCCGGACGTCGGGGTATTCGCGCGCCATCTTGCCGTGCTCGGCGAGCATCGCGCGGCGCTCCTCGTCCGGCAGCAGGTACCACTCGTAGGACCGGACGAACGGGTACACGCACACGTAGTCGCGCGGCTCCTCGTCGGCGAGGAACGCGGGGATGTGGCTCTTGTTGAACTCGGCCGGGCGGTGCAGCGCCATCTGCGACCACACCGGCTCGCTCGCGCGGCCGAGCGCCGTCCGGCGGAACCGGGTGTAGATCTCCTGCAGGTCGTCGGGCGTGGACGCGTGCCACCAGAACATGTAGTCGGCGTCCGCGCGCAGCCCGG
Organism: Actinomadura formosensis NBRC 14204; assembly: GCF_001552155.1. Lineage (GTDB taxonomy): Bacteria > Actinomycetota > Actinomycetes > Streptosporangiales > Streptosporangiaceae > Spirillospora > Spirillospora formosensis. Next base: position 6,001 of record NZ_BCQQ01000080.1, on the reverse strand, counting down.
CGACGTCGTAGGAGCCGCGGGTGGTGACGTCCTTGCGGGCGGCCTGGTCGAGAAGGTCCTGGACCTCGGCGGCGTCCTGCTCGCCGACCGTCCCGGGCTTCGCGACCCGGAAGACCGACCACATCGTGTAGCGGATGACGTTATTGAGTTCGCGTGCCTTCGGCTTGCCCGCCGGCTCGGTCATGATCCACTCCTTCTCGACTGCGCAGATGGTCCAGCACCCGGTTCGCCGCCGCACGCGCCGAGGCGATGCACGCGGGGATGCCGAGGCCGTCGTAGGCGGCGCCGGCGACGGCCAGTCCCGGCGCGCCGGCGACCGCGGCCCGGATCTTGGCCACGCGGTCGGCGTGGCCCACGTTGTACTGCGGGAGACCGCCGCCCCACCGGGTCACCCGGCTCGCGGCGGGCAGCTCGGTGACGCCGCAGGTCGCGGCGAGTTCCGCCATGGCGGTGGCGGTCAGCTCCTCGTCGGCCCGCTGGAGCAGGTGCTCCTCGCCGAACCGCCCGATGGAGCAGCGCACCGCGATGACGCCGGGGTCGCGGTCGCGCAGGTGCGGCCACTTCACCGAGCTGAACGTGACGGCCTTGACCCCCCGGCCGCCGCGCTCGGGGTCGCATTCCACGGCCGGGACGAGGTAGCCGCTGGTCTTCGGCAGCCGCGGGAACGCGGTGGTCCGGTACACCAGCGTGATGATCGCCATGCTCGCGTACTCGATGCCGGCCAGTTCCCGGGCGGCGGCGGGGACGTCCGGCGTGAGCAGCCGGGACGCGGGGGCGGCCGGCAGCGCGAGCAGCACGGCGTCGGCGTCCAGGTACTCGGGGTCGCGGGCCGGGCCGACGGTGAGCCGCCAGCCGTCCTCGCGGCGGCGCAGCTCGCGGACCATCGCGCCGGTCCGGACCGTTCCGCCGGCGGCGGCGATGTCGGCGGCGACCAGGTGCGGGAGCGTGCCGAGCCCGTCCGGCAGGGTGGCGAACACCGGGCCGGGGTCCTTGGGCGCGGCGGCCCGGATGCCCTGGACGGCGTTGATCAGCGAGCGGTGGCCGCGCGCCGCGGCGGCGACGGCGGGCAGCGTCGACTCGAACGAGAGCCGCTCGACCCGTCCCGCGTACACGCCGCCGAGCAGCGGCTCCACCAGCCGGTCGACGACCTCGCGGCCGACCCTGGCGCCGATGTAGCCGGCGACGGACACGTCCCCGCCGCGCGGCGTCTCGGGCAGCACCAGGTCCAGCGGGACGCGCGCCAGCCCGGCCGGCGACAGCACCTGGGAGGCGGCGAGCGCGCGCAGGTCGGACGGGACGCCCATCACCTGCCCGGCGGGGAGCTTGCGGAGTGCGCCGCGGCTGAAAATCGCCGAGGCGGCGGTGCCGGGATTCACCAGGTCGGCGGTGCGGCCGAGGTCGCGCACCAGGTCCATGCCCTCGGGCCGGCGGGCGAGCATCGACTCGGCGCCCTCGTCCACCGGGATCCCTGCGATCTCGCTCACGCGCAGCTTGCCGCCGATCTGGGAGGAGCCTTCGAGCACGGTGACCCGAACGCCGCCCTGGGCGAGCACGCGGGCGGCGGCGAGGCCCGCGATACCGCCCCCGACGACGACGGCATGGGACGTGGTCATGCCCCCAGCCTTCCAGACGGAAGGCCGGATCGCGCATCGGGGCGGCCGGAGCGGCGAGCATCACACCGGACACCGGCCGGAACCGTGACCGGTGCGTGCCCGCACCGTGCCCGGACCGCGATTCGCCCGGCGGAACGGTGATCGGTCTCCCCTCGTCCAAGCCTCATGCGGATCGTCAGGAACGCCATATGCGCGCTGGTCGTCCTGTTGCTGGCCGGGGTGCTGGCGGCGTGCGGGGCAGGCAGTCATTCGTCCGGTTCGCCGGCGGCCGTGGACCGCGGCGGGGCGCCCGCACCGGCGGTGGCGAGCAGCCGCGGCGGGGAAGGCTCGGCGGGGAAGACCGCCAATGGAGCGCAGGCGCCGCCGCCCTCCGCAAGCGCGGTGATCCACACGGCTCGCCTGGGAGTCAGGGCGGGCGACGTGGAGGCGGCCGCGGCCAAGGCCAAGCAGATGGTCACGGCGGCCGGCGGCTACGTCGAACGGGAGTCGAGTTCCAGCGACCCGGCCCGCTCGGAGATCGCGTTGAAGATCCCCGCCGACCGCTACGCCGACGTGCTGAACCGGCTCGGCACGCAGCTCGGCACCAGGCTCTGGCTCTCCCAGGAGGCCGAGGACGTCACCGCCGAGGTCGCCGACGTGGACGCCCGGGTCCGGTCGGCGAAGGCCACGCTGGAGTCGTTCCGCAAGCTGCTCAACCGCGCGAACTCCGTCGGCGAGGTCATCGACATCGAGCGGGAGATCGCCCAGCGCGAGGCCGATCTGGAGGCGCTGCAGGCGCGGCAGAAGTCGCTCAAGCACCGCACCGAGTACGCGACCGTGACCGTGTCGCTGGTGAGCAAGTCCGCGCAGGCCGGGAACGACGAGCCTCGCGGCGGGTTCCTCGGCGGGCTCCAGAGCGGCTGGGACGCGTTCACCGCGTTCACCGGCGGCGTCGTCACCGTGCTCGGCTGGCTGCTGCCGTTCCTCGTCGCCGCCGCGATCGGGTTCCCGCTCCTGGCGTTCCGGCACCGGCTCCCCGGCCGGTCGCGCCGCAGGCCGAAGGCCGAGCCGGAGCCCGGACCGGAGCCCGCGCCCGAGAAGGCCGTCACCGGCTCGCAGCCTCCGCCCGCCTAGACCCGTTCCTGGAGCCCGTCCCCTACTGGAGCCTGTCCTCCGTGCTCGCCTCGTGGACGAGGTCCGCGAGGCGGGCCAGCACGTCCGGGTCCGTGGACGGCAGGACACCGTGGCCCAGGTTGAAGATGTGCCCCTCGGCGGTGCGGCCCCGGGCCAGGACGTCGCGGGCGCGGCGCTCCACGATCTCCCACGGCGCGAACAGGATCGCCGGGTCGAGGTTGCCCTGCAGGGCCTTGCCCGGCTCGACCCGGCTGACGGCCTCGTCCAGCGGGACCCGCCAGTCGACGCCGACGACGTCCGCGCCGGCCTCGCCCATCGGGCCGAGCAGCTCACCCGTCCCCACGCCGAAGTGGATGCGCGGCACCCCCAGCGGCTCCATCGCGGCGAAGATGCGGCGGGTGTGCGGCAGCACCGACTCGCGGTAGTCCACCGCGGCGACCGCGCCCACCCACGAGTCGAAGAGCTGCACGGCGCTCGCCCCGGCCGCCACCTGCACCTTCAGGAACGCGATGGTGAGGTCGGCAAGGCGGTCCAGGAGGCTCGCCCACAGCTCCGGCGCGCCGTACATCATCGCCTTGGTGCGCTCGTGGTTCTTGGAGGGGCCGCCCTCGATCAGGTACGAGGCGAGCGTGAACGGGCCGCCCGCGAAACCGATCAGCGGCGTCGTCCCCAGCTCACCGGCCAGGCCCTGGACGGCCTCGGTCACGTACGGGACGTCGTCCGGGACGAGGGGGCGCAGCGCGTCCAGGTCCGCCGCCGTGCGGATCGGATCGGCGATGACCGGCCCGACGCCCGGCTTGATGTCGAGGTCGACGCCGATGGCCTTGAGCGGCACCATGATGTCGCTGAAGAAGATCGCCGCGTCCACCGCGTACCGGCGCACCGGCTGCATCGTGATCTCCACGATCATGTCGGGGCGGGTGCACGACTCCAGCATCGGGACGCCCTCGCGGACCCGCAGGTACTCGGGCAGCGAGCGTCCGGCCTGCCGCATGAACCACACGGGCGTGTGCGGCACCGGCCGCCGGCGGCAGGCCAGCAGGAAGGGGCTCGCGGCAAGGGCGCCGCTCGCGGGCGTGTTCGCAGAGTCGTCGTTCGGGCGGGCAGCGTCAGCGGTCACTCTGTGATGGTCCCACGAAACGCAGGTGGGAACGCACGGGAAGCGACAGGTGAGACGGCATGAACTTCCGGACACGCCGAGCGAAGTCCCGCATTCTGTCACCGGCGCGTGCGAACGTGATGCGTGTCATAGCCGAGGGAGGTTCCCCCTTGTACTGCTCCACCTGCGGTGATGAACGCGCGTTCGAGCAGCCGCCGTGTCCGGACGGTCACGGTGCGCAGTGTCCGGAGCGGGCCTGCGCCGAGTGCGGCACGGCCGTCCTGGTCGGCCTCCCGCCCGCCACCGTGCGAGCCGTGGCCTGACCGGCCCGGCCCCCGAAACGAAACCACCTGTGCCGTGCCTGTGTCCCCTCCGCATCCGCCCGTCGCCGCACGCGGCGGCGCCCCGTCCCGGCCGCACCGCCCCGAGTCGTTCTCCCGCACCCAGCCACGTCCCCGCGATCAGGCCGGTCCTTCCATGAACCCACCCGCCTTCCAGCGGGCCGTCGACACGCTGCGCCGGTTCCTCGACGGTCCCGCCGTCCGGCCGGAACTCGACCTGGAGGACATGCCCGCCCCGCAGAGCCTCGCGCCCTACGCGGCCGCCATGTCCGGCAGCGTCTACCGCGACGACGACACCGAGGTCGCCACCGGCCGCCTCATCGTGCTGTACGACCCGGAGGGCAGATCCGGCTGGACGAACGGGTTCCGCATCGTCGCCTACATCCGCGCCGACCTGGAGCCCGACATCGCCGCCGACGAGCTGATCGGGTCCGTCGCGTGGGACTGGCTGCTGGAGGCGCTGGAGCCCGCCGGGTACGCGGGCGTGTCCGGTACTGTCACCCGGGCGGTGTCGGAGAGCTTCGGCGACAAGCGCGGCGAGCCGTCCACCACCGAGCTGGAACTGCGCGCCTCCTGGTCCCCGACGGGCGACGATCTCACCGGCCACGTCGCCGCCTGGTGCGAGATGATGTGCACCACGGCCGGGCTGCCCCCCTCCGGTGTCGCCGCGCTGCCGGATCGGCCGGGCGGCGCGGGCGGTTGAACCACGTACGGTAGGGGGCGTGAGCACAGCTTCCGAGACCGAGGCGGCGGGGGAGAACACGGAAACAGTGGGAATGCCCGAGACGCGCACCACCGGTCCCGAGGAGGGAACCGGTGCGGAGGAGACGGCCGCCGGCGGGCGGCCCGGAACCGTTCCCGAGCCGGGCGGAACGCTCCCGGGCCCGGCGGACGCGGAGGCCGGCACCGGTCCCCCGGCCGTCCCGCTGCTGGAGCCGCGCGAGGGCGTCCCCCCCGTGGTCGTCGACACCGCCGGGTTGGACCGTGTCATCGCGGCGTTCGCCGCGGGCGCCGGCCCGGTCGCGGTCGACGCCGAGCGCGCGTCCGGCTACCGGTACGGGCAGCGCGCCTACCTGATCCAGTTGCGCCGGGCGGGCGCCGGCACCGCGCTGATCGACCCGATCGCCTGCCCGGACCTGTCCGAGCTGGACGCCGCACTCGCCGACGCCGAGATGGTGCTGCACGCCGCCAACCAGGACCTGCCGTGCCTGTCGGAGGTCGGACTCGCCCCGCGGCGTCTGTTCGACACCGAACTGGCCGGGCGGCTGCTCGGCTATCCGCGGGTCGGGCTCGGCTCCATGGTCGAGAACGTGCTCGGCTTCCTGCTGGAGAAGGGGTACTCGGCGGCCGACTGGTCCACGCGCCCCCTCCCCGAGGACTGGCTCCGCTACGCCGCGCTGGACGTCGAGCTCCTCGTCGAGCTGCGCGACGCCCTGCTGGAGGAGCTGGAGACCGCGGGCAAGCTCGGGTGGGCGTTCGAGGAGTTCTCCGCGATCCTGACGACGCCGCCGAAGCCGCCGCGTCCCGACCCGTGGCGCCGCACCTCCGGGATCCACCGGGTGCGGAACCGGCGGGCGCTCGCCATCGTCCGCGAGATGTGGGAGACCCGCGACCGGATCGCCCGCGAGCGGGACCTGTCCCCCGGCCGGGTGCTGCAGGACGCGGCCATCATCGAGCTGGCACAGAAGGCCCCGAAGACCCCGGCCGACCTGCAGTCCCTGCCCACGATGCGGGGCCGCGGCGCCCGCCGGCACCAGTCGGCGTGGCTGCGTGCCGTCGCCCGCGCCCGCGAGCTGCCCGACCGGGCGCTGCCGGAGCCCAGCCTGCCCGGGGAC
>NZ_BCQQ01000079.1 GCF_001552155.1 Actinomadura formosensis NBRC 14204 | reverse complement strand
CGGGGCCCCGCGGGGCGGTGGCCGCGCCGGACGCGGCGGCGCCCGTCCGGCCGCCGGAGGTCTCCATCTCCTCCGGCAGCGGGTGGTCGGGCGCGTACGTCTCGGGATACGGCTCGGCGTACGCCTCCCCGTACGGCTCCGGCGTGGTGGTCTGGGGGCCGGGGTACTCCTCCGGGGAGAACTCGACGGCCATCGTCCGCTGCGTGTCGATGGTCTCCTGCCGGACGATGTCGTCCAGCAGCGCGCCGGCCTCGATCGCGTCCATCCGCTGGTCGGGGTTCTTGCGCAGCAGCCCCTCGATGACCGGGATCAGCCGGCCGCCCTTCTCCGGCGGATCGGGCTCCTCGGAGATCACCGCGACCAGCGCGGCCATCGGCTCGGGCCGCTCGAACGGCGACCTGCCGTGCAGCATCGCGTACAGGGTCACGCCGAGCGACCACAGGTCGGACGCCGGGCCGGCGACGCGGCCCCGGGCGCGTTCGGGCGCGATGTAGGCGGGCGAGCCCATCACCAGGCCCGTCTGGGTGAGCGTGGCGTCGCCGGCCGCGGTCGCGATGCCGAAGTCGGTCAGCACGGCGCGCTCGCCCATCCGCCCCGTGCCGGTGATCAGCACGTTGCTGGGCTTGACGTCGCGGTGCAGGACGCCGGCGTCGTGCGCGGCGTGCAGCGCGGCGAGCATCTGGCGGCCGATCTCCGCGGCGCGGCGGGGCTCCAGCGGCCCCTCCTGCTTGATCACCTGGTCCAGGGAGAGCGCCCTGATCAGCTCCATGATGATCCAGGGCCGGTCGTCCTCCTCGACGACGTCGTAGACCGTCACGACACCGGGGTGGCCGAGCCTCGCGGCGGTCCGGGCCTCACGGAACGTGCGCTTGTGGTGCACGGCGCGTTCCTCATCGGTGAGACCATGCGGGAGGATGACCTCCTTTACCGCCACGTCACGACCGAGGACCTCATCGTGCGCCTGCCAGACCGTCCCCATGCCGCCCCGGCCGACCTGGGTCACCAGGCGGTAGCGGCGGGCGAGCAACCGCTCACCGGTGGGTTCATTTGGCATATCCGCGACCATATCGACTTTTGCTGACAACCTTGGACCGAGCTTGCAAGCCACATCCCCCTACCCGTACGACGTCCGGCACCATCCCGAGGTTCGCGGCCGGGCGGACGTCCGCGGACGAAAGCGTGATGGACGTGACACCCGGTAAAACTAAGAGAGCCACACCATGCGGCGACTGGGGGATCATGACGGAGAAGGACCCGCAACGCGAAGGCCGCCTGCGGGGCGAGTGGGGACGGCTGATCCAGGCCGCGCCGACGATCTTCTTCTGGTACACCCGTCTCTCCGGGATCCTCTCGCTGCTCGCGTGGGTCTCCTATGGTCTCATCCTTGAGATAGCCGAAGTCTGGGCGTTGCGCTGGATCGGCTACCTCGGCTGGTTCCCCAGCGTCCCCGTGGGGCTGCTCTGGATTCTGCTGTCGATGGGCGTCCGGCGGCGCAAGAAGGCGGCGTGGCGCATCCTCGTCCTGATCTTCTGCCTGCCCACCGCGCTCGCCGTCACCGCCGTCCTGACGACGCTGTTCACCCCGGGCAACCCCACCCCCGTCGGGCTGATCGTCACCGCCGGGGTGTACCTCGCCGTCCTCGGGCTGCTGATCGCCGCGCGCGGGCAGTTCACCACGCTACCCGACCGGGCCAACCGGCGGCTCGCCACGATCGTCTTCACCAGCCTGCTGATCGTGACCGGCGGAATCGGCACGTTCCTGGTCACCGTCACCGACCGGAACCCCAACGGGGGCTTCTGGACGCACCCGCTCTACGCGATCTCCCAGACCGTCCTCGGGCCGCGCGTCACCGGCAAGCCGATCAACGTGTCCGTGCCGTTCTGGGTGGACGCGATCCTGTGGGTCCTCGGCACCGGCCTGCTGATCGCCACGTTCTGGGCGCTGTTCAGGCCGGGGCGGCGTGACCCCGTCCTCAGCCCCGGCGAGGAACTGGCGGCACGCGCGCTGCTCGCCGAGTACGGCGACCAGGACTCGCTCGGCTACTTCGCCCTGCGCCGCGACAAGGACGTCATGGTCGCACCCAACGGTAAGGCGGCCATCGCCTACCGGGTGGAGGGTTCGGTCTCCCTGGCCAGCGGCGACCCGCTCGGCGATCCCGAATCCTGGGACCAGGCGATCGAGGCGTGGCTGGAGGAATGCCGCGCCCACGCGTGGATCCCCGGCGCGGTCAGCGTCGGCGAACGCGCCGCCCACATCTACAGGCGGCACGGTTTCGACGCGCTCGAACTCGGCGACGAGGCCATCATCGACCTTACCGAGTTCAACCTCGACGGGCGTGAGATGCGGCAGGTGCGGCAGGCCGTCCGGCGGGTCGAACGGGCCGGGTACACGATCCGGATCAGGCGGCACTCGCAGATCCCCGGCTGGGAGATGGCCAAGCTCATCCGCAGCGCGGACGCCTGGCGCGGCGAGGAGACCGAACGCGGCTTCTCCATGGCCCTCGGCCGCCTCGGCGACCCCACCGACGGACGCTGCGTCATGGTCGAGGCGTTCGACGCCCACGGGGAACTGCGCGGGCTGCTCAGCTTCGTCCCGTGGGGGCGGAGCGGGCTCTCCCTCGACCTGATGCGCCGCGACCGGCTCGCCGAGAACGGCCTCAACGAGTACATGGTGGCCAAGCTCGCCGAGAAGGCCGCCGCCGTCGGCGCGCAGCAACTCTCGCTGAACTTCGCGATGCTGCGGTCGGCGTTCGAGCGCGGCTCGCAGATCGGGGCCGGGCCCATCGCCCGCCTCTACTACAGGTTCCTGTCGTTCGCGTCGAAGTTCTGGCAGCTCGAATCGCTGTACCTGGCGAACGCGAAGTACCTGCCACTGTGGCGCCCGCGTTTCATCTGCTACACGCAGGGGCGGCACCTGATCCGGCTGGGCCTCGCCTACGCGCGCGCCGAGGGGTTCCTGCCGAGCTTCAACCGCCCGAAGCTGGACCGGGCCGCCGCGATGGTGCCCTCCACCGGCCTCGTCGACAAGATCAAGGAGATCGAGGAGGCGGCGGAGGCGGCACGGGCCCCGCAGCGGCGGCTGTCGGAGCAGGAGCGCGTCCGGCACGCCAAGCTCGACCAGATCCGCGCCGCCGGGCTGGAGCCCTACGCGCTCGGCTGCGAACGCGCCGACTTCGCCGCCGACATCCGGGCGCGGTTCGGCTCGCTCGCCCCCGACACCCATACCGGCACCGATGTGGCGATCGCGGGACGGGTCGTGCTGGCCCGCGAACACGGCCGGCTGATCTTCGTCACACTGCGGGACGAGACCGCCGACCTGCAGGTCATGCTGACCGTGGACGCCGTCGGCGAGGAGTCCCTGCGGCGCTGGAAGACGCTCATCGACCTCGGCGACCAGGTGGGCGTGCGCGGCGAGGTCGTCACGTCCCGGCGCGGGGAGCTGTCGGTGCTCGCCTCCTCCTGGACGCTCGCGGCCAAGTGCCTGCGCCCGCTGCCGAACAAGAGCGCGGGGCTTTCCGACCCGGAGGCGCGCGTCCGGCAGCGGTACGTCGACTTCATCGTGAACGACGAGTCCCGCCGGATGCTGCGCATGCGGGGCGACTCCATCGCCGCCATCCGCGACGGGCTGCGCGCCCGCGGCTACCTCGAAGTCGAGACGCCGATGCTGCAGCCGGTGCACGGCGGCGCCACCGCCCGGCCGTTCACCACCCGCATCAACGCCTACAACATGCAGCTCTATCTGCGGATCGCGCCCGAGCTGTATCTGAAGCGCCTGCTGGTCGGCGGCATCGGGCGCGTCTTCGAGCTCAACCGCAATTTCCGCAACGAGGGCGTCTCCCAGAAGCACAACCCCGAATTCACGATGCTGGAGGCGTACGAGCCGTACGGCGACTACGACACGATGGCGGAGCTGACCCGCTCCCTGGTCGTGGACGCCGCACGCGCCGCCCTCGGCACCACGGTCGTCGTCCGCGACGGCGTCGAATACGACCTTTCCGCCCCCTGGCATGAGATAACCGTCTACGCGTCCGTCTCCAAAGCGCTGGGCGAGGAGGTCACGCCCGACACCCCGCTCGCGACCGTGCAGCGCCACGCCGAACGCCACGGGCTGAACTTCGACCCGCAGTGGGGCCAGGGGAAGATCGTCCAGGAGCTGTTCGAGGCCCTGGTCGAAGAGCACCTGACGGCACCGACGTTCGTCCGCGACTACCCGGCCGAAACGTCCCCGCTGACCCGCCCCCACCGAGCGGACCCGCGGCTGGCCGAGAAATGGGACCTGATCGTCTTCGGTCTCGAACTGGGCACCGCCTACTCCGAGCTGATCGACCCGATCCTGCAACGCCGGCGCCTGACCGAGCAGTCCCTGCAGGCCGCGGGCGGCGACCCGGAGGCCATGGAACTGGACGAGGACTTCCTGCGCGCCCTGGAGTACGCCATGCCCCCCGCGGGCGGCATGGGCATGGGCATCGACCGCCTGCTGATCACCCTGACGGGCCGCAGCATCCGCGAGACGATCCCCTTCCCGCTGGTGCGCCCGGGCTCCTAGAAACTCCGCGGGGTGGGGATATCGGGCCGCCGTACGCCGTACCCGGCCGGAGCCGTGACGGCGGTGGTGCTCGCGGTCATCTGCGCGATCATCGGCGGCGTGGGGCCGGGCACGGCGGACCGGGGCGTCGAGCGGCGGTCCGCGGTGGTCGCCGGGGTGCCCATGGAGACGGTCCGGCCGCTCTCCGGATAGCCCCGTGGAGAACGCGCGGAGAGCGACCGGAGAGCGATCGGAGAGCGGCGTGGCCGCGAATAACCCGCCCTCCGGCCTGATCCAATAACCACATAAGTTGTGTCAAGAAAGTTATGGCGTCATCATAACCGGCGGGCCAGAGTGACCAAATAGCGGGTTTCGGACGTACACGCTCGGTGATCATCCGAGATTAAAGCGGATTCAATCAGAATTCACCGGCCCCGGTTATCGCTTTGAAATACGGACACGATGACTTCGCGGATCCTCCTGTTATAGTTTGCGCCAGTCGATCGATCAGTAGAGTGACCGATTGGTTGATCTCGTGGTTAACTCCGCGCCGAGCCGGCTGGATGCTGGACCGCCGTGTGGGCCTTGCAGTTGTTTATGAGCGAGGAGTGTCGGCACCTATGTTGTTCAGCGTTCTCGGTCCGCTAGAAGTGTCGATCCAGGGCAAGGCGGTGAGCGTGGGCAAGAACCGCCAGCGCATCATCCTGATCATGCTCCTGGCCAACGCGGGCCGCACGGTCACGGTCGGGAAGCTGACCGAAGCGCTGTGGGGCGGCCGCCCGCCGCGTACGGCCGCGGAGCAGGTGCAGACCTGTATCTGGCGGCTGCGCCGCTCGTTCGCCCTGGCGGGCGCGCCCGGCACCCTCATCGAGACGACCCCCTCCGGGTACGCCCTGCGGGTCGAGCCGGAGGCGGTCGACGCCCACCGCTTCACCCGCCAGGTGGAGGAGGCGCGCGCCCTCACCGCCAAGGGAGACAAGTCCCTGGCCGCCGCCCATTTCCGGGCCGCCCTGGCGCACTTTCGTGGACCGGTCCTGGCGGAGGTGGACAGCCCGACCGTGCAGGCATACGCCGCCAAGTGGGAGGAACGGCGCCTGGCGGTCCTGGAAGAGTGCATCGACCTGGAGATCGAGTGCGGCCTCGGCCGGCAGCTGATCGACGAGCTGACGGTGCTGGTCGAGCAGTACCCGCTCAACGAGCGGCTGCGCGCCCGGCTCATGTTCGCCCTCTACTGCGCCGACCGCCGCGCCGACGCCCTGGAGGTCTACGCCGAGGGCCGCGAGCGTCTGGTGGACGAACTGGGCCTGGAGCCCGGCCACACCCTGCGCGACATGCAGCGGCGCATCCTTGAGGGCGAGCCCGTCGCGAGCACGCCCATGCACCCGCCCGCCCAGCTCCTGTCCGACCTTCCCGACTTCGTCGACCGGCCCGAGCACGAGCAGCGGATTCGCGCCGCGCTCACCGCCCGCAATGACGCCGTGCGCATCTGCGGCGTCTACGGCAACTGCGGGGCGGGCAAGTCCGCTCTCGCCATCCACGTCGCCCATCGATTGCGCGAGGAATTCCCGGGCGGTCAGCTCTACGCCGACCTGCGCGCGTCCCGGCCCGACCCGGTCGACGTCTCCGACGTGCTGTCGCGATTCCTGCACGCGCTGGGCGTGCCCGACTCCGAAGTCCCGGCCGGCCGCGACGAGCGGTCGGCGCTCTACCGGAGCCTGCTCGACGGACAGCGTGTCCTGATCGTCCTCGACGACGTGCCCGGCTCGGACTCGCTGTGCCCGCTGATGCCCGCCTCACCCGAGGTCGCGGTCCTGATGACCAGCCGCTCCAACCTCACCGAGGTCCCCGGCATCGTCCCGGTGGAAGTGGGCGTGTTCACCGTCGAGCAGTCGGTGCGGCTGCTGAGCAACGTCGTGGGCGCCCATCGGATCACCGCCGAGCAGGCCGCCGTCAACCTGATCGTGCACGCCACCGGCAGGCTGCCGCTGTCGGTGCGCGCCGCCGCCGCCCGGCTCGCCGCCCGCAGCCACCTCAACGTCGGCCAGCTCGCGCAGCGGCTCAGCGACCCCGAGGGCCGGCTCGATGAGCTGTCCTACGGCTCGCTGGACATGCGCGCCTACCTCGGTCCCAGCGTCGACCTGCTGGACGGGACGACCCGCCGGGTGTGGTTCGCCATCGGCCTGCTCCAGGTGCCCGACTTCGGCGCCTGGATCGTCGCCGCGGCGACCGATACGCCCACCCCCGGCGTGGAACCGGTCCTCGACCACTTGGTCGACCGCGGGTTGCTCGAAGTGGTGGGCACGGACCACATGGGCGTGCTGCGCTACCGCATGCACCGCATCATGGGCCTGTACGCCCGCGAGCGCGGTCTGCGGGAGCTGAGCTGGGCCGAACGCGCCGGCCTGCTCGACCGGGCCGCGGACTGCTGGCTCGGCCTGGCCCGGTGGGCCGAGCAGTTGCTCAGCGGCGTGCCGGAGGACTCCGAACTGCTGGAGCACCCCGACGGCCCCTCCGCGCAGATGCTCGACATGGTCCGCTCCGACCCCGGGGGCTGGCTGACGCTGGAGGTCGAAGGGCTGCGTTTCGCCGCCCGCCAGCGCAGCGACCTCCCGGGAATGCGGTTACCCGACGCCGAGATCGGCCGTGGGGACCACGAAACCGATGCGGGGCCGCACCGAGCCCCCGAACCGAGCGTTCTCCCCCGCCTCACGGCACCGCCCCCCGTCCCCCCGCTCACCAACGGCGCCCCTCGATGGTCGCCGTCGGTTCGGGCCGCGTCGCGGCCCAGGTCCGTCCGCTCCCGGATATTCAAGAGGTGAACCGATGCCCGCTCGCATCACGGTGATCTACTACTCCTCCACCGGCAACGTCCACTCCATCGCGGAGGCCGTCGCCCGCGGCGCCGAGTCCGCCGGCGCCGAGGTACGCCTGCGCCGCGTACCGGAGCTGGCCCCCGACTCGGTGATCGACACCAATCCCGCCTGGCGCGCGCACATCGAGGCCACCGCGCACATCGAGGAGGCCACGCTGGACGACCTGCGCTGGGCCGACGGCTACGCCTTCGGCACCCCGACCCGCTTCGGCAACGTCGCCTCCCAGCTCAAGCAGTACCTCGACACGACCGGCGGCCTGTGGCACGAGGGCGTGATGGTCGGCAAGGCCGCCACCGGCTTCACCAGCAGCTACGAGACGCACGGCGGCCAGGAGACGACGCTCGTGGCGCTCTACAACGTCATGCACCACTGGGGGAGCATCATCGTCCCCACCGGCTACGCGGACTACGAGGTGATCCACGCCGCGGGCGGAAACCCGTACGGGCTGAGCATCAGCGACAGCGACGAGAGCGCCGTCAAGTACGTCCAGGCCGCCGCGGAGTTCCACGGAGCCCGCTTCGCCAGGGTGGCCGAGGCGCTCAGGCCGCTGCAGGCCGCTGCCTGACCGCCTTCCCGCGAGAGGCCGCCGAGGACCCCTCGGCGGCCTCTCCATCCGCGAGGCGACGGGCTGTACGAGCGTCCCGGGCGTTTCCGCCATGACGGCGAGAGACGACGGAGAGGGCGCCGAGAGCCGCCGCCCGTAGCGTTGCGCACGGCGGTGCATCCCCACCCGGCACGCCGTCGGACGTGCCGTGACCCAAGGAGACCCGGTGCCCAACCGTAAGATCCGCTCACGCGAGGATCTGGCCGGGCCGCTGTTCGGAGCGGCGGCCTTCCAAATGCTCAACGCGGGCGTCGAGCTGGGCCTGTTCGCCCTGCTCGACGGCAAGGACGAGCTCAACGCCGCGGACATCGGCGCCTCGCTGGGCCTGACCCCGCGGGCGACCCGCATGCTGTTGCTGGGCGTCACCGCGCTGGGCCTGACCGAGGCGCGCGACGGCCGCTACCGCAACGGCGAGGTGCTCCGGACGATGTTCCGCGACGGCACCTGGGAGATCTTCGCCGACATCGTGGCGTTCGAGGCCGAACTGGTCTACCTGCCGCTGGCCGACCTGGTGACCTCGCTGCGCACCAACACCAACGCGGGACTGAGCCGGTTCGAGGGCGAGGGAGAGGACCTCTATCACCGCCTCCCCCATACCCCGGAGCTGGAGCGGTTGTTCTTCCGCTGCATGCGGTCCTGGTCGCGGCTGACCAACCCGGTCCTGGTGGCCAAGGCCGACCTGACCGGGGTGCGGCGGCTGCTCGACGTCGGCGGCGGGGACGCGGTGAACGCCATCGCCCTGGCCCGCGCCAACCCGGGCGTGCGGTTCACCGTGCTGGACCTGCCCGGCGCGGTGGAGATCGCCCGCGGCAAGATCGCCGAAGCCGGCCTGGCCGGCCGTATCGAGGCCAGGGCGTGCGACATCTTCAACGACCCGTACCCGCCGGGCCACGACGCGGTGCTGTTCGCCAACCAGTTGGTGATCTGGTCGCCGGAGCAGAACCTCGCCCTGCTGCGGCGCGCGCACGCGGCCCTGCCCGAGGGCGGCAGGGTCCTGGTGTTCAACGTGATGTCCGACGACAGCGGCGACGGGCCGCTGTACGCGGCGCTGGACAACGCCTACTTCGCCACGCTCACCGCCCCGCGCAGCATGATCTACCCCTGGGGCGCCTACGAGGAGTGGCTGGCGGAGGCCGGTTTCGGTGACGTGCGCCGGGCTCCCGGCGACACGTGGACCCCGCACGGCGTGATCAGCGGGGCCAAGGGCGCCGGTGCCCTGGAAGGCGCGTGGAAAGCGACGGCGTGACGAGCGAGCCGGTCGCCGGCCGGGGCCGGCAGGACAGACGACTCGTCCGGCCCCCGCCGGCGCGCGGGTGCCGGCGCACCGTACCCGGGGGGATCACGACGTGAGTGCCGCACCTGACCTGAAACAGGTCCTGGAAGAGATCAAGGCGCTCGCGCCCGCCGACCGTGCCCCGGTGACCGCGGGCACTCTGGCCCGGCTGCGCGTTCTCGCGCGGGAGCTGGTGCTGGCCCATCCCGGCGCCGCCGGGGAGTACCACCGCTTTCTGGCGGTGTCGCGCCGGACGCTGCGGGTGCCGCGGGCGCGGCTGCGGGAGCTGGTCGCCGACCGGACGGTGCTGGTCACCGGCGCCTGCGGCCGGGTCGGCGCGGCGCTGATGGCCGAACTGGCCGCCCTCGCCCCGGCCAGAGTGCTCAGCCTCGACCGGTCGCCCGTGCCACCGGTGCCGTGGGCGGAGCACCACGTGGTGGACGTGTGCGACGGGGACGGTGTCGCCCGCGTCGTCCACGGTGCCCGCCCGCACCTGGTGTTCCACCTGGCCGCCCGGCATGCCCCGGCGCCCGCCCACGCGTGCGATCCGGTCACCACCATCCTGGGCACCCGCCACGTGGTGGAATCGGCGGTGTCGGCCCGGGCCGGCATGCTGGTTCTCGGGTCGGACGAGCATGCCCTGCTGCCCTACGCCCGCGACACCCTGGCCGCCAGCGAGCGCATCGCCGAGCTGATCGTCGCGGACGCCGCCACCCGGGGGCTGCTGCCGACCGCCATCGCCCGGTCGGCGCACGTGGTCGAGGGGTCGGCGCCGGTGGCGCGCTTCCAGCGGTCCTGCCGGGACGGCGCGGTGCTGTGGCTGCCGTTGCCCGCCGTGCCGTTCCACGTCCAGTCCGTCCGGGAGACGGCCCGGCTGCTGCTGGTAGCCGCCCTCGGAGCCCGCGACGACGGCACCGGCCTGCACGCGGTGCGCTCGCTGCCGCGGCCGGTCACCGCTTTCGACCTGGCCGTGGGCGTGATGGCCGAGGAGGGCGTGACCGCGGTACGGGTCGCCGAGGACACCGGGGACGGGCAGCGCTGCCCGGACCTGTCCGGCCAGATGGGGACGGCGGACCGCAGCGCGGTCCTCAACGCCTTCGAGTCTCCGCTCGCCGGTGCGTCGGCCTCGCCCGACGCCGACGTGGTGCCCGTACGGTTCCGCCTGCCCGAGGTGGTGCACCGCCAGTTCGACCGCGTGGCGCGGCAGGACGCGGCCGACGTGCTCGACACGGTGGACGCGCTGGCGAGAACCCTGTTGGAGGGCATGCTCGTCCAGTCCCCCCGGCCGCTCGTGCGGCGCGTGGCGACCCTCACGTGGCCCAAGCGGGCGGCCATGACCGCCACCGATCGGATGGTGGACGACCGGGTCCGCTGGTGGGCCGAGCGATGAGCCGGGCGGCGGGGGCGGCACCACCGGGCCGCACCCCGCTTCCCCTTTCCCGCGGAGGTCAGCTCGCCCGGTGCCGCCGCAGCAGGTCCGCTATGTGAAAGGCGAGCTCGATGGACTGGCCGGCGTTGAGCCGGGGGTCACAGGCCGTCTCGTAGCGGCGGGAGAGGTGGGTGTCGAGGATCTCTTCGGCTCCGCCGAGGCACTCGGTGACGTTGTCGCCGGTGAGCTCCAGGTGGATGCCGCCGGGGAAGGCCCCCTCGGCGCCGCAGACGGCGAAGAAGCCGTCGATCTCGCGGATGATGTCCGCCAGCCGGCGGGTCTTGTAGCCGCTGGCGGAGCGGAAGGTGTTGCCGTGCATGGGGTCGCAGGACCACACCACCGGGCGGCCGGTCGCGGCGACCTCCCGGACCAGGGGCGGCAGCAGGTCGGTGATCCGGTCGGCGCCCAGCCGGGAGATCAGCACCAGCCTGCCCGGGATGTGGTCGGGGTCCAGCCGATCGCACAGTACGCGCAGGTCCGCCGGGGTGAGGCTCGGGCCGACCTTCACCCCGATCGGGTTGCCCAGGCCGGAGAGGTACTCCACGTGCGCGCCGTCGACGTCGCGGGTGCGGTCGCCCACCCACAGCATGTGGGCGCTGGTGCCGTACCACGCGCCGGCGGCCTCGGCGCGGCGGGTGAGCGCCTGTTCGAAGGCGGGCAGCAGGGCCTCGTGCGAGGTGTAGAGCTGCACCTGGCGGACCGCCTGCATCCGGGCCGTGTCCGCGCCGCAGGCGGCCATGAAGCGCAGCGCCCAGGCGATGTCCGCCGCGGCGGCCTCGTACTGCTGCCCGGCCGGGCTGCGCCGGACGAACTCCTGGTTCCAGGCGTGCACCCGGTTGAGGTCGGCGAATCCCTCCTTGGTCAGCGCACGCAGTACGTTCAGCGTCGCCGACGCATGGTGGTAGGCCATGCGCAGGCGTTCGGCATCGGGCGTGCGGGCCTGCGGGGTCGGGGCCGGGTCGTTGACGTTGTCACCACGGAAGGCGGGCAGTTCCACGCCGTCGACCACCTCGGTCGGGCTGCTGCGCGGCTTGCCGAACTGGCCCGCGATCCGGCCGACCTTGACCACCGGCAGGCCGGAGCCGTAGGTGAGCAGGATGGCGAGCTGGAGGATGACCCGCAGCCTGCCGCGTACGCCGCTCTCGGTGCAGGAGGCGAACCGCTCGGCGCAGTCACCGGCCTGCAGCAGGAACGCGCGGCCCTCGGCGACGCGGGCCAGGGTGTGCCGCAGGTCCTCGATCTCGCCGGGCAGCACGAGCGGCGGCAGCAGCGCGAGGTCCTCCAGTACCTCGCGCAGCCGCCGCGGGTCGGGCCAGCCGGGCTGCTGGGCGATGGGGCGCACCCGCCAGGAGTTCGGGCTCCAGCCCGGGGGCGGATGGTGTGGGCCGCCGTCGGCGGCGCTCCGGCGGGCGGCCGGGGCGGTCACGACGCCGCGCCTTCCGCGCCGGGGCACGCCTCCTCGGCCCCGCACACGGCCGCGAACATGGCGTTGGCCTTGTGCAGGGTCTCCAGGTACTCCGCCGTCGGGTCGGAGCCGGCCACCACACCCGTGCCTGCCTGCACATGTACGAGGCCGTCGGCGATGACGACCGTGCGCAGCCCGATGGCGAAGTCGGTGGTGTCGCCGAACCCGACGCGGCCCAGCGCCCCGCCGTAGACGCCGCGCCGGTCGGCCTCCAGCTCGGCGATGATCCCCATGGCCCGGCTCTTGGGCACGCCGCTGTGCGTGCCGGCGGGGAACGCCGACCGCAGCGCGTCCAACGCCCCCGCATCCGGGGCCAGCTCGCCCGCCACCGTCGAGGACAGGTGCATCACGTGCGGGAACCGCTCGACCTCCATCAGCCGCTCGACCCGTACCGTGCCCGGCCGGCAGACCCTGCCGATGCTGTTGCGGCCCAGATCGACCAGCATCGCGTGTTCGGCGCGTTCCTTGCCGCCGGCCAGCAGGTCGCGTTCCATGGCCAGGTCGGCCGCCCGGTCCGGGCCGCGCACCCGGGTCCCGGTCAGCGGCCTGGTCCGCACGGTGCGCCCGTCGGTGCGCATCAGCAGTTCGGGGGAGGCTCCGATGACATGGCGGCCCGCGCCCAGGCTCACGTGGTACATGTACGGCGACGGGTCGACCGCCCGCAGGTGCCCGTAGATGTGCAGCGGGGACACCCGCAGCGGCCGGGTGAACCGCTGCGACAGCACGATCTGGAACGCATCACCCGCGGTGATGTACTCCTGCGCGCGCCGCACCCGGCGCTCGAACTCCTCCCGGGTGACGTTGGAGGTCCACCCGTCGTCCCGCCCCGGGCCGTCCGGCCGGGCCGGGTGCGCCGCGCCCGGCAGGCCGGCGGGGGGAGCCGCCCGCAGCCGCCGCCGCATCTCCTCGAGCCTGCGCAGGGCGTCGTCGTAGGACTCGCGGTCGCCCCGGTAGAGCGTCAGCAGCACCAGGGTGCGGGTCGCGTGGTCGAACACCACCAGGTCCTCGGCGGCCAGGAACGCCGACTCGGGCACGCCCGGCGCGGGGCCGGCGGCCCGGGGCAGCCGCTCGAAGTGCCGCACCGCCTCCCAGCCCAGGTAGCCGACGACGCCGCCGTGGAAGGGCGGCAGCCCGCCCACCGGGGCCGTCCGCTCGGCCGCCGTGCGGGCCAGCACCGGCAGCGGGTCCCCGCCGGGCAGCTCCACCGGCCTGGGGCGGTAGCCCAGGTAGGAGTAGCGGCCCACGTCACCGCCGATGGGAACGCTCTCCAGCAGGAACCCGGTGTCGCCAGGGCCGCAGAGCCGGGCGAAGGCCGTGACCGGGGTCAGCGTGTCGGCCGGGAACTCCCGGTACACCGGCACCATCCGGTACCGCCGTGCCAGCTCATCGGCCTTGACCCGCCCCGGGACGGGGTCGGCGGTGGTCGCCGGGCGCATGTGCGGCATGGTCACCGCTCCTCCACCCGGCAGAGCGTCCGCGCCGGGGCCATGAAGATGCCCTGCCGGCCGGCGGGCGGGATCTGTTCGACCGCTTCCAGGTTCACCGAGGACAGGACGAGGGCCAGAATCATCCGCATCACCGCCCGCGCGTAGCCGCGGCCGACGCAGGTGCGCGCGCCGCCGCCGAAGGCGCCGAAGAGGTACGGGTCGGCCGTGGTGCCGGCGAACCGCTCCGGCCGGAACACCAGCGGGTCCGGGTAGCAGGCCGGATCGCGTTGAAGCAGGTGTGCGCAGTGCACCAGGACCGTGCCCGGCGGGATCAGGTGGCCGTCGAGCGGCAGGGGCGCGGTCACCATCCGCACGCCGTTCAGCGCCGACACCGGGTGCAGCCGCAGCGCCTCGGTGATCGTCGCCTCGGCGTAGTCCAGGTCGCGGAAGCCGGCCGCGTTCAGCGGCCGGGCCCGGAACCGGTCGCCGAGCTCGCGGTCCAGTTCCCCGCGCACCCGCTCGTCGTGCAGCACGTGCAGGAACGTCCACGCCAGGGTGTTGGCGGTGGTGGAGAACCCGGTGTAGAGCAGGCTGAACACCTCGTCCCGCACGACCTCGTCGGTCAGGGCCTCGTCGCCCTCGGCGGCGTGCCGCAGCAGCGCGGCGAACACGTCCTCGCGTCCCTGCTCGGTGCATCGCTCCAGGTGGCCGGGCAGCCGCCGGTCGACGAACTCCCGGATGACCCGGTCGGCGGCGAGGATCTCCTCGCGTCCGTTGGTGGCGTCCTCCATCGGCGGAAGCAGCCGCGACAGCTCCGCCTTGTCGGCGGGGGCCATCGCCCCGCAGACGACCTCGACGATGATGTCGCCGGTGAGCGCCTGCAACGCCCGGAACAGGTCGAGCGTCTTCCCGCGCGGCCAGCGAGCGACGTGGTCGTCCACGGCCGCGGCGACGATGGCGGCGTAGTCGCGGCCGCCGCTGAAGGCCGGATGGAGTTGCGCCCGCCGGCGCCGGTGCAGGGCGCCGTCGATGTAGCCGACGGACTCCTCCTCGGTGCCGAAGAACAGCTTGTTCGCCAGCGCGCCGCTGGTGGAGCCGTCCGAGCCGTACATGACCCGCAACTGGTGCGGGCGGGTCAGGAAGACCCACGCGCCGTTGTGCTCCACGTCCACCAGGTCCTCGTTGCCCAGCCCGCCGAGCCGCAGGGTGAACAGGTCGCCGTAGCGGCGCCTCATCTCCTCGACGCAGCCGAACGGGTCGCGTTCGAAGGCGGCCAGCTGCTGCGCCGCCGGGGAGTCCGGGCCCGGGGGGAGCCGCCGCGCGGTCGTGGTCGTCATCGTTTCCCGACCTCCATGCCGAGCCCCCGCAGGGCCCACTGCACTTCCACCATGAACTGGTCGATCACCAACTCGTCGGTCCGGTGATGCATGATGCAGGCGCGCACCACCCGTCCCTCACGGGGCAGCGTCGTCGTGGCCACGTAGACGTTGCCGCGTGCGCAGATCCGTTCGCACAGCCGTTCGGTGTTCAGGTCGGCCTCGGCCGGGTCCTCGGCGCGTATTCGGAACGCCACGGTCGGCAGGTGCGGTGCGCCGCGCGGGACCACCTCCACCCCGTCCACCGCCGCCAGCCGCGCGGCCAGCTCGTCGGCCAGCTCCATCCGGCGGTCCAGGCACCGTTCGAACGCCTCGATGCCGTGCATGCGGATGGGCAGCCAGGCGGTCAGGCCGCGGAACTCCCGGGTCACCTCCGGGCCGTAGTCCATGAAGTCGGCCCGCTCCTCGTCGTCGGACAGCTCCGGGATGTAGGCCGCGGCGGGGACGGCGAACGCCGCCTTGAGCGCGGCCTTGTCCCGTACGAGCAGCGCCGAGCTGCCGTGCGGCAGGAACAGCGACTTGTGCGCGTCGACCGCGATCGAGTCGGCGGCCTCGATGCCCGCCAGCAGCGCCCGGCCGCGCCCGGTGAGCCGGAAGAAGCCGCCGAAGCAGGCGTCGACGTGCAGCCAGACTCCGTGCTCGCGGCACAGCCGCGCCGCCGCGCGCAGGTCGTCGACCGCGCCGGTGTTGGTGGTCCCCGCGGTGGCGACCACGCACCCGGGCGGCGCGCCCTCCCGCAGGTCACGCGCGAGCATCTCGCGCAGCCGCCGCATGTCCATGCGGTACGCGCCGTCGGTGGGGACCGCGCGCACCCGCGACGAGGCGATCCCCGCCAGCCGCGCCGCCTTGCTCACCGAGAAGTGCCCCTGCTCGGACACGTACACCGTGGCCTCGTGCCGGCGTCCTTCGGGCACCCGTTCCAGGGCGCAGCGCAGCGCCATGAAGTTCGCGATCGAGCCGCCGGTGGTGAGGTAGCCGAAGGACCCCTCGCCGTACCCCAGGGCCGAGCAGAACCAGCCGATCACGTCGGCCTCGATGCGGGCGAACCCGGGTGCGGCGGCCCACGCCCCGGCGAACCGGTTGAGGCTGCGCGTCACGAACTCCCCGACGGCGGCCTGGAACAGCCCGCCCGAGGGCACGTGCGCCAGGAACCCGGGGTGGGCGTGCATCATGCCGCTGGGCATGGCCTCCTCGAACACCTCGTCCAGCAGCGCCTCCAGCGGCGTCCCGGTACGCGGCGGCAGCCGCCGCGTCAGGTCCGGAACGCCGCCGGAGGCGGAGCGGGCACCGGGGTAGGAGGCGGGAAAGTTCCGTTTGGCCAGCTCCTCGTGGTAGTCGGCGAGCCGCGCCGAAACCGCCTCCAGCAGGTCCCGCTGCTCGGCCGGGGACAGCTCCAGCTCGCCGCCGGCCCCCGCGGCCTGCGCGCCCGTACACCCGCGAGCGTCGTCGCCCGGGGCGTCCGCGCCGACCGCCGCGGCGTACTGAGCGACGATCAGCTCCTCCTGGGTGGCCGGGTCGTACCGGCGGCACAGGTCGTCGAGCACCGCACGGTGGCGCTCGTGCCTGGCCACCACCTCGTGGTAGGGCGTGCCGGTGAACGCGATGGCCTGGTACAGCGGCACGTACAGGTCCGGGTGTCGTTGGTGCAGGCGCTTTTCCAGCCGCTTGCGCGCGTGGAAGGCGGCGTCGTCGCTGTGCTGTTTGAGCTCGGCGGCCATCGCCAGCGACAGGTCGGCGATGGTCTCGCCCGCGGGCCGGCGCCGCTCGGTGTACTCGGGCAGCGTCGCCGCGACCGCCTCCTCCGGTTCCCGGTCGGCCAGGTTGCGGTCGAGAATGGCGAAGAACGTGCGGACGTCCTCGAAGCTGCAGTTGATGCCCTGTCCGAAGAACGGCACCAGCGTGTGCGCGGAATCGCCGAACAGTACCGCCCGGCCATGGTGGTACGGGCCGCAGCGGACGGTCTTGAGCGGGGCCGGCGGGGCCTTGAGCACGTCATCGGCGTAGGACGGCGCCAGGTCCGCCAGGTCGGCGAAGTGCTCGCGGAACAGCGCGTGCACGTCGGCCGGCGTACGCAGCATGTCCCAGCACGGGTGCGTGCGGTCCCCCGGTTCCCAGGGCATCCACAGTCCCGCGGTGTACGTGCCGTCGATGTTGGGCTGGGCGAGCAGCATGAACTCCCCGCGTGGCCACACGTGCAGCCCGTGGCGCAGGCTTTCCGGGCGCGTCGGGTCGCGCAGCCGCTCCAGCAGGCAGTGCCCGCCGCCGGGCGCGGCGGGCACCAGGATCTCCACGAAGCCGTCGTGCACGTACTCCTGGGAGAGCCGCATCCGGGCCCCGCGCCGCGACATCTCGTGCCGTACGGTGCTGTTGGCCCCGTCGCAGCCGATGAGCAGGTCCGCCTCGGTCCGGGTGAGGCTCGCGCCGCCGGCCACGAACATGGCGCCGCCGGTGACCGGGTCCGCCGCCACGCACTCGTGCCGGAAGAACAGCCGGGCGCCGCGGCGCTCGGCCTCGTCCAGCAGCGCCCGGTGCAGCAGGACGCGCGGGATCGACAGGAGGTGGTGGTCGGGATCGACGCTGTAGGGCTGGTAGGAGATCGAGCCGTCGGCATGGTGGATCACCCGCTGCGGCAGCGGGATGCCGTTGCGGTAGAGCAGCTCGACCAGATCCGGCTCCAGTGAGTCGAGGCCGCGCTTGGTCAGGGTCAGGTTGAACGAGTGGCCGCGGACTCCCGTTACCTGGCGGATGTCCGGTCCGCGCTCGTAGAGACTCACCTCGAACCCGCGTTCACGCAGTTCGATCGCTACCAGGCAGGCGACAGGCCCGGCGCCGACGACCGTCGCCCGCGTGCCGTGAAGTCCCGACATCGCTGGCTCCTCCCATCCGATGTGACTCGCGTCATGGCTGGGACGGATGCTAAGAACGCGATCTCTCGCCGCACTCTCCCCGCACTCTCCGACGGGTGCGGACCGCGGTGAGAGCGGACCGAGAGCGGCGAGGACGCGGGGCCAGGGCCCCGCTTGTGGTCGATGAAGCCCATCGGGCACACCGCGAGTCCGCCGGGTGACCGTTACTCGGGCTGTTCCCGGTACGCCGTCACGGCGTAGCGGAGCCGGGCACCGACGAGGAGGGCCTCGTCCTCCGGGCAGCCGAGAAGGCGCGCGACCAGCTCGATGAGCTGCTCGTCGGTGAGGTCCGGCTCGCGCTCGGCGATGTGCCCGACGATCTCCACGAGCTCGGACCGCTTGTAGCCGACGATCGACTGGCCGCGCCGGACCTTCGCGGGCCCCGCCGGCGCCTCCTCCGGTTCGGGTCCCGCCGGCGCCTCCTCCGGTTCGGGCCGGGGTGGCGCCTCGTCCGGTTCGGGCGAGGGCGGCGGCTCCGGCCGGGAGCCGGGCCTGCCCCAGACGGCGGGGATGTCCGGCTGCGCGGCCGGTGGCCTGCGCTCCGCTTCGGGACGGCGCGGGTCCTGTCCCCCGGCGTCCAGCCGCCGTGGCGGCGGACCCGCCTCCGCACGCCCGGGCGGCGTCTCCCGCCCCGCTTCGGGGCCGCGCGGCTCAAGCCGCGGCGCGTCCAGCCTGCGCGGCGGAACGTTCGCGGCTCCCGTTCTCTGCGCCGGGCCACGCTCCCCCTGCTCGCCGCTTCCCGGACGCCGGGGCGCCGCAGGCGGCTCACCCCCGGCCCCGTTCCCGCCGGCGCCGGGGCGGGGAGGTGACCCGCCCGGCTCCCAGCCGGGGATATGGGGGGCGTCCAGCCGCCGAGGCGGGACACCCGGCCGCCGATCCGGAATCCGCGGCCCGCGGCCGGAGGCGTCCTCCCCCGGGCTGCCGGGCCCGGGGGGCTGCGGCTGCACCGCGCCTGTAGCCGGTTTGGGGACGCGCGGCTCGCGGCTCACCGGGCCGGGAGTGTCCGCTTCCTCGTCCGGGGTGCCCGGACCGGGCGCTTCCGGACGCGGCTGGGCGGGGCGAGGTGAGCTTGGGGCCGGTTTGTCCGAAGGGCGGTCGTGGTCCGCGGCAGGACCGGTCAGGGCCGCGAAAAGGGAGGCCGTGGGTGTTATCGCCTCGTGCAGGTGGGCCGGGAGCCGGGTGGTGGGGGGCGGGCCCTCGGGGGGCGGGAGTTCCGGGCCGGCCGGGCCGACCAAGATGGCCCGGGGTGCCTGCCACAGGATGAAGAGGGCCTCGGCGCCGGCCCCGTGCTCGCCGTCCACGATGACGACGTCGAACGAGTCCGGGGCCGGCGGAAGGGCGTCCGGGATGCGCCAGAGCGGGAGGATCCAGGCGGGGACGTCGGCGAGGACGGCGGCGGTCGTCCAGGCTCGGGCGGTGGTGAGGTCGGCGCGGGCGGCGCGCAGTTCCTCCTCGGCGGCGGCCAGTTCGGCGCGCAGGCGGTCGGCCGGGGGCGGGGCGGCCGCGGTGGCGGCGCGGCGGGCCCAGGCCCAGGCGTCGTCCCAGTGGCGGGTGCGGGCGTGCCAGGACTCGTCGCCGTCGGTGGCGACCATGAGGTTGGCGAGGTCCGGGTGGACGGCGCGGACACGGGCGAGGAGTTCCTCGCAGCGGATCTGCAGGGAGCGTTCGCGGCGGGCCTCGGCCAGGGCGCCGAGGGCACGGCCGTAGGCGGCGGCGTCGCGGGCGTCGATGGCGGCCACGGCGGCGCGCAGTTCGGAGGGGTCGTCGTCGCCGGCCGGGCCGATCGAATCGCGGAGGGCGTCGAGGTCGGCGGTGGCGCGGCCGACACCGAGGCTCTCCAGGGCGCTGCGGAGGGCGGCGGCGTAGGCGTGCCACTGGACGGGGTGGCCGAGCGGGACGCCGATACCGTGCCGGCCGAGGATCTGGCGCGTCGAGTCGACGGCGCGCATCGCCTCGCCGATGCGGGCGAGGCGGGCGTGGGCGCGGACGAACCGGGCGACGCGTTCGGCGGGCGGGAGGTCCGCGGGGAAGGAGATGCCGGCGGCCTCCCACACGTACTGGAGTTCCCGGCAGGTGATCCGCACCATGAGGTCGGTGTGGAGGACGCCGAGCAGGTCGGGCGTGGTGGGCACGGCCCCGTCCACGGTCACGGTGGCGAGGAGGGATTCGGCCTGGCGCTGGGCGGCGGGGCGGAGGGGTCCGCGTTTCAGGGTGCCGCCGTCGGCCAGGTAGGCGCGAAGGTCCTGGGCGGCGGCGGCCATGCCGCGCAGGTCGGCGTCGGCGGGCAGTTCGATGCGGTGGGCGCCGAGTTCGGTGAGGGCGCGTTCGGCCCATCGGGCGCGGGACGTCATCTCCGCGACGCGCGACCAGATGAGCGGACGGCGTTCGGCGAGGGCGTCGCTGAACGCGCGGACGGCGAGGTCGGCGGGGTTCCAGCCGCCCGGATGGCCGTCCAGGCCGAGGTCGTGGAGCGCGGCGGCGACGATGGACGCGTCGCCGTCCAGGCGGGCGAGGAGGGTGGCGTCGCTGTCGAGCAGCCGCTCGGACAGGAGCGTCTTGGAGCGTTCGGCCCGTTCGGCGGCGGCGGCCTCCGCGTCGATCAGGGTGTGGACGTAGGCGGCGCTCGGCAGCGCGCCCGGGTCGACGTCCCGCTGCTTGGCGCGGGCCTTGCGTTCCGGGCTCTCCTCGGCGAGGAGGACGACGAGTTCCGCGGCCTCGGAGCGGGAGATCGGCGGAGCCGGCGGCAGGTCCGGGCGGACGGGCAGCCACGACAGTTCGGGCGGCTCGGCGCGCCGGTCGGGTGGGCGTTCGGGCTGCTCGGCGCCCGCGCGCAGGCGTGCGGTGAGGTCGGCGACGCGCTCGGCGGCGGCCTTCTCCCGCTCGGTCGGCGCGGTCAGGTCGGGGGTTCCGGCGGCGCGGATCGCCTCCAGGACCCGGGCCGCCGTGGGCGGGTCGATGGCCGTCAGGGTGGCCAGGCCGCGCGGGAGGGCGGCGCGGAGCGCGGCGGACGCGGCCGGGCCGGAGGTGGCGACGAGCACCCGGTGCCCGCGGGCGAGGAGCCCGGCGAGCAGGTCGGGGACGGTGTCCGGCGTCCGCTCCGGAATGTGCATGACCTGCGGTTTCCTGGACGGTGACACGAGCCGTGCCAGGCCGTCCGGGACACCGTGCGGCAGCAGGGTCAGCAGCCTCGCGTGATGGTCGGCGGTGGCGGCACGGCCCGGCGGGCGGACGACGAGGGCGGGCGCGAGCCGGATGCGCGGGCTGGATGCGGAGGTGTCGGTGTCGGGCGCCCAGTCCTCGCGGTAGTCGGCGGGGCCGGTGAGCGCGGCCTGGCTCCATTTGCGCAGAACGTCCCCGACCGAGGGGTTCAGCCCGAACGCCTGCCCGGCCTGCACCGCGTCCGCGAGCCAGGGGGCGGGCCGGAACCCCGGATGCCCGGACAGCAGTTCGCGGTCGCGCAGGCTCGTGTGCCCGGTGAGGACGACGTCGATGCGCTCGGTCCGGTCGTCCACCACGATCCGGACGGGCGTGCTCAGCAGATGGTCGTGGACCGCCGGACGCCACGACAGCAGGCCCGTCGCCAGCACGGCCTCCTGCCCGGACAGCTCCCGCAGGATGCGGTACCAGTTGCGGAGGGCGAGCCACCCGTCGAACTCGTCCAGCACGACGGGCGGCGTGAGCGGGATGACGGGGACGCTGAACAGGACGTCGCCGGGCCCGGCGTCCGCCTCCACGTAGACGTCGCCGGGCAGATCGGCCAGCCAGTGGACGTGGTCGTGGTCGGCCAGGTCCCGGGACGGGCGCCGCCGGGCCCGCGCCAGGTCGCGCAGGTACCCCAGCAGCCGGGCCGCGTGCTCGGCCTCGCGCGCGGCGGCTCCGTCGTCGGGCCGGCCGGGCCGGCCGGGACCCCGGGCCTCGTCAGGCACCGCGGCTCCTTCCCTTCCCACGGCGGGGCGGACCCCTGCGTCCCCCGCGGTCCCCCGCGACCCGGACGGCGAAAAGGTCCGATGGTAGTGCCCCGATCTAACACCCAAGGGCGGGCCCGGTCGAGCACAATCGGTGATCTTGAGCTAGCGGACCCCCGCCATGTGGCGGTCCTCGTTCGGCATCATGACCCACAGCACCAGGTAGACGACGAACTGTGGCCCCGGGAGCAGGCACGACAGCAGGAACAGGAGCCGGACGGTCCACGGGGTCATGCCGAACCGGCGCGCGAGGCCGGCGCAGACACCCGCGATGACCCGGTCATCACGCGGACGGTAAAGGCCGTTCATGGGATCCTCTCTCCCCGATTCGTCGGGCGGTGAACACGGCCGCGGGTTCCCGCGGCCACGTTCCTCACGCTACAAACCGGACAGAGCACCTCACATCCGCCATTGGTCCTGTCCTTTCCCCATACCGTGGGATTAGGGGTCGTCCCTTAGGGGCCGTTGTGCTCGGCGACGAGATTGGGGAGGCCGGCCAGGTCGTCCAGGACGAACAGGCAGTCGCGGAGCGCGTCGTCGTCCTCCTGGATGTGCCCCCAGGGACCGCGGCGCAGGAAGGCCACCCGCATCCCGAACTCCAGCGCGGGCCGGATGTCGTTGTCGATGCGGTCCCCCACGTACAGGACGTGCTCGGGCAGCGCGTCCGCGAGCTGGGCGCAGCGCTCGAAGAACTCGTGGGACGGCTTGCGGACGCCCCACACGTCGGAGATGCCGACCACGTCCGCGTCCAGGCCGAGCGCCGCCATCTGCGCGGCCGCCTCGACCGGCTGGTTGCCCGCGATCCCGACGTAGAGCCCCTGGTCGCGCAGTCCGGACAGGCACGCCCGCGCGTCCGGATACAGGTCCTGCGGCCCGAACCCGTTCGGCACGCCCGCCTCCGCGCGGCGCCGCTCCTCCTCGGCCAGGTCGAACCCCGGACGGAAGTACTCCAAGACGTCCATGTGGTCGCCGCCGGTCGCGAGCAGCGCGCCCAGCTTGGTGAGGAACGTGTGCCTGGGCACACCCAGCCAATCGGCCCAGCGCCCGTAGATCTCGCCTTCGCTGATGAGGGTTTCCCCGATGTCGAAGAACACGGCCTGAATGGAGCGGGGAGTGGCGACGCGCCCCTCCCCGTCCAGCGGCTCGGCCGCCGGCGGTACCGCGGTCCCGGCCTCTGGAGCAGCGTGCTGGGGGGATCGGTTCACTTCGTGGCCAGCTCTACTGAGGTACCGGGGGTCAGGCGGCGGAATTCCCTGCCCAGTTCTTCGCCCGCGCTCGTCAGGACTCGCTCCATGACGCTCAGGCCGATGTCGTTGAGGAGACCGTCGTGGATGGCGAAGGCGCGTTCTGGGCGGACTTCGCGCGTGTAGGTGTAGAGGTCGAGCGCGCGCATCCAGGGGGCGTTGCCGGGCAGGCACAGCGTCGGGACGGGCTCGGACGGGACGGTCAGCGCGTCGCCCGGGTGGAAGACTTCGCCGTCCACGAGGAAGCCGACGTTCGGGACGGGCGGCAGGTCGGGGTGCATGAGCTCGTGGTCCTCGCCGTAGACGTGGACGTCGAAGCCGGCGATGGTGACGGCGTCGCCGTGTCCGACCTGGTGGACGCGCCCGCCGAGGTCGGCGAGGTTCCCGGCGACGGCGCGGGACGTCCACACCTCCAGGGCCGGGCGGGCGGCCATCGCGGCGCGGAGCGCGTCGGCGTCGAAGTGGTCGAAGTGCTCGTGGGTGATCAGGACCGCGTCGGCGGTGGCGAGCGCGCCGGACGCCTCGCTGAACGTGCCGGGGTCGATGAGGATCGTGCGGTCGTCCCTGGTGATCTGGACACATGCGTGCCCGAGCTTGGTGAGACGCATCCGACGATTTTTTCACGGCGGCCACCGCGGCCCATCGACCACCCCGGCCCATCGTCCCCGGCCCGCATCCGTCCTTCCCCAAGTGAGCGGTCTGCCAGACTGGCGGGCGTGACGACCCCGCCCTCGCCCGACCCCCCGGAGGGGGGACGGCCGTCCCGGGAAGAACCGGACCGGCGGGTGCGCGAACGCCGCGGAACCTGGCGCGACCAGCCGCGCGGCGTGGCCTGCGCGGTGATCGGCGCCTTCATGATCCTCACCGCGGCGGCGTTCGTGTTCGCCGTGGTCGCCGTCGTCATGGCCATGCGCTGACACCGTCACGGCCCCGTCACGGCCATGCACCGAGGTCCGGAACGCCGAAGCCGGGGCGGCCCGGTCGGCGCGCCCCGGCTTCGTCCCTCACGTCAGGTGGGGATCCCTCCGGTCCCCTCGGCGATGGTGAACGCCACGTCGCCCTGCGGGTCGACCTGCGCGTCGAGGGTTTTGTCGTCGAGCATCTCGGCGACCGTGGGCTCCAGGTACACCTTGGCGCCCTCCTCCTCGACGATCTGGTCGCCGGCCTCGGGCGCGGGGGCGACCGAGAGCCGCAGGGCGTCCGAGCCGTCGAGCCCGGACTCGATGCGGATGCCGGTCTCGGGCGGAAGCTCCGGGTTCGCGGTCACAGTGCGTATGACCTGCACGGCACCGTCGGTCAGGGTGAGCACGATCAGCTCCTCACGTCTCTGTCGTTAGCGTGTCGGATCTGCCCCACCCTCCCCGCTCGCCGGACGGGCAAACATCGAGACGTGACCGCGAGGTGTCAGTCCGCGTTCGGGGCCAGCGCCCGCACCGCCGCCGCCTGCGAGAGACCGCCACCGGGCACGATGGCGAGGACGGGCGTGGTGAGCCCGCTGTCCACGTACTCGCGGACGCGGGCCCGGCACACCTCGGGCGGACCGTGCACGATCAGGTCGTCGACGACCTCGTCCGGGATGACCTCCAGTGCCTTCTTCCGGTCGCCGGCCGCCCACGCCTCGTTCATCGGGCGCAGCGCCTCGCCGCGTCCGAGCCACTCGTGGAAGGCCCGGTAGACCGGGACCGTCAGGTACGCGGCGATCATCCAGCGGCCGATCGCGCGGGCCTCCCGCGCGTCGGCCGTCGGGCAGACGAACAGCCGCGCGATCAGCTCGGGCTCGTCGCCCAGCGCGCCGCGGACCGTCCGGACGTCCTTCGGCGCCAGCCAGTTCGTGATCGCGCCGTCGGCCTCCCGCGCGGCGAGCCGCAGCATGCCGGGGCGCAGCGCCGCGAGGACGATCGGCGGCGGCGTCGCGGGCGCGTTGTCCAGCTTGAAGCCCTTGACGGCGAAGGTGTCGTACTCCTCCTTCACCTTCTCCCCCGCGAGCGCCTTGCGCAGGAACCGCAGCGTGTCACGGACGCGCTTGTACGGCTCCTGGAACGGGATCGCGTTCCAGCGCTCCACGATCGTGTCGGAGGAGGTGCCGATGCCGAGCACGAAGCGTCCGGGCGCGAGGCCGGCGAGCGTCGCGGCGTGCTGGGCGAGCAGCGCGGGCCCGCGCGTGTAGACCGGCACGATCGCGGGGCCGAGCCGCAGTTCCGGGCCCCATTGGGAGGCGAGCGCCAGCGGGGTGAACGCGTCGGTCCCGTTCGTCTCGGCGGACCAGGCGTCGGTGTAGCCGAGCCCGGACAGCCCGGCGACGATCTCGCGGTGCTCGGCCAGCGGCAGCCCGGCCAGCGGGATGGTCAGTCCCCAGCGTGACATGCGGCCTCCTAGGCGATCGACGGGCGGATGGTGGCGCCGCCGTCCACGACGAGGGTCTGCCCCGTCATCCAGGACGAGGCGTCGCCCGCGAGGAACACGGCCGCGTTCGCGATGTCCTCGGGCTCGCCGATGCGGCCGAGCGGCATGTACTTGCTGATCTCCGCCTCGTTGTTCTCCCACAGCGCGCGGGCGAGGTGCGTCTTGACCAGGCCGGGCGCGATGCAGTTCACCCGCACCCTGGGCGCCAGCTCCATCGCGAACTGCCGGCTCAGGTGGATCACCGCGGCCTTCGAGGCGTTGTAGTAGCCGATGCCGTGCTCGGTGACCAGGCCGCCGACCGACGCGATGTTGATGATGGTGCCGCCGTGCTCGGCGAGCGACGCGCGCAGCGCGAGCCGCGTCCACTGGACGACCGCGAACTGGTTGATCTCGACGATCTTCGCGGCGGCGGCGGGCTCGATGTCGGCCATCGGGCCGAAGTAGGGGTTCGTCCCGGCGTTGTTGACCAGGATGTCGAGGCGGCCGAACTCGGCGGCGGCCGCGTCCACGCACGCGGCGGCCTGCTCGGCGTCCCCCACGTGCGCCGCCTTCGCCAGCACGCCCGCCCCGGGGTGCGCCGCGCCGATCTCCTTCGCGACCTCGTCGAGCGCCTCCTGCCTGCGGGACGAGATCACCACATTGGCGCCCTCGGCGGCGAACGCCATCGCGATCGCCTTCCCGATGCCCCGCGACGCCCCGGTGATCAGGGCCGTCCTTCCCTCAAGACCAGTCCGCATCCGCACGCTCCCTACCTGCTCGCACCCCTGTGGGCGGCATGGGCAGAATCCGACTCGGTTCACTGTAGCGAAGTGACTGACGAGTCAGTTAGCTGCCCCGGGCAACGGCCGTCCCGCTCATCGGACCCGCATTCTTTCTAACGATCGTTTGGTTGTTACGCTGCGCCGAGACGACACGAGGAGGGGCCGCGTGACCACGACCAAGGAGCGTCGTCCCGCCGTCGAGGGCTGGTTCACCACCGCGGACGGCGACGTCCGGCTGCTGGGCACCCGCTGCTCGTCGTGCGGAACACCGTACTTCCCGCGCAACGAGCTGGCGTGCCGCAACCCCGTATGCACGGGACCGAAGGACGGCTCGGAGCTGGAGCCGTACGCCCTGTCCGGGCGCGGGCGCATCTGGTCGTACGCCGACTCCCGCTACAAGCCGCCGCCCCCGTACGTCTCCCCCGACCCGTTCGTCCCCTACGCGGTCGCCGCCGTCGAACTGGAGGCCGAACGCATGGTCGTCCTCGGCCAGGTCGCCCCCGGCCACACCGTCGACGACCTGGAGGTCGGCATGGAGGTCGAACTGACCGAAGGCACCCTCTACGAAGACGACGAAGCCGAATACACGGTCTGGATGTGGAGGCCCGTGCGATGACGCGCGAGATCGCTGTTCTCGGGGCGGGGATGCACCCGTGGGGCAAGTGGGGACGCAACTTCGTCGAGTACGGGCTCGCGGCGGCGCGGGCGGCGCTCGCCGACGCCGGGCTCTCCTGGACGGACGTCCAGTACGTGTCGGGCGCCGACACCATCCGGAACGGGTATCCGGGGTTCATCGCGGGCGCGACGTTCGCGCAGGCGCTCGGCTGGTCGGGCGCACGGGTGTCGAGCTGCTACGCGGCGTGTGCCTCCGGGGCGCAGGCCATCAACACGGCACGCGCGCAGATCCTCGCGGGGCTGTGCGATGTCGCGCTGGTCGTGGGCGCCGACGCCGCGCCGAAGGGGTTCTTCAAACCCGTCGGCGGTGACCGGCCGGACGATCCCGACTGGCTGCGGTTCCGCCTCCTGGGCGCGACCAACCCGATCTACTTCGCCCTGTACGCGCGCCGCCGCATGGCCATGTACGGGGCGACGCTGGACGACTTCGCCGCCGTGAAGGTGAAGAACGCGCGGCACGGGCTGTCGAACCCGTACGCCCGGTACCGCAAGGAGGTGACCCTGGCGGATGTGCGGGAGTCCGCCGTGGTCGCCGACCCGCTGCGGCTGCTGGACATCTGCGCGACCAGCGACGGCGGCGCCGCGCTCGTCCTGACGTCGATGGAGTTCGCGCGGCGGCACGGCGCCGCCGACCCGGTGCGCATCCCGGCGATCTCGACGGTGACGCCGACGTTCCCGAAGACCGTCGTGGACCTGCCCGACTTCGCGACCGATTCGGCGATGGCGGTGCCGGAACCCGAACGTCCGTTCCGCTCCGCGATCGCGCACGCCGCCTACGAGGAGGCGGGCCTCGGCCCCGAGGACCTGTCGCTCGCCGAGGTGTACGACCTGTCCACGGCCCTCGAACTCGACTGGTACGAGGACATCGGCCTGTGCGAGCGGGGCGGCGCCGAGGAGCTGCTGCGATCCGGCGCCACCGCGCTCGGCGGGCGCGTCCCGGTCAACCCGAGCGGCGGGCTCGCGTCCTTCGGCGAGGCGATCCCGGCGCAGGCGATCGCGCAGGTGTGCGAGCTGACCTGGCAGCTGCGCGGCCGGGCCGAAGGCCGCCAGGTCGAGGGCGCGCGGGCCGGCATCGCCGTCAACCAGGGCCTCTTCGGCCATGGCTCGGCGGTCATCGCCGTCCGCTGATCACGCGACCGTGAAACCGTCGCAGCCCATGTAGTACGCGTCGCCGTTCGGGTGGACGTGCATCCAGACGACCGTCCAGACGCCCGACCGCAGCTCCGTGGCGGCCCCGGCGCCCGAGCCGTCCCACCTGAAGTCGGCCGGGAAGGTGAGGTCCAGCCCACCGGAGCCCGGCGGGTACAGATGCGGTTTGCTCTGCACCCAGCCGGGCCCGGCGCTGCCGTACGGCCCCGGCGGCCGGACCTGGGCGGCCAGGTAGTAGCCGGACGGGCTCTCCCACTTGAACCGCATGCCGAGCCGGACGGATTTCCCCGTGTACGGCCGGCGCGGCGCCGAGACCTGCAACTGGCCGGCGAGCTTCTGGTCTTCGGGGCGGACCGCGGGCAGGCAGGTGAAATCCTTCTCGGAGTACGCCACTTCGCGGAAGCTCGCGGTGGGCTCCTTCACCAGGATCACGTCCGGCGGGCGGCCGTCAGGGCCGGGAGTCCGCCCGGCCTGCGCGCCGCCCGGCGTCGCGGACGAGCCGCCGTTCGCGCCCTGGCCGCCTCGGGTGCCGTTCCCGCCGGTAGAGCCGGGCGAGCCGGTGGCGCCGAGCGCGCCGCCCGGGTCGTCGTCGTTGAGGGCGACCCGCACCACGACGGCGGTGGCCAGGACGACGGCGGCCACCCCGGCGCCCGCCGCGATGACGGCGGCGCGCGACCGTCCGCGCGCCCCGCCGGGCACGGTCCTGGTGCGCTCCAGCGGGACGAGACCGGACGCGACCGCGTCCGCGACGCCGGCGGGCACCGGCTGCGGGACGCCGACCAGCCGCCGGTAGGCCGGGTCCGCGGCGAGGGGGACCGAGTCCGCGGCGTGTTCGAGCAGCCGCTCCAGCGTGATCCGGGCCTCCGCCTCCTTCTCGGCGCACTGCCGGACGAGCCCGGCGAGCCGCGGGTCGACCCCGTCCAGGTCGATCTCGCCGGTGAGGGTGCGGTGGATGATGGCCTCCAGGCGGCCGCCGCCGAACGGCGGGCGCCCCGTGGCGGCGTAGGCGACCGTGCCGGCGAGGGAGAACACGTCCGACGCGGGAACGGGCTGCTGCTCGCGGACGGCCTCGGGCGCGACGTAGCCGGGGGTGCCGTTCCACGCCCCCGTCTGGGTGATCTGCGTCTGGTCCTCGCCGCGCGCGATGCCGAAGTCGATCAGCCGGGGCCCGTCCGGGGCGAGGATCACGTTGCCCGGTTTGAGGTCGCGGTGCTGGACGCCCTGCCGGTGGATCTCCAGCAGCCCCTGTGCCAGCGCGGTGAGCAGCCGGAGGCAGGTGCCGGCGGGAAGCGGCCCGGACCGGGCGACGGCCTGCCGGAGCGTCGGGCCGGGGACGTACTCGGTGGCCAGCCAGTACGGCGGCGCGTCCAGCCCGGCGCCGACCATCGCGGCGGCGAACCGGCTGCGCACCCGCTCGACGGTCGCGACTTCCCGCCGGAACCGGGCGAGCGCCTGCGGCCCCTCGAAGTCCTCGCGGATCACCTTGAGGGCGATGTGCCGCCCGGCGCCGGTGACCCCGAGGTAGACCTGCCCCATGCCGCCCGCGCCGAGGCGTCCCAGCAGGGGGTAGCCGCCGATCTCGACAGGATCCTCCGGACGCAGTGGTTCCACGGTTCACCGGCCTCTCGTCGTCGCGTACCGCCGGAAAATGATCTCACCCGGTGAGGGTGCGGCGGCCCGGCGGCCCGGCCCGGTGGCGCTGCCGGCCGCGGCGAGCGCACCCGCCGCACACCGGCGCGGCGATGTGACCGAAGTCACTGTGCCGAACCCGTGTGACCTGGGATGTGGCGGTCACGTGTCCGATGTCACCGTCTCGGCGGGTTCGCGGCTTCGGCGGAGCTAGATTTGCACTGACCAGTCAGTTCAAATTTCTCCCGAAGGATCGCGATGACCCCCGAGCAGCAGACTCCGGGGACGGCCGCCGCGGCCGGGGGGACCGCCGCGGCCGTCTCCGGACCCGGCCGGGCCGGCTCCGGGACTGGCGGGGGCCGTCCCGGAGCCGCGGGCCCGCCTTCCCCGTCCGCGGCGAAGCCGCCGGCACCGGGAAAGGCTCCTTCCGGGGCGTCGCGGGGCGCGAGCGTACGGGCGCGGGGCCTCGGCGTGCGCGGGGCCCGCGGATGGGTGTTCCGCGAGGTCGAGCTCGACGTTGCGGGCGGCGCGCTGGTCGCCGTCAGCGGCATCGCGGGGACCGGGCGGACCGCGCTGCTCCTCACCCTCGGCGGACGCATGCGGCCCGCCGAGGGCACGGTCGCGGTCGGCGGATTCACCGGGCTCGCGGAGATCCAGCAAGTGGCGGCGCTCGGCATCGTCCCGGGGGTGGCCGAGCTCGATCCGGCACTGACCGTCCGCGAGCACCTGAACGAGGCGCTCGCGCTGCGCGAGGGCGTCTTCGGCAGGTTCCGGGGGCGGGAGGCACGCAGGCGCCGCGCCCTGGAGCGGGCCGGCCTCGATCTCGATCCGAGGACGCTCGCCGCGGAACTCGCGCCCGCGGAGGAGCAGTTGCTCGGGGCCGCGCTCGGCCTGGTCGGCGAGCCGGGCCTGCTGCTGCTCGACGACGTCGACGAGGGCCTGGACGCCGGCCGGCAGCGGGCGCTGTGGCGGCGGCTCGCCGAGATCGCGGCCACCGGGGTCACCATCGTCGCCACCTGCCATGACCCGGCGCCCGCCGAGGGCCTGGCCACGCACGGCCTTTCCCTTTAGCCAGTCAGCCAGGAGATCCCCCCATGAGACTTCCCGCGTTGACGCCGGGCGGCCTGGAACTGCGCCGCTTCCAGCGCAACCGGCTGACCCGCATCGCGGTCGTCGGGCTCGTACTGCTCCCGCTGCTGTACGCGGGGCTCTACCTCTGGTCGTTCTGGGACCCCTACGCCCGGCTCCAGCATGTTCCGGTCGCGCTGGTCGTCCAGGACGAGCCCGTCAAGGCGAACGGCAGGACCGTCCACGCCGGGGCCGACCTCGCGGACGAACTGAAGAAGCGCAGGGTGTTCGACTGGCGGACCGTGCCGGCCGGCAAGGCCACCGGCGGGGTCCGGTCGGGCGAGTACTACATGTCGCTGACGATCCCGTCCGACTTCAGCGCCCGGATCGCCTCGCCGTCCAAGGACGGCGTCCCCGCGCCCGCCGGGCTGCGGCTCCAGCTGAACGACGCGAACAACTATGTCGTGGGGACGCTCGCCCAGGCCGCGTTCAAGGAGATCAGCGCCGCCGCCGGCAGCGAGGCCGTGCACGGCTACTTCGACCAGATATTCCTGTCGTTCGGCAAGCTGCACGGCGAGCTGGGCGACGCGGCGGACGGCGCCGGCAAGCTCGCCGAGGGCTCCGGCCGGGCGGCGGACGGGGCGGGCAGGCTCGCCGAAGGCGCGGGCGAGGCGGCGGACGGCGCGGGCAGGCTCAAGGGCGGCATCGACCAGGCCCGCTCCGGCAGCGGTGAGCTGACGGCCGGGCTGGGCGAGCTGCGCGACGGAACCGCCCAGGTCGCGGCCGGAATGCGGCAGCTCACCACGGCCGTCGATCGGGCGAGCGACACGCTCGTCCCGCTCCTGCGCGAGAACGCCCCGGAGATCCGGCGGGCCGCGCTCGTGGTCGCGCGGGGCGCGGACGCCCTCGCCGGCGGCGCCGGGCGGCTCCCCGCCCAGACCGGCGCCGCCGTCGAGCGGGCCGAGGACGCGCAGGCCGAGCTGGAGACCTACCTCGCCGCGCACCCGGAGGTCCCGGCGAGCGTCCGGCAGGACCTCACCCGCGCCGCCGCGCAGGTCGTCACGGTCGCGAAGCAGGTGGACGGCTACGTCCGCGAGCACACCGGCGACCTGCGCGAGCTCGCGGCCGACGCCCGCACGGTCGAGAAGGCCGCCCGCAGGCCGCGTTCCTCGCCGTGATCCAGTGGGTGAACGCCCGGTTCGGGGCGATCGGCCGGATCCTCGCGCTGGCCCTGCTGATGCTGCAGCTCACCTCGGCGGCGGGCACCTACCCGATCGAGACGAGCCCCGGCTTCTTCCAGGCGATCCGGCCGTATCTGCCGATGTCGTGGGTGGTGGACGGCGTCCGGCACCTGATCAGCGGCGGGGAGATGACGGCGGTGTGGCAGGGTTGTGCGGTGCTGGTCGCCTTCCTGGCCGGCGAGCTCGCGCTCACCGCCCTGGCCGTCCGGCACAACCGGGTGTGGACGATGAAGCGGCTGCATCCGGCGCTGAAACTCTAGGAGGAGCGGACGTGGCCCGCAGCGCGACCCGGGAGAGGCTGTTCACCGCGGCGATCGAGCTGATCGCCGAGAGCGGGCTCGCCGCGACCACCGTCGACCAGATCGCCGAGCGGGCCGGGGTCGCCAAGGGCACCGTCTACTACAACTTCGGCAGCAAGGCCGCGCTGTTCGCGGCGCTGCTGGAGTACGGGGTCGACCGGCTCGCGACCGCGCTGCGCGACGCGGCGGCCGGCCGGGCCCCGCTGGACGCGCTGGAGGCCGTCGTCGCCGCCGAACTGGCCTACATCGGCGAGCACGAGTCGTTCGCCCGGCTGCTGATCGCCGAGACATGGCGGTCCGGCGGCGACTGGCAGCACACCGCCCGGCTGATCCGGGAACGCGCCATCGGGGTCGTCGCGGACGTGCTGCGCGACGCGGTCGCCGCCGGGGACCTGCGCTCCGACCTCGACACGGGCACCGCCGCGTCCGCCGTGTTCGGGATGGTGCTGACGGTCGCGCTCGACTGGCGCGCCCTCCAGCCCGGACGGTCGTTCGCCGACGTCCAGGCGACCCTCATGGACCTGCTGCGCGGCCGCCTCGCGGGCTAGCCCGCCAGGTACTTCTCCCGGAGCACCACCTTCTGGATCTTCCCGGACGCGGTCTGCGGCAGCTCGCTCCGGAAGTGCCAGCTGCGCGGAACCTTGTAGGAGGCCAGCCGGGCGCGGCAGAAGGCATCGAGTTCGTCCTCGGTGAGCCGTGCCCCGCCGGCCGCCACCACGAATGCGGCCACGGTTTCGCCCCATTCGGCGTCCGGCAGTCCGATCACCGTCACCAGGCTGATTCCGGGGTGGGTGTAGAGGACGTCCTCGATCTCGCGCGGGAAGATGTTCTCGCCACCGCGGATGATCATGTCCTTGAGCCGGCCCTGGACGCTGACGAGCCCCGACGCGTCCATGGTCCCCAGATCGCCGGTGTGCAGCCAGCCGCCGGCGTCGATGGCCTCGGCGGTCGCCGCGGCGTTGTCGAAGTACTCGGTCATCACGCAGATGCCGCGGGTGCATATCTCACCGAGTTCGCCGACCCCGGCCACCTCACCGGAGCCGAGGCTGATGATTTTGACCTCGGTTCCGGGCAGCGGCCGCCCCACGGTGGCCAGCGTCTCCGCATCCTGATCCCCGCCGGCGGTGTGCGTGATGTACGGCGACGCCTCTGTCTGGCCGTACCCGATGCCGACCTCGACCCCGAGCTCACGCTGGGCGCGCAGGACCAGATCGAGCGGTACGGGTGCGCCCCCGAGCGTGGTCAGCCGCCAGCTCGACACATCGCGCGGCCGGTCCGCCCGCCGTTCGAGCATGCGGATCAACATGGTCGGCACGCTCAGCATGATGGTGCCCCGCTCGGCTTCGAACAGGTCCAGCATGAGGTCGGCGTCGAACCCGGCGGGGATCACGTGGCAGCCGCCGGTCTGGAGGGCGCCGAGCGTCACCAGCCCGCAGCCCGCGGTGTGGAACAGGGGCATCGGGTTGATCCACACATCGTCCGGACGCGCGCCTATGACGGTCGCGTACCGCCGTCCGTTGGCGGCGAGCCCACGGTGACTGAGCAGTGCTCCCTTCGGCCGCCCGGTGGTCCCCGAGGTGTATTGGATCTGAGCGGGGTCCTCCGGCGCGACATACGGCAGGCCGTCGCGCGCGCTGCTCTCAGCGGCCCGGAATTCGTCCCAGTCCCCGAGAGAGATCACCTCGCGCACCTGGGTGCCGGCCCGCGCGGCATCGGCCATCGGCAGCAATTCGGTCGATCGGTACCGCGGTTGCACGACGATGCCCGACGCGCGGGACTGCTCCAGCACATACGCCAGTTCGGCCTGCCGGAAGGCGGGATTCACCGTGACCAGGGTCAATCCCGCGAGCGCGGCACCGAATTCGAGGTGAATCCACTCCGGGCCGTTTCCGGCCCACACCGCCAGGCGCTCACCGGGACTGAATCGCCGGAGCAGGGCCCGGGCGACGCGGATGGACTCCTCCAGCAGTTCGTCGAAGGTCCAACGCCGCCCATGCTCCCCCACGACACCTTCGACAAGTGCCGTCCGATCCCCCCACCGTGCGGCGGCATGGGTCAGGACGTCCCCGATGGTGCTGTCCGAGTGGTCGGGGTCGGGAGCCGCGTGCCAGAGGGCGGCGGACAGGGCCGGGTGGCGGTCCTTCGCCGC
>NZ_BCQQ01000078.1 GCF_001552155.1 Actinomadura formosensis NBRC 14204 | reverse complement strand
CGCGAGCTGCCCGACCGGGCGCTGCCGGAGCCCAGCCTGCCCGGGGACGGGCCGCCGCCCGCGCACCGCTGGGCCGACCGCGACCCGGAGGCCGCCAGGCGGCTCACCGCCGCCCGCGCCGTCGTCGCCGCGCTCGCCGACGAGCACTCGATGCCGTCGGAGAACCTCGTCCAGCCCGACTACGTCCGCCGGCTGGCCTGGACGCCGCCGCCGGAGCCGTCGGCGTCCGCGATCGGCGCCGCGCTGCGCGAGCTCGGGGCCCGCGCCTGGCAGGTGGAGCTGACCGCCCAGCCGCTCGCCAAGGCGTTCCTCCGCCTCGAAAGCAAAGGCGGGCTCTGACGCACTTGCCGGGGGGCGACCGGCGGACGCAGACTGGGTTAGGTTAGCTTTGCCTAAAAGGTCTGTGCCATTCGGAGGAGTGCGGCGATGCTACTGGGCAACTTCCTCATCGGGCTGCGCGAGGGGCTTGAGGCCGCCCTGGTCGTGAGCATCCTGATCGCGTACCTGGTGAAGACCGGCAACCGCCGGGCCCTGCTCCCCGTCTGGGCGGGGATCGGCGCCGCCATCGCGCTCGCGGTCACCTTCGGCATCACGTTGAGCGCCGCGTCCTCGGAGATGCAGTTCAAGACGCAGGAGCTGTTCGGCGGCGTCCTGTCGATCCTGGCGGTGGGGCTCGTCACCTGGATGGTCTTCTGGATGCGCAAGACCGCCCGCTTCATGAAGGCGGAACTGGAGGGCAAGCTGGAGGGCGCGCTCAGCGTCGGGCCGCTCGCCCTCGCCGCCGTCGCGTTCCTCGCCGTCGGACGCGAGGGACTGGAGACCGCGCTGTTCCTGTGGACGAACATCTCCAACTCCTCCGGCGGCTCCACCGAGCCGATCATCGGCGCGTTCCTCGGCCTCGCCGTCGCCGTCGCGCTCGGCTACCTGCTCTACCGCGGCGGCCTCAAGATCAACCTGAAGCGGTTCTTCACCTGGACGGGCGCCGCGCTCATCGTCGTCGCCGCGGGCGTGTTCGGCTACGGCTTCCACGACCTGCAGGAGGCCGAGGTCTTCCCCGGCCTGAACTCCGTCGCACTGGAGCCGCACGCGTTGTTCGCCAAGTTCGGCGGCGCGGGCGACTGGATGCAGACGGTGTTCCAGGGCGTGCTGAACGTCACCCCGCAGATCACCTGGCTGCAGCTGGCCATGTGGGCCGCCTACCTGGTGCCGGTGATGTTCTTCTTCCTGCGCAACCCGGCGCCGCCCAAGCCCGCCACCGCCACGGCCACCGAGCCCGCGGCGACGTCCTAAAGGTCGGGCAGAGGGTCGCGGGGAAGGCTGTCGCGGGCGAAGATCTCGGCGTCGGCCGCGTTGACGACCGGGACGTACTCGTCGTCCACCTCGAAGACGGCGCCGGCGAACTCGAACGACGCGCCGGTGCCGGTCTCCACCGGCCCGATCCGGGTGCCGCGCGGGTAGCTGCCCCAGACGCTCTGCGGGGTGCTGCGGCTCAGCGAACCGGTGGAGACCACCGCGACCTGGTCATCGGTGACGACGAAGACGAAGCCCGCGCCGCCGCCGTAGGCCATCGCGGGGAAGATGTAGCGGATCTCTCCGTCTATTCCGAGGAACTCCCGGCAGCGCTCACGTAGCGGGCGTGGCACCGGCATGGCTGTTGAGCCACCTCCCCCAGGCGGGACGTCGTCGGCGTCACAATCATGCACCGGCCCGGCGGAGCGTGACCAGTGTCAGGCCGACGCCAGCGCCGTCGTCGGCGGCAGCCGCGCGGCCCGCATCGCCGGATACAGGCCGGCGACCGTGCCGATCGCCAGGGTCGCGGCGAGCGCACCGCCGAGCGCCCACACCGGCACGACCGGCGGCCACCCCTTCCACAGCGCGAACCCGGCGGTGACGGCGGTGCCGAGCACCGTCCCGGCGGCGCCGCCGAACGCCGACAGCAGCAGCGACTCGGCGAGGAACTGCGTCCGCACCTGGCCGCGGGTCGCGCCGAGCGAGCGGCGCAGCCCGATCTCGCGGCGCCGCTCCAGCACCGAGATCACCATCGTGTTCGCGACACCGACCCCGCCGACCAGCAGCGCGACCGCGCCGAGTCCGAGCAGCAGGCCGGTGAACGCGCCCGCCGCCGCGGCCTTGGCCTCCAGCGCGTCCGAGGGGCGGCTGACCTCCACCTCCTCGGGGCGCTCGGGACTGACCGTACGGGCGAGGACGTCGCGGACGTCGTCCACGGACGCGTCCGTGGAACGTTCGTAGACCGTCGTGGGGTGCCCGTCGAAGCCGAGGTAGCGGCGGGCCGCGTCCCAGCCGACGAGGGCGGAGCGGTCGATCTCCGGCGCCAGCTCGGCGGGCCGCAGCACGCCGAGGACGACGAACCACCGGCCGCCGATCCACACCTGGCCGCCCGCCCGGTCCAGGCCGAGCCGCCGCGCCGCCTCGGCGCCGAGCACGACACCGGGATAGCGTTCCGTGCCGGCGTTCAGCCAGCGTCCGCTCGCCGTCCGCACGTCGAGCGTGCCGAGCAGTTCGGTCGTGGCGGCCTGCACGGCGATGCCCTGGGTGACCTCGTCCGGGATCTTGTCGGTGCGGCGGACGGTCGCCTCCACCGACCCCGTCGCGCCCACGGCGGTGACCGGGCCGATCCGCCGCACCATCTGCGGCGCCGACTCCGGCAGCTCCGCCTTCTCCCCGAACAGGGTGTCGCCCGGCTTCACGGTCAGCAGGTTCGTGCCGAGCCGGTCGAGCCGCCGCAGCAGGTCCTCCTTGCCGGACGAGGAGATCCCGATGACCGCGACCATCGTGGCGATCCCGATCGCGATGCCGAGCGCGGACAGCACGACCCTGGCCGGACGGGCCCGAAGGCCGCCGAACCCGACGCGCAGGACGTCGTTCGCGCCGAGCCGCGCGGGTGCGAGCGCGGCCCTCATCGGCCGGCCACCTCCGCCCGCTCGTCCGCGACGATCAGCCCGTCGCGGACCCTGACCCGGCGCGGCGCCCCCGCCGCGACGTCCAGGTCGTGCGTGATGATCGCGACGGTGGTGCCGGCGCGGTTCAGCTCGTCCAGCAGGGCCAGCACCCCGGCGCCGGCGGCGGAGTCGAGGTTGCCGGTGGGCTCGTCCGCCAGCAGGAGGTCCGGTTCGCGGGCGACGGCCCGCGCGACCGCGACCCGCTGCTGCTCGCCGCCGGACAGCTGGTGCGGGCGGTGCCCGGTCCGGTTTCCGAGCCCGACGCGTTCGAGCGCCGCCCGTGCCCGCTCCCGCCGCTCTTTCAGCCTGGCACCGCCGTAGAGGAGGCCGTCGGCGACGTTGTCGAGCGCGGTGACACCGGCGGCCAGGTGGAACTGCTGGAACACGAAACCGATATGCCGGGCCCGCAGCGCCGACAGTTCCCGGTCGGTGAGCCCGGCGACCTCGTGCCCGGCGACGCGCACGCTGCCGCCGGTCGGCCGGTCCAG
This sequence comes from Actinomadura formosensis NBRC 14204, assembly GCF_001552155.1. Classification (GTDB taxonomy): domain Bacteria; phylum Actinomycetota; class Actinomycetes; order Streptosporangiales; family Streptosporangiaceae; genus Spirillospora; species Spirillospora formosensis. Next base: position 31,142 of record NZ_BCQQ01000078.1, on the reverse strand, counting down.
CGTCCCGATCATGTGCAGGAGCGTCGACTTGCCCGACCCGGACGGCCCCACGATCGCGACCAGCTCCCCCGGCGCGATCCCCAGGTCGACGCCCTTCAGCGCCGTGACACCGTCCGCGTACTCCTTGGTCACCCCGGACAGCTCGACGATCTTCGCGCCCTGCCCGTCCATGCCCAGCGTGTTCATTCGGCGGGCACCCCGACCTTCATGCCCGCGCGGACGCCGGTCCCGCTGATCTCGACGCGTCCGCTGCCGAACGTACCGGTCTCCACGGGGAGGAGGCGGCGGCCGGCGGCGTCCACGACCTCGACGCCGAAGCCGCCCTCCCGCAACGCCAGCAGTGCCTCCACCGGCACCGACAGGACGTTCTCCCGGCGCTCGCTCTCCATTTCCACGGTGACCGGCGCCTCGTCCAGCCGCCCCGTCCCGGCGCCGGCGATCGAGATGTCGACGTCGACGGTGGTCTTGCGGTCCTGCCCGGCCCCGGTCTGCTCCGCGACACCGCCGACCCCGGTGATCGTCCCCTTGACGGTCGCGCCGCCGGGCAGTTCCACCGAGACCTCGGCGCCCTTCTGCGCGAGGTCCTGCTTGTCCGCGTCGAGGTCGACGTGGACGACCCGCCTCGTCCCGGCCACGGTGAGAACGGGCTGCCCCCGGCCGACGCGCCTCCCCTCGGGCGCCTTGACGTCCCTGACCCGCACGGCCCCGCCGAGGAACACGACCTGGCTCGCGTCGACCCTGCCGGTCTCGGGCAGGCCCCGGTCGTCCTGCCACTCCCTGAGCGCGGTCTCCGTCGCGCCGGTGAACTCCCCGTCCACGGTCATGCCCCCGTACCCGAGGGCCCGCAGGTTGTCTTCGAGTTGCCGGACGTCCGTGCCGGAGTCGCCGTTCTTCAGCGTCCGGTACATCGGGCTGCCGCCGTACATCAGCGTGACCGGCCTGCCCGCCACTTTCAGCAGCGTTCCGCCCCGCCTGACGGTCCGGCCCTGCTCCGGCGCCCATGTCACGACACCGGACGCCCCCGTCCACACCTCACGGACGTCGTCGTAGGTGAGCCTCCCGTCCACCTTCTCGGTGTCGACGAGGTCGCCTCTGCTCACCACGGCGGTGGCGAGCCGGGCCGCATGCCCGGCCTCCGCCTCGCCCCCGTCCCCCGTCCAGGCGAGGACGCTCACCCCGCCCGCCGCCACCACGACGGCGGCGCCACCCGCGGCCACGACCCGCCTCACCGCCCGAACCCCGGCAGGTCGCCGCGGCACGCCTCACGCGCCTTCTCCGTCTTGCCCTGGTCGACGCGCTCCTTGGGGATCGTCAACTGCCCGTCCGACCCGGGATCGGGAATGTTCACCCCGTGCTCGCGCATGCACTGCGCGAACTTCACGTACTGGTCGCGGACCTTCGGGTCCGTCAGGTCCGGCAGGCTCCCGCCCGCCTGAAGCCACTGCTTGCACTTCTCCAGCGCCGCCTGCAGCTTCGCCCGGTCGGTCCCCTCGCCCAGCCGCCGCGCCCTGGCGCCCCCGCTGCCGGGGTCGGGCACGTTCACCCCGTTCTCCCGCATGCACTGCGCGAACTTCAGCTGCGCGTCCTCCGCCGAGAGCGACCCGGTGGGCGACGCCGACACCGACACCTTCGCCGCCCCGCCGGCACTCGCCACCCCGCTCCCGCCGCCGTCGTCACCGCACGCCGCGACCCCGAAGACCACCGGCACCGCGAGCACGGCACCCCACATGCGCATTCCCATCTCGTCCTCTCCGCCGAGACCACCCGCCCCAGCGAAAAGCCATGAGACCGCCCCAAGGGTTAAACCCGCATTAGACGGGTTCGGTGGGGTGGTGCTTATCGGGGTTTAACGTCCGGCGCGTCATGCTCGGAGGCATGCGTGTTCTGATCGTCGAGGACGAGCGGGTGCTCGCCGACACCATCGCCGAGGGGCTCCGCGACGAGGCCATGGCCGTCGACGTGGTGTACGACGGTGACGATGCGCTGGAGCGGGCGTTCTACAACGAGTACGACGTGGTGATCCTCGACCGGGACCTGCCGACCGTCCATGGCGACGACGTGTGCCGTGAGCTGGTGGAGCGGCGCGGTTCCGGGCGCATCCTGATGCTGACCGCGGCGGGCGACGTCGACGATCGGGTGGACGGGCTGTCGCTCGGCGCCGACGACTATCTGCCGAAGCCGTTCGTGTTCAGCGAGCTGGTCGCGCGGGTGCGGGCGCTGGCGCGCAGGACGGGGCCGCCGGTGCCGCCCGTGCTGGAGCGGCGCGGCATCAGGCTCGATCCCCATCGGCGCAGGGTCGCGCGGGACGGCCGGGAGCTGCGGCTGACGAACAAGGAGTTCGCCGTGCTGGAGGAGCTGATGCGGGCGGAGGGCGGCGTGGTGAGCGCCGAGCGGCTGCTGGAGCGTGCGTGGGACGAGAACATCGACCCGTTCAGCAACATCGTCCGGGTGACGATGGCGACGCTGCGCCGCAAGCTGGGCGGGCCGCCCGTGATCGAGACGGTGACGGGTTCGGGATACCGGCTGGAGGCGTGGTGAAGAGGCTGAGCGTCAGGACGCGGCTGACCCTGGTGTACGGGTCGCTGTTCCTCGTCACGTCGGCGGTGCTGGTCGCGGTGACGTACCTGCTGACCGTCCGGACGATGGACGACCGGCTCTCGGTGAGCAGCGGCGGCGTCGACGCGACGACGCTCGCACGGCTGCGGGCGCTGGCGCTCAACGGCGACGTCGGCCGGCTGCTGGAGCTGAAGGCCGACGCCGACCGGCGGCTCGTCGAGCAGAAGCACGACGTGCTGGAGCAGCTTCTGCAGAGTTCCCTGGTGACGATGCTGGTGCTCGGCGTCCTCGCGGTGGGGATCGGGTACGTGGTCGCCGGGCGGATGCTGCGTCCGCTGCACAAGGTGACGGCGACGGCGCGGCGGCTGTCGGAGAGCAACCTGCACGAGCGGATCGCGCTCGACGGTCCGCAGGACGAGATCAAGGACCTGGCCGACACGTTCGACCGGATGCTGGACCGGCTGAACCGCGCGTTCGACGCCCAGCGGCGGTTCGTCGCGAACGCCTCGCATGAGCTGCGCACGCCGCTGACCATCAACCGGACGGTCCTGGAGGTGGCGCTCGCGAGCCGGAAGAACCCGCCGGAGACCAAGGCGCTCGCGGACGTCCTGCTCGGCAACACCGCCCGCCACGAGCGGCTCATCGAGGGCCTGCTGCTGCTCGCCAAGTCCGAACGGGGGCTCGGCACCCGCGTCGGCACCGCGCTGCCGGACGTGGTCCGCGCCGCGCTCGACCAGCTGGACGACCTGGTCGAGGAGGCGGCGGTGGACGTCGAGGCGAAGCTCGCGCCGGCCGCGGTGACCGGCGATCCGGTCCTGCTGGAGCGCTGCGCGGTGAACCTGGTGGAGAACGCCGTGAAGTACAACGTGCGGGACGGCCGGATCTGGGTCCGCACCGGCACCCGGGACGGCGCGGCGTTCCTCCAGGTCGTCAACACCGGACGCGCCGTCCCGGGCTACGAGATCGCGACGATCTTCGAGCCGTTCCGGCGGCTGCGCGCCGACCGCACGGGGTCGAAGGACGGCGCCGGACTCGGCCTGTCGATCGTCCGGGCGGTGGTGGACGCGCACGGCGGCACGATCGAGACCGTCCCGCGCGCGGACGGCGGCCTGTCGATCACCGTCCGGCTGCCGCTCGCGGAGCGGCCCGCGCTCGCGGCCTAGCCCGGCCGGGGGGCGCCCGGCGGCGGCCAGGCGACATGCCCCTCCGGCGGCGTCCGGCCGGGGCGCGCGGTCAGCCAGCGGTGCACGACCTTGCCGGTCGCGTTGCGCGGCAGCTCGGGGATGAAGTGCACGTCGCGCGGCACCGCGTACCGGGCGACCTGCGCGTGCACGTACGCGCGGACGGCGTCCGCGTCGAGCCGGGCACCGGGCCGCAGGACGAGGTAGGCGGCGAGCCGCTGCCCCCACGCGTCGTCGGGAACGCCGGTGACCGCGGCCTCGCGGACCTCCGGCAGCCGGAGCAGCGCGTCCTCCACGTCCTGCGGGACGATGTTCTCGCCGCCGGACACCACCATCCCGTCGCTGCGGCCCTCCACGAACAGCAGCCCGCGATGGTCGATGTGGCCGAGGTCGCCGGTGGCGAGGAGCCCGTCGCGGACCTCCATCGGCTCACCGGCCGTGTACCCCTCGAACAGCAGCTCGTTCGCGGCGAAGATCTGGCCGCGGGTGGATCGGCCCAGCCGGCGGCCGTCGGCGCCGAGGATCGCCAGCGCGGTGTTGCGCGGCGGGCGTCCGGCGGTGCGCGGGTCGAGCCGCAGGTCGTGCGGGGTCGCGATGGACACCCACGACGCCTCGGTGGACCCGTACACGTTGTAGAGCCGGTCGCCGAACGCGTCCATGAACCGGGTGGCGAGGTCGCCGGGCAGCGCGGCACCGCTCAGCGCGAAGATCCGCAGCGCGGACGTGTCGTAGCGGTCGCGGACCTCGGGCGCCAGTTCCAGGATGCGCTGGCACATGACCGGGACGGCGAACACGGCGGCGGCGCGGTGGGAGGTGATGGCCCGCAGCGTCTGCTCGGGGTCGAACCGGCGGTGCAGCACGACCGGCGCCCGCAGCGCCCACGCCATCTGCAGCGCGGCGTACCCCCAGGTGTGGAACAGCGGCGCCTCGACGATCATCGCCTGCCCGGCGCGCAGCGGGATCCGGGACGTCATCGAGGCGAGCGGCCACAGGCCGGGCCGGGGCGGGCGGCGGGCGCCCTTGGGGCGCCCGGTGGTGCCGGAGCTGAGCATGATGGTCCGGCTCTGGATCTGCGGCGGCCCGGCGACGGCGTCGGACGCGGGCACCGAGGCGATGATCTCCTCGATGCCGCGGCCCGTCCCGGCGGCCGGGCGGGGAGCCGCGTCCACGGGGGGACGCGGCGGGGGCGGCAGTGTCGCGGTGGGTACGGGGGCGGCGAGCGGCATCCCGGCGGGCGGGTTCCCGGCGGGCGGCGGGCGGTCGGCCCACAGCACGGTCCGGCGCAGCGCGAGCGGGACGTTCGCGAGCAGCGGCGCGAACTCGGCGTCGATGACGATGACGGCGGGGCGCAGCTCGCCGAGCACGGCGCGCAGCTGGCCCGCTCCGAACCCGGTGTTGAGCAGGACGACCTCGGCACCGCGCCGTGAGCAGGCGACGAGCGTCAGCGCCATGCCCCGGTGGTTGCGGCACAGGACGCCGACGCGCGGGCGGGGGCCGTGCAGGGGCAGCCCGGCGGCGAGGCGGGCGGCTCGCTCGTCCAGTTCGGCGAACGTCAGCACGCCCTCGTCGTCGATCAGCGCGGGCCGGGACGGGGAGCGGGCGGCGGACGAGGCGACGAGCCCGGCGAGCGTGGTCCCCCAGCGCCGCAGCGTGCCCATCTGCCGGACGAGGCGGCGCGGCCCGCCGTCGAACAGCAGCCCGGTTCGCAGCAGCAGCGCGGTGAGGTCGCGGATGTGGCCGATCCGCCGGCGCATCCCCGGCCGGTACGCGGGCTTCGCGTGCGTCACACTCCGCCTCCTCCCGAATCACGGTACCCACAGGTCCCCGGCCGAACAAGGGCACCTCCACGTCAGTGGTTACTGACGAGTAGCGTTCTGGGTTACCAACAAGTAGCATCGTTGGCGCGGGTACTCGTGCCGCCCTTACAGCCGGGTGCGGCACGAGGCTCGACATCTTTCATCGAGCCCATCGCAGGGAGGACGATCCCGTGCCTCGCACCGCACGCGACGTCGTGTTCGTCGACGGCGTCCGCACGCCATTCGGCAAGGCCGGCCCCAAGGGCCTGTACGCGGAGACCCGCGCCGACGACCTGGTCGTCCGCGCGATCCGCGAGCTGATGCGCCGCAACCCGTCCCTGCCGCCCGAGCGGGTGGACGAGGTCGCGATCGCCGCCACCACGCAGACCGGCGACCAGGGCCTGACCATCGGGCGGTCCGCCGCCGTGCTGGCCGGGCTGCCGAAGAGCGTCCCCGGCTACGCCGTCGACCGGATGTGCGCGGGGGCGATGACCGCCGTCACCGCGACCGGCGCCGGCATCTCGTTCGGCTCCTACGACGTCGCCATCGCCGGCGGCGTCGAGCACATGGGACGGCACCCGATGGGCGAGGGCGTCGACCCGAACCCGCGGTTCCTCGCCGACAAGCTCGTCGACCCGTCCGCGCTGGTGATGGGCTCGACCGCGGAGAACCTGCACGACCGGTTCCCCAGCATCACCAAGGAGCGCGCGGACGCCTACGCCGTGCGCAGCCAGCAGAAGGTCGCCGCCGCCTACGCCGCCGGGAAGATCCAGCCGGATCTCGTGCCGACCGCGATCCGCGGCGCCGAAAAGGGCTGGGGCCTCGCCACCGAGGACGAGCCGCCGCGTCCCGGCACCACGATGGACGACCTGGCCGCGCTGAAGACGCCGTTCCGCGTGCACGGCAACGTCACCGCCGGGAACGCCGCCGGGCTCAACGACGGCGCCACCGCCTGCCTGCTCGCCGCCGAGGACGTCGCCCGCGAACTCGGTCTCACCCCGAAGATGCGGCTCGTCGACTTCGCCTTCGCCGGCGTGGAACCGGAGGTCATGGGCGTCGGCCCGGTCCCGGCGACCGAGAAGCTGCTGGCCCGCAACTCGCTGACCATGGACGACATCGGCCTCATCGAGATCAACGAGGCGTTCGCCGTGCAGGTGCTCGCGTTCCTGGAGCACTTCAAGATCGCCGATGACGACGCGCGGGTGAACCCGTGGGGCGGCGCGATCGCGCTCGGCCACCCGCTCGCCTCGTCCGGGGTCCGGCTGATGAACCAGCTGTCCCGGCTGTTCGAGGAGCACGCGGACGTCCGCTACGGGCTGACCACGATGTGCATCGGCATGGGCATGGGCGGAACCGTTCTCTGGGAGAACGCGAACTGGGAGGGCACGAAGTGACCAGCCTTGGAGAAGTCTTCGCGGGCGAGGTCGTCACGCACGCACGCGTCCGCGACGTGACACTGCCCTACGGCGCGGGCACGCTCGCGCTCATCACCCTGGACAACGGCTTCGACCACACCAAGCCGAACACCTTCGGCCCGAACGGCCTCGCCGAGCTGAACGCCGCCATCGACACCGTCGCCGGACGCGACGACATCGTGGCCGTCGGCGTCACCGGCAAGCCGTTCATCTTCGCCGTGGGCGCCGACCTCAAGGGCGTTCCGCTCATCACGGGCCGCGAGGACGCGGCGGCCATCGGCAAGCTCGGTCACGACGTGTTCCGGCGGCTGGGCGAGCTGGCCGTGCCGTCCTTCGCCTACTACAACGGCGCGGCGATGGGCGGCGGCGTCGAGATCGGCCTGCACTGCGCCTACCGGACGATCTCCTCCGGCGTCCCGGCGTTCGCGCTGCCCGAGACGTTCCTCGGCCTGGTACCGGGCTGGGGCGGGACGTACCTGCTGCCGAACCTGATCGGTGCGGAGAGGGCGCTCAAGGTCATCATCGACAACCCCCTCGCGCAGAACCGGATGCTGAAGGGCGCGCAGGCGTACGAGCTGGGCATCGCCGACGCGATCTTCGACTCGGCCGACTTCCTGGAGGAGTCGCTCGCCTGGACGGCCCGCGTCCTGAAGGGCGAGATCACCGTCCGGCGTCCCGAGGTGGACAGGGGCAAGGCGTGGGACGACGCGGTCGCGGCGGCCCGCTGGAACGTGGACGGCAAGCTGCACGGTGCGGCCCCGTCCTATGTGAAGGCGCTCGACCTGGTCGCCGCCGCCAAGGACCGCTCCCGCGACGAGGGCTTCGCCGCCGAAGACGAGGCGCTGTGCTCCCTCATCATGAGCGACGAGCTGCGCGCCGGCCTCTACGCGTTCGACCTCACCCAGAAGCGCGCGAAGAAGCCGGCCGGCGCACCGGACAAGGCCCTCGCCCGCAAGGTCACCAAGGTCGGCGTCGTCGGCGCGGGCCTGATGGCCTCGCAGCTCGCACTGCTGTTCGCGCGCCGTCTGGAGGTCCCGGTCGTGCTGACCGACCTCGACCAGGAACGCCTGGACAAGGGCGTCGGTTACGCGCACGGCGAGATCGACAAGCTGCTCGGCAAGGGACGCCTCTCCCCGGACAAGGCGAACCGCCTCAAGTCGCTCATCTCCGGCTCGCTCACCAAGGACGCCTTCGCCGACGCCGACTTCGTCATCGAGGCCGTGTTCGAGGAGATGTCGGTCAAGAAGAAGGTGTTCGCCGAGGTCGAGGAGTACGTCTCGGCCGAGTGCGTCCTCGCGACCAACACCTCCTCGCTGTCGGTCGGCGAGATGGCGTCCGGGCTCGAGCACCCCGAACGCGTCGTCGGCTTCCACTTCTTCAACCCGGTCGCGGTGCTGCCGCTGCTGGAGATCGTCCGGGGCGAGCAGACCGGCGACGCCGCGCTCGCCACCGCGTTCGCGACCGGCAGGGCGCTGAAGAAGTCGTGCGTGCTGGTGAAGGACGCCCCGGCGTTCGTCGTCAACCGGGTCCTGCTGCGCCTGCTCGCCGAGATCGTCAAGACGGTCGACGAGGGCACCCCGATCGAGGTCGCCGAGCGGGCCGCCGCGCCGCTCGGGCTGCCGATGCCGCCGTTCGTGCTGATGGGCCTGGTCGGCCCGGCGATCGCGCTGCACGTCAACGAGACCCTGCACGAGGCGTTCCCGGACCGGTTCCCGCTGTCGGACAACCTCGCGAAGATGGTGGCGGCCGGCAAGTCCGGCGTGTACCTGCCCGACTTCTCCCTCGACCCCGAGGTCGTGCAGATCTTCGCGGGCGGGACGAGCCCGTCCACCGAGCAGCAGGTCCTCGACCGGGCGCTCACCGCGCTCGCCGAGGAGATCCGCATCATGCTGGACGAGGGCGTCGTCGCCGCACCGCAGGACATCGACCTGTGCATGATCCTCGGCGCCGGCTGGCCGTTCCACCTCGGCGGCATCACCCCGTACCTGGACAGGTCGGGCGTCGCCGAGCGGGCGACCGGCCGCCGCTTCCTGGCGCCGGGGGTCGCCTCCCTCCCCGCCTGATCCCCGGCCGCTCCCGGCGAAAGAGGCGTTCCGAGCCGCGTTCGGAACGCCTCTTTGCCAATGTTTCCGCAGGTCAGAGCATATTCACGGGGCCGCTGATCATAAGTCGCGCATATCTGGGCATACGCCGGGAAAACGCGACGAGCACGATGGGATGCGGAAGGGCGCCGAGGATGAACCTGCTGCGCACGAAGTCGGTCGAGCAGTCGATCCGGGACACCGAGCAGCCGGGGCACCGGCTCCGACGCGACCTGTCGGCGCTGGACCTGACCGTCTTCGGCATCGGCGTCATCATCGGGACCGGCATCTTCGTGCTCACCGGGCAGGTCGCCAAGGAGAAGGCCGGGCCCGCGGTCGCGCTGTCGTTCATCCTCGCCGCCGTCGTGTGCGGGCTCGCGGCGCTGTGCTACGCCGAGTTCGCCTCCACCGTCCCCGTCGCCGGATCGGCCTACACCTTCTCCTACGCGACGCTCGGCGAACTCCCGGCCTGGATCATCGGCTGGGACCTCATCCTGGAGATGGCCCTCGGCGCGGCGGTGGTCGCGGTCGGCTGGTCCGGTTACTTCGCCTCGCTGCTGGACGACATGGGGATCACCCTGCCCGCCTCGATCGCCGCCCCGCCGGGCGAGGGCGGGACGGTCAACGTCCCGGCCATCTGCCTGGTGCTGCTGGTCACCGCGCTGCTCGTCCTCGGCATCAAGGTCTCCTCGCGGGTGAACGCGGTGGTCGTCGGCATCAAGGTGTCCATCGTGCTGCTGGTGATCTTCGCCGGGCTGTTCTTCATCGACGGCGCCAACTACAAGCCGTTCATCCCGCCCGCCCAGTCGACGCCGGAGGTCTCCGGCCTCAAGGCGCCGCTGATGCAGGAGCTGTTCGGGATCACGCCGGTCAGCTTCGGCTGGCTCGGCATCTTCGCCGCCATCGCGATCGTCTTCTTCGCCTACATCGGTTTCGACATCGTCGCCACCGCCGCCGAGGAGGCCCGCCGCCCGCAGCGGGACCTGCCGATCGGGCTCATCGGCTCCCTCCTCGTCACGGCCGTCCTGTACGCCGCCGTGTCCACCGTCGTCGCCGGAATGCAGAACTACAAGAAGCTGAGCATCGAGGCGCCGCTCGCGGACGCGTTCAAGTCCGTCGGCCACCCGGTCTTCGCCACCATCATCAGCGTCGGCGCGGTGATCGGCCTCACCACCGTCGTGCTGATCCTGCTGCTCGGGCAGAGCCGCATCTTCTTCGCGATGAGCCGGGACGGCCTGATGCCCGGCTGGCTCTCGGCCGTCCACCCGCGCTTCGGCACCCCGTACCGCGCGACCGTCATCATGGGCGTCATCGTCGCCGTCCTCGCCGGGTTCATCCCGCTGGCCGAACTGGCGGAGCTGGTCAACATCGGGACGCTGTTCGCGTTCCTCGTCGTCTCGATCGCGGTGGTGATCCTGCGCCGCACCCGCCCGGACCTGCCCCGCGCGTTCCGCACGCCGTGGGTGCCGCTCACCCCGATCCTGTCCGTGCTGGCCTGCCTGTTCGTGATGATCAACCTGCCAGTGGAGACGTGGCTGCGGTTCCTCGCCTGGATGGTCGTCGGCATCGTCTTCTACGGCTTCTACGGCTACCGGCACAGCCGGGTGCGCGGCGCGGAGGCGGTCTCGGTGAAGTCCTGACCCGTGATGGGACCCGCGGTGTTCTTTCACCCGCCGGGTAGGCACAATGACCCGCATGGCTTCTCCAGCGCTCGTTGCGGTGATCGGCTCCGGCCCGGCGGGGATCTACGCCGCCGAGGCCCTCGTCAAGCAGACGGGCGGTGACGTCCGGGTGGACGTGTTCGACCGGCTGCCGACGCCGTACGGACTGGTCCGCTACGGGGTCGCGCCCGACCACACGTCGATCAAGTCGATCGCCCGGTATCTGCAGCGAGTACTGGAGGACCCGGCCGTCCGCTTCTTCGGCTGCGTCGAGCTGGGTCGCGACCTCACCCGCGCCGACCTGCTCGACTGCTACGACGCCGTCATCTACGCGACCGGCGCGATGGTCGACCGGCACATGCGGATCCCCGGCGAGGACCTGCCCGGCAGCATCGCCGCCACCGACTTCGTCAACTGGTACTGCGGGCACCCCGACGCCGCCGACCACGAGTTCGACCTGTCGGTCGAGGAGGTCGCGGTGGTCGGCGTCGGGAACGTCGCCGTCGACGTCGTCCGCATCCTCGCCAAGACCGCCGCCGAGCTGCGCGACACCGACGTGCCCGAGCAGGTCATCGAGGCACTGTCGCGCAGCAGGGTCGAGCGCATCCACATGATCGGGCGGCGCGGCCCGGCGCAGGCGAAGTTCACCACCAAGGAGGCCCGCGAGCTGGGCGAGCTGCCCAACGCGAGCATCCACGTCAGCCCCGCGGACATGGACCTCGACCCGGCGAGCGCCGCGCTCGCCGAAAGCGACCGCCACGTGCGCGGGAACATCAAGGCCCTGAGCGCCTGGACGGGCGAGCCGGCGCCCGGCCGGGCCCGGCACATCGACGTGCGGTTCTGGCGCGCGCCCGCCGAGATCCTCGGCACCGGCCGCGTCGAGGGGCTCAGGCTGGAGAAGACCCGGCCGGACGGGTCGGGCCGCGTCACCGGAACCGGCGAGTACGAGACGCTTCCCGTCGGGATGGTGCTGCGGTCGGTCGGCTACCAGAGCGTTCCGCTGGACGGGGTGCCGTTCGACGAGCGCTCCCGCATCGTCCCGAACGACGGCGGCCGCGTCCTCGGGCCGGACGGCGCACCCGTGCCCCGCGAATACGTCGCCGGCTGGGTCAAGCGCGGGCCGTCCGGTGTCGTCGGCACCAACAAGTCGGACGCCGCCGAGACCGTCCGCAACCTCCTGGAGGACCTCGCCGGGACGCGGCCGGCGCCGAAGCGCACCATCGAGGAGCTGCTGGAGTCGCGGGGGCTGCCCGTCGTCACCTACGCCGACTGGCTCAACCTCGACGCCGCCGAAATCGCCCTCGCCCGCACCCTGGAGCGCGGCGAGCGGGTCAAGCTGGCCCGCTGGGAGGCCATGACGTCGGCGTGCCGCGGCGGCGGGTGATTCCCCTCCGGGCGAATATCCCGCCGGGAAGGTAGTGACGGGCAGGTGACGCGGGCGCTACGGTGCCGCGTGTGACCGGCGGTCCAGAACTGCACGGGTTCCCCCCTCCCGAGACGGTCCCCGACCTCAGGTGGCTGGGCCCCGACTACGTGTCCGTACTCGTGTACGACCTGACGCAGGGGCTCCTGCGCCAGGACCCGCGCACGTCCGTCATGGGCGTGCGGTGCGAGGGCGAGCCCCGGCTCTCCCCCTCGGTGGATCCGGCCGGCGTCATCCGCGCGCACGACGCCTGCTTCCCGCTGCAGGTCTTCGTCCAGGACGGTGCCGGACGCCCGTGGCGCCTGCGTGGGCAATGGACGTACTCGGGACGCGGGCTCGGCACGTCCGCCGCGTCCATCACCCACGTCTGGCGGCTGCTGTCGGCCGAGGGCGTCTAGACGCGGGGTTTCACGTCTTCTTCCGCCCCCTGGCCGGGCCGCCCGCCGACGCCGTCTCCCGGCCGCCCCGTCCCGCGGACCCGTGCTGCTCCAGGGCCTTCAGGATCTCGGGAGTCAGGGCCTCCGCCAGCGCGGGCGCGAGGGCGTCGGCCAGCGAGGACGCCAGAACCTGGGCGAGCAGGAGCCGTTCGAGCCCCGAGGACCGCGGTGCGGCGGTTCCCGCCGACATGAGCGTCCTTTCGATCAGGCTCGCCATCGGCTCCCCGGCGCCCGCCCGGGTCTTCCCGGCATGGGCGGCGTCATTGAGTATGTCGCGGATCAAATCGTCGATCAGCGATTCTGTCGAGTCATGGCCGGTCGGCTCACCGGATTCCTGCGCCGCCATGAATTGCTCCTCTACTGTCGAATTGAACCGTCCCCCAGTTGCCGCTTTCCTTCCGGCAACTGGGGGCGTCTTCTCTGCGGTCCGGAAATCGGCGTTACCGCCCCGCGAGCGCGGCGAGGAGAAGCGGATGCTCGACGATGGACTCGCCCCGGTTCTCACGGCGGCGCGCCAGCGCCGCGAGGAGGAGCGGGTGCTCCACGATGCTCTCCCCCTCCTCCCGGCGCCGCATCAGCGCGGCGAGAAGAAGCGGATGCTCGACGATGGACTCGCCCCGGTTCTCACGGCGGCGCATCAGCGCCGCGAGGAGGAGCGGGTGCTCGATGATGCTCTCGCCGCGCTGCTCACGGCGGCGCGCCAGCGCCGCGAGGAGGAGCGGGTGCTCCACGATGCTCTCCCCCTCCTCCCGGCGCCGCATCAGCGCGGCGAGAAGAAGCGGATGCTCGACGATGCTCTCGCCGCGCTGCTCACGGCGGGACGTGAGCGCGGCGAGCATCAGCGCCTCGAATGCCCGTTCTTCGCTCTCGGTGGTCTCGGCAGGTGCGGCTTGCTCTGCCGTCGTGGTCATGTGATCCCCTTTCGAGCAGGTGGGCAGGCGCACAACTTTCGTTGGCGGCGGTACCCGTGGCCCGCACTTCCTACCTGCAGAGGGGATTTTCTGCACACATGTTGACCCGCCCATGACAACGATTGTCCAATTCTCTCATTCTGGACAATTGCCCGGGCGGCGGACGCTACCGGAGGCCCTGCCGGCAGGCCCCGGCTCAGTCGGAGGTCGCGGGCTCGTGATCCTCCGCCGAGGTGATGCGCGCGATGGACTCGGTGATGTCACGGGCCAGGGCCTGCGGCGTCAGCCCGATGTCGGTGAGGATCTCGCCGCGGGACGCGTGGTCGAGGAACTCCTGCGGGATGCCGAACGTGCGGATCGGGGTGTCCACCTCGGCGTCGCGCAGCAGCCGGGCGACGGCGTCGCCGACGGCGCCGGTGCGGCCGTTGTCCTCGGCGACGGCGACGAGGGTGTGCTCGCGGGCGAGGTCGAGGAGCGCCGGGTCGAGCGGCTTCACCCACCGCGGGTCGACGACGGTGACGCCGATGCCCTGCGCGGCGATCAGTCCGGCGGCCTCGGCCGCGGGCGCCGCCATCGAGCCGGCCGCGACCAGCAGCACGCGGGTGCCGTTGGAGCCGTCGTGGCGGGCGAGGACGTCCATCTCGCCGGCCTTGCCGATCGCCTCGATGTCGGCGGCGGCCGGGCCCTTGGGGTAGCGGATCGCGGTCGGGCCGTCGGAGACGGCCACGCACTCGCGCAGCAGTTCGCGCAGCCGGGCCCCGTCGCGCGGGACGGCGATGCGCAGGCCCGGGACGAGCTGCAGGATCGACAGGTCCCACATGCCGTTGTGGCTGGCGCCGTCGTCCCCGGTCACACCGGAGCGGTCCAACGCGAACGTGACGGGCTGCCTGTGCAGTGCCGCGTCCATCAGGACCTGGTCGAACGCCCGGTTGAGGAACGTCGCGTACACCGCCACCACCGGGTGCAGGCCGCCCATGGCGAGCCCGGTGGCGGAGGTGACGGCGTGCTGCTCGGCGATGCCGACATCGAAGATGCGGTCGGGGAACGCCTCGGCGAACGGGGCGAGCCCGGTCGGATACAGCATCGCGGCGGTGATGCCGACGACGTCGCGGCGCTCCCGCCCGATCGCGACCATCTCCTCGCCGAACACCTTCGTCCAGGCGGGGCCGCCCTTCTTCGTGACGAACTTGCCGGTGGCGGGGTCGAACGCGCCGCCGCCGTGCATGCAGTCCTCGGTGTCGTTCTCCGCGGGCGCGTAGCCGCGTCCCTTGGTGGTGATGCAGTGCACGATGACGGGGCGGCCGAACCCGCGGGCGCGGCGCAGCGCGTGCTCGACGGCGTCCTCGTCGTGGCCGTCGATCGGGCCGACGTACTTCATGCCGAGGTCCTCGAACATGGCCTGCGGCTGCAGGACGTCCTTGAGGCCCTTCTTGATGCCGTGCAGCGCCTCGTAGGCGACGTTGCCGACCACCGGGGCCTTCGGCACGGTCTTCTTGATGAGGTTGAGCGCGTTCTCGTAGCCCTGGGTGACGCGCAGGTCGGCGAGGTGGGACGCGAGGCCGCCGATGGTCGGCGAGTACGAGCGGCCGTTGTCGTTGACGACGATGATGACCGGACGGTCGACGCCGGCGGCGATGTTGTTGAGCGCCTCCCAGCACATGCCGCCGGTCAGCGCGCCGTCACCGACGACCGCGACGACCGCGCGGTCGTCCTCGCCGCGCAACTGGAACGCCTTGGCGAACCCGTCGGCGTAGGAGAGCGCGGTCGAGGCGTGCGAGTTCTCGATGATGTCGTGCTCGGACTCGGCGCGGCTCGGGTAGCCCGACAGCCCGCCGCGCTTGCGCAGCAGCTCGAAGTCGTGCCGGCCGGTGAGGATCTTGTGCACGTAGGCCTGGTGCCCCGTGTCGAAGAGGATCTTGTCGTGCGGCGAGTCGAAGACGCGGTGCAGCGCGATCGTCAGCTCGACCGCGCCGAGGTTGGGCCCCAGGTGTCCACCGGTCTTGGAGACCGCCTGAACGAGAAACTCGCGGATCTCCTCCGCGAGTCGAGCCAGTTGAGCGGCGTCCAGTCGTTTGAGGTCGTCGGGACCTTTGATCGACTCCAGCAGGCTCACTCGTTTCAACTCCTCCGTCGGGGACCGGGTTTCCCCTGGCTCGGGCCGTTCTGAGTTTAATCCCGTTCTTCCGCGCCGCGCCGGACGCCACCCGCCGCGCGGACGTGAAATGGCCGACCCTCCGGCGTCGATGAGGTAGGAAGGCAGCATGGGCGTCGAAGAGATCGTGCTGCTCAACGCGGACGACGAAGCCGTCGGTACCGCCCCGAAGAGCACCAGCCATCATGAGGACACGCCGTACCACCTGGCTTTCTCCTGCTATGTGGTGGACACGGAGGGTCGCGTCCTGATCACCCGGCGCGCCCTGGACAAGCGGACGTTCCCCGGTGTCTGGACGGGGAGCTGCTGCGGCCATCCCGGTCCGGGCGAGAAGCTGCGCGACGCCGTGCTGCGGCGGCTGCGCGACGAGCTCGGCATCCCGGCCGCGGAGCTGACGTCCGTCCTGCCCCGGTTCCAGTACCGGGCCGTCGCCGAGGACGGCACCGTCGAGCACGAGCGCTGCCCCGTGGTGCGCGCCACCGTCCCGGCGGGCGGGCCCGTCCACCCGAACCCCGACGAGGTCGAGTGGGCCGAGTGGTGGACGTGGGAGCGCTGCCTGGAGCTGGCCGGACGTCCCGAGTCCTCGCCGTGGTACCGCCTCCAGCTGGCCGAGCTGGCACCGCTCGGCGCCCCGCCGGACTGGCCGGACGCCGGGCCGGCCGGGTTGCCGCCCGCCCTCGCCTGGTAGGCCGCCGCGACGGCGCCCCGGGCAGTAGTCACTCCGGCACGTCAACCTCACACCCTTCTCCGGCGTCACATGGGTGATCGAAAGTGATCCGCATGGGAATCGAACGGCCCGGCAGCCGTCCCATGACGCCCATCAACCTTTCGACCCGTCCGTTGGCAATTCAGCCGAGATGCGCCTAGCCTCTCGGGCATCGTCGCGCGGCGACCGGCGTCCCGCCGGGGCCTCGGCGATCCCGGGCCGGCCGAGTACGGGGCGATCAGTGGAGGTGACCGCGTGCAGGCGATGAGTGTTCAGCAGCCCTGGGCATTCGCGATCGCACGGGGCGGCAAGACCGTCTCGAACCAGGGCCTGCCCACCGCCTACCGCGGCCCCCTCCTCGTCCACGCCTCCATGCGCGTCGACCTGAAGGCGTGCGACTCCCCGCTCATCCGGGCCGCCGGCTGGGACCCCCGCGACCCGCTCGCCACCATCGGCGCCGTCATCGCCGTCGCCGACCTCGACGACGTCTGCTCCGCCCGCGACGGGTCCTGCGACTGCGGTCCCTGGTCCGAACGCGGCTTCCACCACTGGCACCTGACCGGCGTCCGGCCCCTCCCCCGCCCCATCATCGCCCTCGGCCACCCCGGTCTCTGGGAACCGCACCCCACCCTGCTCACCGAGGTGAACACGATGTTCGCTCTCAACAATGCCTCCTGAGAGTAAACATACCGCTACGCTCAGTCCCCGAAAGTCGGGCGGGGTAACGTAGTCCCTGCATTGATCTGTGGCACCGTTGATGGGAGCAGGGCCGTGAGCGTCGCGCATGACCATGGCGGTTTTGGTCCGTACACGATGGACGATCTGCACGCCCGAGAGGATGAAGGCCGCGGCCTGGAACTCGAAGACGGGTGGCTGATCGAGTTGTCCCCGAGCGCAACCCACAATTGGGCCGCCATGCAGGTGCAGGACATCATCAAAGCGGCCGCGACGGATGCCAAGGCCACGATCTTCGTCGCCGGCGGCGGCGAATGGGAGATCAGCACACCGGGCGGCATCCGTAAGCCGGACGTGTTCGTGGTGCCCAGGAGCGTGGCCCGTGCCTCGATCGTGGAGCGCAATCCGGTCGTGATTCCGGGCCGGGAGGTTCTGCTGGTCATCGAGGTCATCTCTCCGGGCAGCGCCAGCGAACGCGCCGACCGGGTGCGCAAGCTCAAGGAGTACGCGACCCTCGGCATTCCTCAGTACTGGCTCGTCGAATTCTCGCCTCACCCCAAAGTCCAGGTCTTCGTCCTGGAGAACGGGGCCTCCACCTATCGGCGGCTCTGCACAGCGGGAGCGGGGGAAGAGCTGAAGGCCGAGGTGGAGGCGGACAGGCCGTTCACCGTGCGGTTCGACCCGCGGGTTCTCACGGAGTTCTGAGCGCTTCGGCGGCCTCGCGGAGGCGGCGGAATTCGGCGGCGATCCTGTCGAGCGGCCAGCTCGCGTTGAGGCCGCTCGGGTTGGGCAGGACCCAGAGTCTCGCGGGGCCGAACATCTCGTCCTGCGGGCCGATCCGGGTGCGGGGGCGGCCGAAGGCGGTGCGGTAGGCGGTGACGCCGGCCACGGCCAGGTAGGCGGGGCGGTAACGCTCGACGAGGGCCTCCAGGCGGCGTCCGCCCTCACGGAGTTCGGCGTCGGTCAGCTCGTCGGCGCGGGCGGTGGTGCGGGACGCCAGGTTCGTGATGCCGAGGCCGTAACCGGGCAGGAGGTCCTGCTCGGACGGGTCGAGCAGGCGGTCGGTGAAGCCGGAGCGGTACAGCGCGGGCCAGAAGCGGTTGCCCGGACGGGCGAAGTGGTGGCCGGTCGCCCCCGAGTAGAGGCCCGGGTTGATGCCGCTGAACAGGATGTGCAGCGTCCCGCCGTCCGGGGGCAGGACATCGGGGACGACGCGGTCGCGGGCGGCCTCCAGGTCGGCCTTCGTGGGACGCATCAGACCAGATTACGGACGATCAGCACCACCGCGGACGATCCGACGACGATGAGCAGCGCCACGCGCAGACGCCCGGCGTCCAGGTAGCGGCGCAGCGGTCCGGCGGCGAGGAACCCGGCGAGGACGAACGGGAGAAGCCCCAGGCCCGCGACGACCTGCCGTACCGGAAGGTGCCCGGCGAGGCCGAGGGTCACCAGGGACAGCAGCGTGCCACCGCAGAAGAAGACCGCCAGCGTCGCGCGGACGCGGGGGCCGCTCTCCCGCTGGTAGAGCAGCGCCATCGGCGGGCCGCCGATGCCGGACGCGGTGCCGGTGGTGCCGGAGATGACGCCGGCGGCGGCGAGGGTGCGGCGGTTGCGCGGCACCTCGCGCGACCACGTCGTCACGGCGAGGGCGGCGAGGACGACGAAGCCGATCACGACGCCGAGGACGCGGTCCGGGACGGCGGCCACCAGCCACGCGCCGAGCGGCGTCCCGGCGAGGCGGCCGCCGAACGCCCAGCCGAGCCCGCGCGTGTCGACGTGCCGGACCTCCTGGGCGAGCGTCGCGAACGGCAGGGCGAACGCGACGACGAGGATCGCCCCCGGCATCAGCGACGGGAACAGCATCGTCACGATCGGCGTCGCGACCAGGCCGACGCCGAGGCCGACACTGCCCTGCACGATCGCGCCGACCAGCGCGGCCAGCCCGCCGAGCAGAAGAAAATCGAAAGGCGGCACCCGCCGACGCTATAACCCCACTTATCCGGTCTAGTACTCCAGCCGCACTTAGTGATCTTTGGTGTGTTGTTGCTGGTGGTGGCGTTGTCGGGCGCGGGCTTGGTGTTGTAGCCGCCGGCAGGAGCAGCGCTGGATATGGTGAGTGTCGGCCGGTGGGCGGGTGAGCGCGGTCACCCACCCGGACGGTGCCTGGGCGGCGATGGCCCGCTCGATCATCACGGCCAGTAGTTGCGGCTTGGTCGCACAACCCACGCCGGTGGGGACCTTGGCGCGGGCCCGCCGGTCCGGATCGGCGATCCGGGAGGCGGCCGGCAGATACGACTCCCGGTCGATCAGTGCCCGTCCACGCGGGCCCGCATAACCCGGGAACACCCCGCTCTGGCAGTTGGTGATCTTCCCGGCAGTGCCGGTGTACTGCCGCTGCACCCCTGCCGAGCAGGTCCCCTTCTTCTCAAATCCGGTGTCGTCTCCGACCGGCACACCGCCGGGGTCGCCCAGGTGTTCCACCCCATAGCCGCGCACATCGTCACGGACTCCATGGCTGGTTCGCCGATCTGGTCGCCTCGGCGAAGAAGCCGGTCCTGGATTTCGTTGCCCGGTCGTTGATGGGCACCCCGGAGATCAACTCCACGAGCATGCAGCGAGCGCGGGAGATGTGGGGCGTGACCCGCACCGTTGCCGACACCTGCTGCTCCAGGCCCCCGCCGTCACCGACCCGGCCGACCCGCGCTTTTGACGGCCTTCCGCTTCCGAACGTGTCCCAACCGCCAGGTAACGGGGTGAGAGACCACACGGGCGATCATCGATTCCGCTGGGCCATCGCGGTGATTCCGTCGAGCAGGGCGCGCAGGCCGAGGTCGAACGCGTTCGCGGCCGCCTTGGCCGCGTTGCGGTTGAAGCCGCCGTTCTGCCAGGTCTGTTCGATCGCCGGGTATCGCGCCGGGTCGAAGATGGTTTCCCAGAACACTTGGCGGGCGGCCCACCAGTCGTCGCCGGTCTGGCCGCTGATCCGCTCGGCATGGGTGTGTTCGGCAAGGGCGGCGGCCGCGCCGTCGACGAAGGTGACGATGGAGTCGGTCGCCGCAGACGTCTCGGCGGCGGACAGCCCGGTCATGGACAAAGCAGCCAGCAGGAAGTTGTCCCTGGCGAGCAATCCGGGGCCGAGGGGTGGTCGCACGGTCGACACAATGCGCAGCCACGGGTGGCGTTCGTGCAGGGCCACGTTCTGTTTCGCGTAGTGCTCGATCTGGTCACGCCACGAGCCCGATGGGGTCAAGTCGAGTTCCCGCCAGGCGGAATCCACCATCAGGTCGACCAGTTCGGCCTTGCCGGGCACGTGCGTATACAGCGTCATCGTGCCGACGCCGAGGGACCCGGCGAGCCGGTCCATGGTCATGGCGTCGAGTTCGTCCCGGTCCGCCAATGCCATGGCCGCGGCGACGATCTTGTCCAGGGAGACCTTTGGTGGCCGGCCACGACCCGATCGAGCCTGCGGGGAGCGCCAGAGCAGGCGCAAGGTCTCCCGAGGATCTCCGCCACCGCTGCGTTCCATCAGGCCTCCCGTTTCCCGTAGATGATACGGTATTGTTTATCCGTAGGACGTACGAAAAAGGAGGACGCGGGTGCGAGTGCTAGTGACAGGGGCAACCGGGAACGTGGGGCGGAACGTGACAACAGGCCTGGTCAAGGCGGGAGTTCAGGTACGGGCGCTGACCAGGGCCCCGGGGCGGGCCAAACTGCCCGGCGCTGAGGTCGTCCAGGGAGATCTCACCAAGCCGGAGTCTGTGCCGTTCGACGGCGTGGACCGGATGTTCCTCTTCCCGGAGCCGTCGACGGCGAAGGAGATCGTCGAACGTGCCGGGCAAGCAGGCGTCCAGCGGATCGTCGTGCTCTCATCGGGCGCGGTGACCGGCGGTTTCGACACGACATTCCATCCGCCGGTCGAACACGCCGTCGAGGAGTCCGGTCTGGAGTGGACACACCTCCGGCCGGGTGAGTTCGCGGCCAACAAGCTGTCGCTGTGGGGACCGTCGATCCGGGCCGAGCGGGTGGTGCGGGACGCGAATCCGGACGCGGGCTGGTTTCCCGTGCACGAGCGGGATGTCGCCGATGTGGCGCTGAAAGCCTTGTTGGAGGACGGACATCACGGCAAGGCGTACGACATCAACGGTCCGGAGTTGATCAGCTTGCGCGAGCAGGTCAAAGCCATCGCCGATGCGCTCGGCGAAGAGGTCGGGTTCGAGGAGGTCACTCCGGCGGAGGCGCGCGAGATCTACATGAGGATCGGGGGATTCGCCGCCGAGGCTGCGGACTTCCTGCTGGGATTCACCGACTACGACGGCAATCCGGCCGATCCGGCGGACATCGAGGACTTCGATCCGAGTGTCCTGGGCCCGTTGCCCACTGCGCAGTCCGTGACGGGCAGTCCGCCGCGGACGTTCGCGCAGTGGGCACGGGATCGGGTCGAGGACTTCCGCTAGTGTCCTGCGCCAGGAATTCGATCAAGATATGAGGCGAGGCGCTCGAGAATCTCGTCGGCGGTCTTGGTCCAGGTGAAAGGGCTGGGGTCGTTCCAGGTCTTGATCCAGTCGCGGATGCCGTTTTCCAGGGCGCGCAGGGTCTTGTGCACGCCGCGCACTGCGCAACCCGGTCGACCCGGCCTTCTCCCCATGCCACAGCCCCCACCCGATCTCGATACAGCAACCGGTGCAGGGTGACCGGGACTCGCCGGGCGATCGAAGAATGCTCCCAGGCCGCCAAGAACCAGACCGGTCCGGATCACTACCAGGCCCGGTTGCATCCGGCCCGTCACCCGGTTCTTCCGCACCGATCTCCACCAACGAGATCCGCCGTCTCTACGCCACGCCCGACAATGCCACCACCAGCAACAACACACCAAAGATCACTAAGTGCGGCTGGAGTACCAGATCAGGCGGACGCTTCGGTGAGGCGTTCGAGCTGGTCGCCGGTGAGCGTCGTGCGCGGCACCTCGATGAGCGGCGGCAACTGGTCGAGGGTGCGGGCGCTGGCGATGGGCGCGGCGACGGTCGGCTGCGCGGCGAGCCAGGCCAGCGCCACCGTCGCGACGGCGGCGCCCTGCTCCTCGGCGACGATGTCGAGCGCGGCCAGGACCCTGCGCCCGCGCTCGGTCTCCAGGTATCCGCCCGCGCGGCCGGCGCGGACGCTGTCCACCCTGGCGCCGGGACGGTACTTGCCGGTCAGGAAGCCCGAAGCGAGCCCGTAGTAGGGGACGGCGGCCAGCCCGTGCCGTTCGGCGATGTCGCGGCGCGGCCCCTCGTAGGTGCCGCGGGACACCAGGTTGTAGTGCGGCTGGATGGCCGCGTAGCGGGCCGTCCCCTCGCGTTCGCTGAACTCAAGGGACGCCTCCAGCCGGTCCAGTTCGATGTTCGACACCCCGATCTGCCGGACCTTCCCGGCGGTGACCAGGTCGTCCAGCGCCGTCATGATGTCCTCGACGGGCACGGACGGGTCGTCGAAGTGCGTGTAGTACAGGTCGATGCGGTCGGTGCGGAGGCGCCGCAGCGAGTCCTCCGCGGCGGCCCTGATGTTCGCGGGGGCCAGGCCCCGGCGCTCGGGATGCCGGCCGACCTTCGTCGCGATGACGACGTCGTCCCGGTTGCCGCGCGTCCGCGTCCATTCCCCGATGATCTCCTCGGACTCGCCGCCGCCGTTGCCGGGCGCGGACGCCATGTACGAGTCGGAGGTGTCGATGAAGTTGCCGCCGGCCGCCGCGTAGCCGTCCAGGATCTCGAACGAGCGTTCCCTGCCCGCGGTCCAGCCGAAGACGTTGCCGCCCAGGCAGAGCGGAAAGACGTCCAGGTCACCGATCTTGTTCATGTCGAACCTTCTTGTCCCGTCGGGGCGTTTCAGGGAGCATTACCCCGTGCTGACCGCCTGCCTCGCCTTCGCCGTCATGGCCGCGCTGCTGACGATCACACCCGGCGTGGACACGATGCTCGTCGTGCGCAGCACCGTCGCCGGCGGGCGGCGGGCCGGCCTGCTGTCCTCGGCGGGCGTGGTCACCGGACTGATGTGCTGGGCGATGACGAGCGCGGCCGGGCTGACCGCGCTGCTGGCCGCGTCCGGGATCGCGTTCGGCGTGCTGCGCGTCGCGGGCGCCTGCTATCTGATGTGGCTCGGCGCGCGGGCCCTGTGGAACGCCCGGCACCGGACGCGGGAGACGGCCGAGGCCCCGTGGACACCGGCGTCCGGCCCCACCGCCTTCCGGACGGGCCTCACCACCAACCTGCTCAACCCCAAGGTCGGCGTCTTCTACATGAGCCTGCTGCCCCAGTTCGTCCCGGACGGCGCCCCGGTGTTCTGGACGAGCATGCTGTTCGCGGCCATCCACGCCGCCGAGGGCCTGCTGTGGCTGGCCGCCGTCGTCGGCGCCGCCGGGGCCGCCCGCCGCGCCCTCACCCGTCCGGCCGTCAAACGGCGCCTCCAGCAGATCACCGGCCTCGCCTTCATCGGCTTCGGCCTGCGCCTGGCCCTCGACCACTGAGCACGGTCACGCCGGCATCCGCCGCCGGCCGTCCGCCGCTCACAGAACCAGGCGCGACCCCACGGCGGACGGGGGACCATGCGTCTTCGGCGTCCACGGCCTCATGTGAGATCCACAACGATCACACCTGCAATGATGCCGATGACCAGGAGTACCTGCCCGATGATCGACCGCAGGGCAAGCCACATCATGGTTGCGGCCATGACACCGGCCGACCCGATCAGTTTGTGGTCTCGCGCCGTTGAGGCAATGGCGAGGACGAGCATGACCAACACGGATGCCAGGGCCATGTTCAAGCCTCCGCCGAGGCGGATCTATGGCATTCAGCCTGACATCTCCGCTGAATAAAACCAGTGAGGGTTCTTTGTGGCGGCGGCGGAACGGGCCGCCCCTTCCGGAGCGGCCCGTTCGGCGGTGCCGGTTACTTGCCGATCAGGTTGCGCAGGACGTACTGGAGGATGCCGCCGTTGCGGTAGTAGTCCGCCTCACCCGGGGTGTCGATGCGGACGGTGGCGGTGAACTCCTTGTCGTCGGCCTTGACGGTGACCTCGCCGGGGACGCCGCCCTCGTTCATCGCGGTGACGCCGGTGATGTCGAACGTCTCGGTGCCGGTGAGCCCGAGGGACTCCGCGGACTCGCCGTCCTTGAACTGCAGCGGCAGGACGCCGAGGCCGATCAGGTTCGAGCGGTGGATGCGCTCGTAGGACTGCGCGATGACCGCGCGGACGCCGAGCAGCGCGGTGCCCTTGGCGGCCCAGTCGCGGGACGAGCCGGAGCCGTACTCCTTGCCGGCGATGACGACGAGCGGGGTGCCCTGCGCGGCGTAGTTCTGCGCGGCGTCGTAGATGAACGCCTGGGGCGCGCCGTCCCGGGTGAAGTCGCGGGTGTAGCCGCCCTCGACGCCGTC
Source organism: Actinomadura formosensis NBRC 14204 (assembly GCF_001552155.1). Lineage (GTDB taxonomy): Bacteria > Actinomycetota > Actinomycetes > Streptosporangiales > Streptosporangiaceae > Spirillospora > Spirillospora formosensis. Next base: position 6,742 of record NZ_BCQQ01000078.1, on the reverse strand, counting down.
CAGGAGCTGGTTGCGGAGCCGGATGTTGGCGAACGTCCCGCGGATCATGACCTCGTGGTTGCCGCGGCGCGAGCCGTAGGAGTTGAAGTCCCTGACCTCGACGCCGTTGTCCTGGAGGTACTGCGCGGCGGGCGTGCCGACCTTGATGGCCCCGGCCGGGGAGATGTGGTCGGTGGTGACCGAGTCGCCCAGCTTCGCCAGCACGCGGGCGCCGCGGATGTCGGTGACCGGCTCCGGTTCGGCGCTCATGCCGTCGAAGTACGGGGCCTTGCGGACGTAGGTGGACGCGGGGTCCCACTCGAACAGGTCGCCGGTCGGGATGTCGAGGCCGCGCCAGCGCTCGTCGCCCTTGAAGACGTCGGCGTAGTCCTTGACGAACATCTCCTGCCCGATGGACGACTCGACGATCGAGGCGACCTCCTCCGGCTCGGGCCAGAGGTCGCGCAGGTAGACGGGGCCGTCGGTGCCCTCGGCGATCGGGTCGTTGAGGATGTCGATGTCCATCGTCCCGGCGAGCGCGTAGGCGATGACCAGCGGCGGCGACGCGAGGTAGTTCATCTTCACGTCGGGGCTGATGCGGCCCTCGAAGTTGCGGTTGCCGGACAGCACCGCGGTGACCGCCAGGTCGTTGTCGTTGACGGCCCTGGAGATCTCCGGCTGCAGCGGGCCGGTGTTGCCGATGCAGGTGGTGCAGCCGTACCCGACGAGGTTGAAGCCGATCTTGTCGAGGTACGGGGTGAGGCCGGCGCGCTCGTAGTAGTCGGTGACGACCTGCGACCCGGGCGCGAGCGAGGTCTTGACCCACGGCTTGCGGGTCAGGCCCTTCTCGACGGCGTTCCTGGCCAGCAGCGCCGCGGCGATCATCACGTACGGGTTGGACGTGTTGGTGCAGGACGTGATGGCGGCGACGGCGACGTGCCCGTGGTCGAGGACGAACTCCGTGCCGTCCTCAAGGGTGACCGGGACCCGCTTGTGCAGGCGGCCGGAGCCGTTGGCGTCGACCTGCCGGGGCTTGTCGCCCTCGGTCTCCTGGGTGATCGCCGGGGTGTCCGAGGCCGGGAAGCTCTCGTTGGACGCCTCGTCCAGCGCGCCCAGGACGCTCTCGACGTAGTTCTGCACGTCCCGCCGCCAGGTCGTCTTGGCGTTCGCCAGGGAGATGCGGTCCTGCGGGCGCTTCGGGCCGGCCAGCGACGGGACGACCGCCCCGAGGTCCAGCTCCAGGTACTCGGAGAACTCCGGCTCCACCGACGGGTCGAGCCACATGCCCTGCGCCTTCGCGTACGCCTCGACGAGCGCGGTCTGCTCCTCGCTGCGCCCGGTCAGCCGCAGGTACTTCAGCGTCTCGTCGTCGATCGGGAAGATCGCGCAGGTGGAGCCGAACTCGGGGCTCATGTTGCCGATCGTGGCGCGGTTCGCCAGCGGCAGGGCGTGCACGCCCTCGCCGTAGAACTCGACGAACTTGCCGACGACGCCGTGCTCGCGCAGCATCTCGGTGATGGTCAGCACGAGGTCGGTCGCGGTCGTGCCGGCGGGCAGCTCGCCGGTCAGCTTGAAGCCGACCACGCGCGGGATGAGCATCGAGATCGGCTGGCCGAGCATCGCGGCCTCCGCCTCGATGCCGCCGACGCCCCAGCCGAGGACGCCGATGCCGTTCTCCATCGTGGTGTGCGAGTCGGTGCCGACGCAGGTGTCGGGGTAGGCGACGCCGTCGCGGTCGAACACCACGCGCGCGAGGTGCTCGATGTTCACCTGGTGGACGATGCCGGTCCCGGGCGGGACGACCTTGAACTCGTCGAACGCCGTCTGCCCCCAGCGCAGGAACTGGTAGCGCTCCTTGTTGCGCTCGTACTCGCGCTGCACGTTGCGCTCGAACGCGTCCGGCGAGCCGAAGTAGTCGACGATGACGGAGTGGTCGATCACCATCTCGGCCGGCGCCAGCGGGTTGATCTTGGACGGGTCGCCGCCCAGCTCCCGTACCGCCTCGCGCATCGTGGCGAGGTCCACCACGCACGGCACGCCGGTGAAGTCCTGCATGATCACCCGCGCGGGGGTGAACTGGATCTCCTTGCTCGGCTGCGCCTGCGGGTCCCAGCCGGCGAGCGCGCGGATGTGCTCCGCGGTGACGTTCGCGCCGTCCTCGGTGCGCAGCAGGTTCTCCAGCAGCACCTTCAGGCTGTATGGGAGACGGGCCGCGCCCTCGACGGCGTCCAGCCGATAGATGTCGTACGACTTGTCGCCAACCTGCAGCTTGTCACGGCTGCCGAAGCTGTTCGCGGACACGGACTCCTCCTCCGTCGCCACCGCACGGCCGGTCCGGGACATGTGCGCGCGGCGCTCGTCATGGTCTTCGATGTGCCCGTCCCCGGGGCCGGCACAGGGCGGCGCGCTGCGGGACGGGCGCTCGTCTTCCTTGATCCTGCCCTAGTCGGCCTCCCGACCGGCAATCAGGGCGACCTAACTTCCGCAAGTTTTCTCTTGACGTCAAGCTATCTGCAATTTATCTCGATATCAAGTTATTCACCCCCGGGGCGGCGGCCGTTCGGCCGTGGCCGGATGCGGCCACACCGCCTGACCGGCACGGTCCAAAAAGTTGATCTTGCGCTATTGATCATGATCCGCCGGGCTGCTTACCGTGCCCACATGTTGATCAAGAGGAGATCCCTTCTCAAGGGCATGGTCGCCGCCCCCGCAGCCTTCGCCCTGGGAGGGGCGCTGGACGCCACCGGCGCCCTCGCCAACCCGGCTCCGCTCCCCAAGCCGTCCCTGCTCAACGTCACCTACCCCACGAAGACCGACTTCGATCTCGTCCCCGAGGACAAGGCCGCCGGCCAGACCGCCACGTGGGCCGCCCTGATCACGGCCCTCAAGCGCACGCTGCCGAGCAGCACCGTGGACGACGTCCTGAACTCCGCCAACCGCTACGGCGTCACCGGCCTCCCCAACACCCCGCCGAGGACCGCCAACTGGTTCTGGCAGGACGGCGACAACAGGGACCCCTACTGGTACCCGCAGGGCCTGACCACCAGCGCCGACCACGCGGGAACCGGCAAGTACAACGGCCGCGAGGTCCAGCTCGCCTCGTGGTACAGCAAGCACACGGTGAACAAGGGCGTGCGGGTCAGCTTCGTCGACATGACCGACCCGGCCCGGCCCGCCTACCGGCACGTCCTGCTCGTCGAGCCGACCGGCAGCACGCTGACGCCGGACTTCGCCCCCATCAAGATCCACGCCGGCGGCATCATGTGGTACGGCGACCTGCTGTACGTCGTGGACACCAACAGCGGCATCCGGATCTTCGACATGCGGGACCTGTTGAAGATCACCGCCCCCGGCGACGAGACCAAGATCGGCAGGCAGCCGGACGGCACGTTCCAGGCGCACAACTACGCCTACGTGCTGCCGCAGTCCGCCGCCTACTCCTCGGTCGTGCGCAACCAGCAGCAGCAGGTGCTCTACTCCTGGATCTCCCTGGACCGGACCTCGGTCCCCGACAGCATCGTCATCGGCGAGTTCCTGGAGACGCCGCAGCGGGCGAGCCGCCTGTTCAAGTGGGACATCGACTACCAGACCCGCCGGCTCAAGGAGACGAACGGCGTCGCCCACCCGTCGTTCGCCGCGGTGGTCGACATCGACCGGATGCAGGGCGGGACCTGCATCAACGGCAAGTTCTACATCACCCGCAGCAACACCAACAACGCACCGGGCAACCTGCTCACCTGGACGCCGGGCAGCCTGGTCCAGTACCCCATCAACCTGCCCCCTTACCCGGAGGACGTCTCCTACGACGGCACCAAGGATTGGCTCTGGTGCCACACCGAGGCCGAGAACTCCCGCCAGGTCTTCGCCCTGAAGGCCTCGCAGATCTGAGGGGGCCCGCGGGACGGCGTCCGCCGTCCCGCGGGGCTCACCAGCGCTGGCGGGCCTCCTCCGCCCAGCCGGTGAGGCCGTCGAAGTCGATCCAGGCGCCCTCGTCGGTGCGGGCGTGCCCGCTGAAACGCCCGAAGCACTGGTGGGTCTCGGTGCCGACGACGCCCAGCTCGACCCGCGCGGCCCGCTCATGGAACGGACGGAACTCGACCTCGACGCGCTCCCCGGTGATCGTCCAGGGGCGCAGCCAGTCGGCCCGGTCATACGTCCAGGTGAGCTCCTCGCCGATCTTGTGCAGGCGGCCGTCGACGAACAGGGCGTTCTCGGTCATGCCGGTGCCGTCCGTCCATTTTCCGCCGAGTTGCAGGGCCAGGCCGGGGCCGCTCGCCGCCGCCCAGTTCCACGTCATCCGGTACGGCCACTTGCCGCGCCCGTGGTCGAGGACGGCGAAGGCCCCCTCCCCGATCTCGTGCTCCCCCGACGGCAGGCTCAGCCGCCCCCGCACGGGGCGCCCGACGTCCTTGACCGTGTACTGGAAACGCCGGGAACTCCACGGGATCACCACACCGAGCGATTCGTGCCCCTCCGGCAGCGGAATCTCGACATCGAGATCGAGCACACCCGGCGCCAGCGCCCGCACCCGGGAGCCGGACGGGCGCTGCCGCACCCCGATCGCCACTCCCCCGCCCCGCACCGACACCTCACCGGCACCGCTGCGGTCGGGGAGAACGGCACCGCGAGCGAACGGCACCACGGCGTCCTTACCAGTCTCCTCGCCGGTCTCGCGGTCCAGCACGTACACGCCGTGCACTCCGGCGTAGTCGAGCGAGGAGGCCACCAGCCCGATGATGTGCCGGGGCGTGACGATGCCCCAGTACTCCCACCGCTTCGCCCGGCCCCATCCGCGCAGGTTCGCCCGGTGCAGCGGCCGCCGCGTCCAGCCGACGGCGCCGGGGTTGAGGCGTCCGTCCGGCAGGCACAGGTCCACCGGCCCTGTGATCTCGCGCTCATGCGTGCTCGGCATTCCCCGAGGCTACTCGCCGGATGACAGAGTCGATCACATGCCCGGCATCGTCCCCTCCGCCCTCGCCCGGCACGCGATCGAGACCTGGGGCGCCGACGGCCGCCGCTGGCTGGACGCGCTGCCCGCCACGCTGGACGCCGTCGCCCGCAACTGGGGGCTGCGCCTCGGCCGCCCCTTCGAGCTGAGCTGCCACTGGGTGGCCGAGGCGACGCCGGAGGACGGCGGGGCCGCGGTCCTCAAGCTCGGACCGCCGGGAGCGGACCATCTCGCCGCCGAGGCCGCGGCCCTCGCCGCCTACGACGGGCACGGCGCGGTACGGCTGCTGGCCCACGATCCGGCACGCGGCGCGTTCCTGCTGGAGCGGGCCGTCCCCGGGACACCCGCGAGCGCCCTCGTCCCCGACCGCGACGAGGAGGCCACGGCCGCCGCGATCAGCGTGATGCGGCGCCTGCACCGGACGCCCCCGCCGGACTGCCCGCTCCCCCGCCTGGAGACGGAAGGCGCCTCCCTCAAGGACCATCTGCGCCGCCACCCCGGAGACGGCCCTTTGCCGCGCCACCTGGTGGAGCGGGCGGCACGCCTCTTCGACGAACTGTGCGCCGACCCGTCCGGCACGGTCGTCCTGCACGGCGACCTGCACCACGACAACATCCTGCGGGCGACCCGCGAACCCTGGCTCGGCATAGATCCGCACGGGTACGTCGGCGATCCCGGCTACGAGGCCGGCGCCCTCCTCTACAACCCCGACCCGGAGGACCGCGACGACGCTCTGCTCAGGCTCGTCCCCGCCCGTGTCGAGCAGCTCGCGGACGGTCTCGGCCTCCCACCCGAACGCGTCGTGGCCTGGGGATTCGTCAAGGCCGTGCTGGCCGAGGTGTGGACGGCCGAGGACGGCGGAACGCCGGGCGACCGGTCCCTGGACGTCGCCCTTCGGCTGCTTCCCCGGCTGCCCTGACGGCACCTTTAAATAAGTCCATACCTCGGCCAGAGTTTCTCTGGTGCCGGTCCGGTCGATCCCATCAAGGTGATCACTGAACCGCCCTGGAGCGTCGAGGAGCACGATCGCGCGCTGGACCGGCTCGCGGCGCGGGAGAACTTCCCGGTGGCGGCGGGGCTGCTGCCCGCCCGGCACCGGGCCGGTCTGCGGGCCGTCTACGGGTTCGCGCGGCTCGTCGACGACATCGGCGACGAGGCGCCGCCGGACCAGCGGGCCAAGCTGCTCGGCCTCGTGGACGACGACCTGGACCGCGTGTTCGCCGGCCGGACGCCGGACCTCCCGCAGTTACGCCGGCTGGCCGGGGCCGTGCACGCGCACCGCCTCCCGGAGGCGCCGTTCCGCGATCTGGTGCGGGCGAACCGGCGGGACCGGGCCGTCCAGCGGTACGAGACGTTCGACGAGCTGACGGAGCACTGCGCGCTGTCGGCCGCGCCGGTGGGACGCATCGTGCTGCATCTGTTCGACGCGCACGAGCGCGGCCTCGCCGCGGCGTCCGACGATGTGTGCACGGCGCTGCAGGTCATCGAGCACTGCCAGGACGCGGGCCGGGACTACCGGGACGGGCGGATCTACCTGCCCGGCGAGGACCTGCGGCGGTTCGGCTGCACCGAGGACGACCTGGCGCGCCCGGTGACGCCGACGCGGCTGCGCGGCGTGCTGGCACTGGAGGCGCGCCGCGCCGCGGACCTGCTGGACCGGGGCACGACGCCGCTGATGGCGGGCCTGCCCGGATGGGGGCGGATCGCGGTGGCGGGCTACGTGGCCGGGGGCCGCGCGACGCTGTCGGCCCTGGAACGCGGGCGCTACGACGTCCTCGCGCGCCCGCCGCGCCCGCGGCGGGCCGCGCTGCCCGG